>NC_011979.1:1205714-1507142 GCF_000022265.1 Geotalea daltonii FRC-32
GGCAGGACTTTTCTTGCAGAAGTCATACATGCCGGTGGTTGAACAAACATGATCAGCCAGCGCCTCAACCTCGGGATTGCATTCGGGATGGCAGATGAACAGGGCGCCGGGATTCTCCTTTTTCAGACGGAGTACCGCTTCCGGCTTCAGCCGCTCATGGGTGGGGCAGTAACCATCCCAGAAGTGGAAGGTCTTGTCGGTGAACCGGGCCACATAGCGCCCCAGGTTCCTGTCGGGGACAAAGATGATCTCGGGTGCAGCCAGTGATTTTACCACCTTCACTGCATTGGCGGAGGTGCAGCAGATATCGCTGTTGGCCTTGACCGCTGCCGATGAATTGACATAGGTTACGACAGGTACTCCGGGATGGCGTCTCTTCATCTCCTGAAGAGCAGGCACCGTCACCATGTCTGCCATGGGGCAGCCTGCGTCAAGTCGCGGCAGAAGGACCGTCTTGTCCGGTGCCAGGATAGAGGCGGATTCAGCCATAAAATGAACACCGCAGAAGACTATCACCGAGGCTGAGGTCTTTGCAGCCTCAACTGAGAGCCCGAGGGAATCTCCGGTAATGTCTGCGATCTCCTGAACCTCGTCACGCATGTAATTATGGGCCAGCAAAATACCGTTTCGTTCCTTGAGCAGGGCTCTGATTTCATTCTTCATATCATCCTGGTACATGGTAGATGCCAACGTCTCCTTTTGCATGCAGGTACACTGTTTCAAAGTGCCTACCGATAGTAGTCAATGTTCCTGGCTATGTCAAATCCTTAAATTACGTCCCTTGACACACTATGGTAAAACCTCTATTATTTTGTCAGGATTGAGGCCGGGAAGCAGTTTCCTGAGAGTTGTTAACACTTTAACGGATCATGGGGTTCGATATGTTTGGAATCGGGATGCCGGAACTGATTGTAATCTTTGTCATTGCGCTGGTAGTCATAGGCCCGCAAAAACTTCCCGACCTGGCCAGGTCGCTTGGGCGAGGGCTCGCTGAATTCAAGAGGGCCACTGAGGATTTCAAGCAGAGTGTCCAGGAGGAGTCCCGCACTGCGGAGGAGAAGGATAAGCTTCCCCAGTCGGAAGAGAATGAAGAGGCTAAAGAAGAAAAGGAAGCGGCTGCAAAGAAGGTGTAGTCCTGCCGATACAGGAGAGCGAAAAGGCAGACGGGGCCAGAGCCCCGTCTTTTTTTATTTGAGATCCTTCAATTTTTCTTTGGCAATGCGCGCTTCATCCGTGTGCGGATAATCTTCCGCCACCTTTTTGTAGACGTATCGGGCGCTTTTAGCATCTCCCAGTTCCTTGAAGGCCATGGCCTGCTTCAGCATTGCTGCTGGAATCTTCTCATTGCCGGAGTAATTCTTGATGATCTCCTGGAATTCGAGAATAGCCTGGTCGTATTTCTTTTCGCTGTAATAGGTTTCTCCCAGCCAATAATGCACGTTTGCCGCCAGGTCGTGTTTGGGGAACAGTTCCAAAAATCTGCTCAGGTACTCCCTGGACTTCTGGGGATCGCCCTTGCGCAGGGTCTCCAATCCTTTCTGGTAAAGTGCCTCAGGTGTTTGTTCGGCTTCCGCTGCTTTTGCCTCTGCCATTTTCTTCTGGAACTCATCAAAGCCTTTGTCAAGTCTGGCAAGGCGATCTTCCATGGCAGCCAGGCGCCGGTCGGTATCTTCCTTGAGCAGGGCCAGATCGTCTGCCGGCTTCTGGGCCAAGACCCGCACATCGTCGACCTTGCCGGTCAGGACCTGCATGTCGACTTTGGTGCTGTCCAGGGTCGCCTGTAGATCGGCGGCTCCCTTGCGCTGGCTTTCCATCTCCTTGTGAAAGTCCTTGATGGTCTTGTCAATCCCTTCCTTTGTCTCGCTGCGCATTCCGCCGATGTCCTTTTCCATCTTGAACAGGCGGCTCTTCATCTCGTCCATGTCCCGTTGCATGGAATCCACCGTTTCTCTTGTTGCACAACCGGCGAGAGCGATAATAAAGATGAGAGGCAAACCTCTCCTGACGAACTGCATGATTTTCAATCCTCCCCTGTACAGCAAAACTAGTTGGAACGGCATATAAAAAAGGAGCCTGCACGAGGCTCCCTTTTTACTTTATGTTGGATGGTCTATTTGAGAATAACGAATTCGGCTCTTCTGTTTTGCGCCCACGCAGCTTCGTCATGACCCGGGTCAGCAGGCTTTTCCTTGCCGAAACTGATAACGCTCAGCTGGCTGGCGGGTATGCCGAGGGTAACAAGATAATTCACTGCAGACTTGGCGCGCTTTTCTCCAAGGGCCAGGTTGTATTCATCAGAACCGCGCTCGTCGCAGTGACCCTCGATCTGAACTTTGACCTGTTTGTTTTTCTCCAGCCACTGGGCATTCTTGGACAGGGTGTCTCGGGCCGCCGGCGAGAGGACGAAAGAATCGAAATCAAAGAGGACTTTTTCCAGTTCGGTGGCGGCGATAACTGTCGGAGCTTGTTCCTTGACGGTCGATTCAGCCGTTGTCGTCGGTGCCTCCTGGATAGGTTGTTCCTTGACGGTTTCACTGGGGGCGGGCTTGGCAGGTGGGGTTACGGCAGGCTTTTCCGTCGTAACCGGTGGTACAGTCGCCTCTTCAGCTTTTACCATCTCCTTCTTGGCACAGCCACCGCATAAAAGAGCACCGCAAAACAAAACCGTCACCAAGCCTACCATACCCTTACGCATTTCTTCTCTCCTTTTAATTACAGTTTTAAGAACAGAGGATCGACTCCTCGCAAAGTCAAAAACTAGATGGATTATACATAAGTCTAAGGCAATTTCAACAAGTGACTTAAGAAATATAAATGAAACCGGAACTCACCAGCGTGGCGACCAGGTGGGATGAGAATCGGCACTGCTGCCGCGGGATACCCTCACCTGCCCAGTGCCGTCGTTTCTCATCACGTATATCCCTTCTTTTCCTGCCCTGCTTGAGCTGAAGACGATGAACCGGCCATCCGGCGACCATCTTGGATGCTCGTTGCTTCCATCGGAGGTGAGCTTGATGTCATTGCTTCCGTCCACGTTTATGACATGGATCTGGAACCCTCCCTCCTGGCGGCAGTAGGCTATGGTGTTTCCCTTTGGAGACCAGCGCGGGCTGACGTTGTATGTGCCGCTGGTCGTGAGGCGGGTAACGTGGGAGCCGTCGGCATTCATGACGAAAATCTGCGGTTTCCCCAGGCGGTCCGATACGAAGGCGATGCGGGACCCGTCGGGAGACCATGCCGGAGAGACATCGATGGCCTCATTTTTGGTGAGCCTGACCACCTGTTTGCCATCTTTGGAAATAGTGTAGATCTCGGAGTTGCCATCCTTGCTCATGGCCAAAGCTATCCTGGTGCCGTCCGGAGACCATGCGCCGGTCACGTTGATGCCGGGATGGGAGGAAATCCGTGCCTCGGCGCCGGTGAGCAGTTCCCGTCGATAGAGATCGGGATTGCGCCTCTTGTAGGAGGTATAGATGAGTTCCTTGCCGCTTGGTGAAAAATCGGGATTGAGGTTGATGGAGCCGTTCTTGGTAAGGCGCTGCACATTATACCCATCGTAGTCCATCAAATAGATTTCCTTGTTGCCTGATGCCGTGGAGACGAAGGCCGTCTTGCCGGTGAATGGACCAGTTTCCCCGGTTGTGGCCGAAAGTATCTCGTTGCTGAACATGTGGACGATCTTGCGTTGATCGGTGCGCTTGCCCGTAAAGCGTTTTACCACCAATTCCTTGCCACGGCTGACATCGAAGAACCTGAACTCCATGGTGATGGTTGCACCGTTGTCGATGTAGCCGCTCTTTACCAGCAGATTTGCACCTGCAGCCTGCCATGGGGCCAGGTCGAATTCTCCCGAGCGGATGCCGGTCCGTGTTTCACCAGGGGGAGAGGGCATCACGGTAAATTGACCGGCCAGCGTCAGGTCGAAGGCGAAAATGTCAGTTATCGTTTTGTCCAGTTCGGCGTTATGAGTGCCGGACAAGGGGACGGGAGGGGCGATGGCAAGTTGTGGTTGCCGATTGCCGGGGGCGGTAACCTCCAGATAGTCCTGGGCCAAATTCAAGCCAGGCAGGCAGAGCAGCATTATGAGGATGAAAAATTTTTTCAATTTTTACCTACCCCTTGAGGTTTGAAAACGAAACCGTGTTCATAGCTACCGCCACCGGGCGGCGGCCTGAAATCCCTTTCGGCCCTGCTTATGGCCCGCTCGACGGCATTATTGAACATTATATCATTCGAGCTGCGCTCGAAACGTTTGCTGATAATTTTTCCGTTGCGGCCGATGGTCAGCTTTACTTCCACGACCTTGTTCCTGTCGGGTTTGAAAGTATCCTCCTGTCGGAAGGCATCTTCAAGACGTGAGCGGATGTAGTTGGAATAGTCGCTTCCTGCTTCAGTACCGGTAGCTGCAGGCATGCCAGTCGGCCCTTTGCCGATGCCGGCGGCCCTTTTTCTTGCGGCTTCCAGAGCGGCTGCCTGATGTCGAGCTTCATTTTCCCGCTCAAGTTTTGCCAGACGCTCTTCGAATTCCCGCGCTGTCTCAACTCCTGCTGCAGTTTTCGGCTGCGGTTTGCCTGCTTCTTTTGGAGCAGGTTTTGTGGAGGGCAGCTTCATCTGCTGTGATTCCGTTGTCGGTGGGGAAGGTTCAGTGACGGGAACGGAGGCAGGAGAGCCGCCGGCCGGAGTTCCTGCCTGGGGACTTGCCACCGGCAGACTGACCACATCCACATAATAAACGGGGGTGTTATCAGTATACAGACCCGGCAGGAAGTTGAATCGGGTGATTATGAGAAAAATTACCAGGTGGAAGAGGAAGGAACAGACCAGCATTCCTCCCGGTCCCGGCTCTTTTCTTTTCAGTGTGCGTTTCATTTGCCTTGGGCAGGCTCCGTGACCATGCCGAGACGTTCGATGCCGGCACCTTTGATTTCAGCCATGGTTTTTACCACTTCACCATAGGGAACATCCTTGTCCGCCTTGAGAAAAACCTCTTTCTTTGCTCTTGACGCAAACATGCCTGCCAATCTTGTCTTGAGCTCACCCTGAGGCACTTCCGCCTTGTTGATGAATATACTGCCCGACCTTTCCAGGGTGACAATGACCGTCTCTTCCTGGGGGGCCAGTGCCTTCGTGTCCGCCTTGGGGAGGTTGACCTGCACCCCTTGCTGCATCATGGGTGCGGTAACCATGAAGATCACCAGAAGGACGAGCATGACGTCAACCAATGGCGTGACGTTGATCTGTGACATGGTGGAGCGGCCGTTGTTGTCCCTGCTTCCCAGTTCCATCCTGCTCTCCTATTTGCCGGTGAAGGTGCGCTGGACAATGTTGAGGAATTCCGTGGAAAAGCTGTCCATCTCGCCGATCAGAACACGGATTTTTTGTTGAAAATGGTTATATCCCATAACGGCTGGTATGGCGGCAACCAGGCCAATTGCCGTCGCGATCAAGGCCTCGGCAATGCCTGGCGCGACAACGGCAAGTGATGCGGAGCCGGTTTCGCCGATCCCCTTGAAAGCGGTCATGATGCCCCAGACCGTGCCGAAAAGTCCGATAAATGGAGCAGTGGAGCCGGTAGTCGCCAGGAATGTCAGGTATTTTTCCAGTCTGGTTATTTCCGAAGTCGTGGCGCGGCGCAAGGCACGGGTTATGTTGTCGATTCCTGCCAGATCGGTACTGATGACATTAGGGTCCTGTTTTTCCTCTCCCTTTTCCATGAGCTTCTTCAGCTCACCATAGCCTTCATTGAAAAGCACGGTGAGGGGTGAATTGGCAAAACGGTCCAACTGGGCATTGATGGCGTCGAAGCGTTTGGCTTTCCAGAAAAATTCCAGGAAACGTTCTGACTCGTTATTCGCCCGGTGCACTTGTAACAGCTTGTAAAAGATAATAGCCCAGGAGACGACTGAAAAGTAAAGGAGAACAAAGAGTACCAGTTTTACGACCAGTCCGGTTGTGGCGAAAAATTCCAAGGCTTGTTACCTCCTGATTCCGATGCAGAATTTGCTGTCTGTGGCGATAAAGTCCAATACATAAGCCTTCCGCAAGCCGAAGTCAACACGATTTTTCTGCTTGAATCCATATTGGAAAGGTTAATAGTACTCAGGTTTTCGATCGGGGAAGCAGGTGATCTGCTGACGCCAGCTCTCCATATGGGCAAAATCCAGGACAGCCGTGGGTTCGCAGCTTTCATAGCCCCCCTCGGCGAGGATCTCTCCCTTGGGGCCGATGATCATGCTGGTGCCGAAGAAGTCCAGCTTTCCCATCACCCCGCAGGCGTTGGCTGCAACGATAAAGAGCTGGTTTTCGATTGCCCTCCCCAGAAGAAGCAGCCGCCAGTGTTCCTGCCGCGGCTTGGGCCATTCGCCGGGCACGACGATAATCTCTGCCCCTTCCACCGCAAGGCGCCGGGGCAGCTCGGGAAAGCGCAGGTCATAACAGATAATGACGCCGATCTTTCCCAGACTGGTATCGGCCAACAGCCACGAATCGCCGCCGGTAAAGGCCCGGTCCTCGTTCATCAGGGAAAAGAGGTGGATCTTCCGATATTTCCCCACCAGTTTGCCCTGATCAAGGACATAGGCCGTATTGCAGACCTTGTCCCCTTCCGGTTCGGGCAGGCTCCCCACCAGCACCATGCCCAGTTCCGCCGAAAGGCGGCCCATCTCCTCCACCACCTCGGGAGTCCGTCTGGCCAGTTCGTTCAATTCCCTGTAGGCAAAGCCGCAGCTCCACATCTCCGGCAGCACCGCCAGCTGCACCCCTTCCCCATGCAGCCGGTGCAGTGCTTCTCGCACATGCTCCACGTTGGCATCTATATCTCCAATCTTGATAGTGAACTGCACCGCGGCAGCCTTGATCTGCTTGCTCATAGGCGACCTCCTCCATAAATAAAATTTCATTATGATGTGGGGAAGTTTAATGCAAATAAACATCTATTTCAAGAGGAGTTAAATTTGGACATTTGCCGTTCCTATGGATTATCATTTCCTTATGCACGTTTCTCTCTACATCCATTTCCCTTTTTGTCTGAAGAAATGTCTCTATTGCGATTTCGATTCCGTTGCCGGTTCCCTGGTCTCGCCTGATGAGTATGTGGCGGCGGTGGTGCGGGAGATGGAGCTTCGGGCGGCAAAACTCGCCGCGCCGGTTTCTGCGCCGACTCTTTATTTTGGCGGCGGCACCCCATCGCTGATGGCGCCGCAGCTGGTGGGGCGGATAATCGATACCGCGGCGCGCCTCTATGGATTGAACTCCGATGGGGAGATTACCATTGAGGCGAACCCCGGCACGGTGACGGCGGAAAAACTTGCCGGCTATCGTGCTGCGGGGATAAACCGTTTGTCCCTGGGGGTGCAGGCGCTTGATGATGCGCTTTTGCAGCAACTTGGTCGTGTCCATAGTGTGGAAGAATCGCTAGCCGCCTATAAGGCCGCGAGAAAAGTCGGCTTTGATAACATCGGTATCGATCTCATCCACTCGCTTCCCGGCCAGAGCCTGACCATGTGGGAAAAAGCTCTTGATGAGGCAATCAGACTTGGCCCGGAGCACATTTCCGCCTATAGCCTCAGCGTCGAGGAGGGGACTCCGTTTGCAGCCATGTTCGAGGCTGGGGATCTTAGCCTGCCCCACGAGGATGAAGCGACAGCCATGTTCGAGGCTACCAGGTATTTGCTTGCCTTGCATGGTTACGAGCATTACGAAATCTCCAACTTTGCCCGGCCCCTTTTCAGGTCCCGTCATAATCAGGTTTACTGGCGGCGTGGCAACTATCTCGGTTTCGGCGCCGGTGCCCATTCATTCCTGCGCGAACCCGGTTGGGGCTTGAGGTGGGTTAATCCCCGCAACCATACCGCCTACCTTGCTGCAATGCAGCAAGACCATCTGCAGGAGGAAGAGCTGCAGCAACTTGCGCGTCGGGATGCTCTTGCCGAGGTATTTTTCCTTGGGTTGCGCCTGCTGAAAGGGATTGATATGCTTGATGCCATCGAGGAATTCGGCCCTGTTGTTGAGGAAGAATACGGTGGCCTTATCGGTGAGCTTGAAGTCAAGGGGCTGCTGGTGAAGTCGGGTCGCCTCATTGCTATCCCCCCAGACAAAATTATCTTTGCCAACCAGATTTTCTCCAGCTTTATCTAGTTTCCATCCGGAAAGGGTGCTTTTTTGCCCTGGCGGCGTCAATCTGCGGGCTTACTTGTGCGACGTACCGATGTACGTCTCCACGCAAGCCCTTGATTTCCTTGCCAGAACAAAAAATTCCCTCTTTCCGAATCGGAAACCACTAGTTTCTCATCCGGAGTTTCCGGATGGAAACTATCTAGCAGGACTTGCAAGCTGTCAAACCCCATCAAAAGGGGGGAAAATCCCTTGACAAAGACCAATCCGGTTGTTATTTTGACAACATTAGCACTCAAATTCTTTGAGTGCTAATGTGCTTTAAAGAGGTACACTTATGGATGAGCAGCTTTCTCCCCGAGGCAGGCAGATTCTCGAAGCGATCATCGAGGATTATATCGTCACGGCGGAGCCGGTCGGTAGCAGGACCATCACTCGCAGGCACCCCATGGCGCTTTCCCCGGCTACGGTGAGAAATGTCATGGCTGACCTGGAGGAGATGGGTTTTCTTGCTTCGCCTCATACTTCAGCCGGGCGTATACCCACTGACAAGGCTTACCGGTTCTACGTGAACTCGCTACTGTCGGTGAGGAACATTGGCCGTGACGAGCAGGAGGAGATTCTCAGGCGCTGTTCCGTGACAGGCAAGGATATGGCGGAGGTGCTCAAGGAAACGAGCCGGATGCTCTCCTCCACCTCCCATTATATGGGTATTGTCGTTGCCCCGCGCTTCGATGCCAATGTTTTCCGTCAGATCGAGTTCGTCAAGCTGGGGAGCAGGCGCTTGCTGGCGATCCTTGTTTCTCAGAATGGCACGGTGCAGAACCGGATTATCGAAGCGGACGAGGATATACCCGCTGATGACCTGGTTAAGATGTCCAATTACCTGAATGACCTGCTTGAAGGGCTCACCATCGCCCAGGTCCGGTCTAAGCTTTTGCAGGAGATGCAGAGCGACAAGGCGAAATACGATCGGTTCATGGCACGGGCACTGTCCCTCTCCACCAAGACGGTCGACGAGGACGTTGCCGAGGTCTTTATCGAGGGGCAGGTAAATATTTTTGATCAGCCGGAATTCGCCGATGTGGCAAAGATGAAGGAGATATTCCGCACCTTCGAGAAAAAAAGCACCATCCTGCAGCTGTTCGATCGGGCCATTGCCGCTGAAGGTGTGCAGATATACATTGGCGCCGAATCCCACTTGAGCGACATGCCGGGAATGAGCCTCATCACTTCTACCTATGTAACCGGCCAAAATACTCTGGGGGTGCTGGGAGTGGTCGGTCCCACGAGAATGGGCTATGCCAAGGTTATTCCCATCGTGGATTATACGGCAAAGCTGGTGAGCAGGTTGTTGGAGATGGAATAAACAACAATTACACTTAAGCACATGGTCAAGGAGATTATCAACAGTGGATAAGAAGAAACACAGTGCTAGTTCGATCAGCGAAGCTCTCAAGGAAAAGGCTTCTACAGCTGAAGAATCCGAAAAACAAGAAGGGGCGGAATCAGCTGACCTGACTGAAACAGAGCCCGATAAACTAGCAGAGATGGAAAATGCATTAAAAGCTAAAGAAGCTGAGGCAGCGGCAAACTGGGATAAATATCTCCGTGAGCGGGCTGACCTGGAGAATTACCGGAAAAGGGTGCAGAAGGAGAAGGAAGAGTTGCTCAAGTACGGCAATGAGTCGCTGATTCTAGAGATTCTCCCTGCCATTGATAACATGGAGCGTGCCCTTGAGCACGCCAGCGAAGAAAGCATGGCAGCTATCATAGAAGGGATCAAACTGACTTTGAGCATGCTCCAGTCGACCCTGAAGAAATTCGGTGTCACCCCGGTGCAGTCTGGGCCGGGTACCGCCTTCGATCCCGCTTTTCATCAGGCCATGAGCCAGGTGGAGTCCGCTGAACAGGAACCCAATACCATCGTAGCCGAGTTCCAGAAGGGCTACCTGCTCAACGAGCGGTTGTTGAGGCCGGCCCTGGTCTCGGTGGCCAAATAAAGGCAGGTTCGAGGTGCAATGTTCGACGTTAAAGGCTGAATTCCGAACTTCGAACCTCGAACTTCGAACCTCGAACCTCGAACTTTTTTTTGCTGTCCCCTTGCTTTTTGCCGGGGTGATGACTAGCTTTTAGATACAGATATTCAAAAGGAGGAGTTTAAATGAGCAAAGTTATAGGAATAGACCTGGGAACCACCAACTCCTGCGTCGCAATCATGGAGGGTGGCGAACCCATTGTTATAGCCAATGCCGAAGGAAGCCGCACAACCCCTTCAATGGTGGCAATCACCGACAGCGGTGAGCGTCTGGTCGGCCAGCAGGCCAAGCGCCAGGCTGTAACCAACCCGGAGAACACCCTCTTTGCCATAAAGCGTCTCATTGGCCGCAAGTTCGAATCGGAGGCGGTGAAAAAAGACATTGCCATCTCTCCCTTCAAGATCGTCAAGGCCGATAATGCCGACGCCTGGGTGGAGGTACGGGGGCAGAAGTATTCACCTCCCGAGATTTCAGCCATGGTACTGCAGAAAATGAAGAAGACCGCCGAGGATTACCTGGGTGAGACGGTGACCGATGCGGTCATTACCGTACCGGCGTATTTCGACGACTCCCAGCGCCAGGCCACCAAGGATGCCGGCAAGATCGCCGGCCTGAACGTGCTGCGTATCATTAACGAGCCGACTGCGGCCGCTCTTGCCTATGGCCTTGACAAGAAGAAGGACGAGAAAATTGCCGTTTTCGACCTGGGTGGCGGTACTTTCGATATTTCCATTCTTGAACTGGGTGAAGGGGTTTTCGAGGTCAAGTCCACCAATGGGGATACATTCCTGGGAGGTGAGGATTTCGACCAGAACGTCATCGACTGGATTGCTGACGAATTCAAGAAGGATCAGGGTATCGACCTCAGGAACGACAAAATGGCACTGCAGCGTCTGAAAGAGGCTGCGGAGAAAGCCAAGTGCGAGCTTTCTTCCTCCATGGAGACCGATATCAACCTGCCGTTCATCACCGCTGATGCCAGCGGTCCAAAGCATCTCAACCTGAAGCTTACCCGTGCAAAACTGGAAGCGATCTGCGCCAATCTCATCGACAAGCTGGAAGGCCCGTGCCGTACCGCCCTCAAGGATGCGGGGCTTTCTCCAAGCGACATCGACGAGGTGATTCTGGTCGGCGGCATGACCCGTATGCCAATCGTTCAGAAAAGAGTCCAGGACATCTTCGGCAAGGTGCCCAACCGGGGTGTCAATCCTGACGAAGTTGTGGCCATAGGTGCTGCTATCCAGGGTGGAGTGCTCAAGGGTGACGTGAAGGACGTGCTGCTTCTGGACGTAACGCCACTTTCCCTGGGTATCGAAACCTTGGGCGGGGTTATGACCAGGCTGATCGAGAAGAACTCCACCATTCCCTGCCGCAAGAGCCAGATCTTCTCCACTGCCGCCGATAACCAGCCGGCAGTGAGCATCCATGTGCTCCAGGGTGAAAGGGAAATGGCCGGCGACAACAAGACCCTCGGCAACTTTGAATTGACCGGCATTCCCGCCGCACCCCGCGGTGTACCCCAGATCGAGGTCACTTTCGACATCGACGCCAACGGCATCGTTCACGTTTCGGCTAAGGACCTGGGCACCGGCAAGGAGCAGTCGATCCGCATCACCGCATCTTCCGGCCTTTCCAAGGAAGAGATCGACAAGATGGTTCGCGAGGCAGAATCACATGCCTCAGAGGACAAGAAGAAGAGAGAACTCATCGAAGCCCGCAACCAGGCCGACAGCCTTGTCTATTCAACGGAGAAGTCCCTCAGCGAGTTCGGCGACAAGATCGATGCTGCCGAGAAACAGAAAATCGAGGAGGGTCTGGCTGCCCTGAAAAAGGCCATGGAAGGCAACGACGCTGATGCCATAAAGAAGGCGAGCGACGAATTGATGCAGGCTTCCCATAAACTTGCCGAGGCAGTTTACGCCAAGGCCCAGCCCGCCGGCGAGGAACAGGCTGGTGCTGCAGCCCACGAAGGTGAGGCAAAAGGGGAAAAGGTCGTCGATGCCGACTTCGAGGAAGTGAAGGAAGACAAGAAATAAACCGGCTGCGACCTGCCGGGTTTAAAAATAGGGGCGACGCTTGCGTTCGCCCCTATACGTATTTATGAAAGGGCTCTTTTTCGCTCTGGCGCTGTCAATCGGCGGTCTCGCCTGTGCGACGTACTCATCCCCCTTCTATCTTCCCCCCATAAGGGGGGATGCAAAGAATGCTCTCTCCCTCTGGGAGAGAGATAGAGAGAGAGAGGGTCCGTACGTCTCCGGGCAATCCCGGTTTTCTTGCCGGAACAAAAAATCTCTCCTTTCAAGGCTACTTAAAAAGGGAAAAGGAACGAAAACTTGGCAAACGGTGATAAACGCGACTATTACGAGGTGCTGGAGGTAAACCGCAACGCCTCTGAAACCGAGATCAAGAAGGCATACCGGCGTCTGGCGATTCAGCATCACCCTGACAAAAATCCCGGGGACAAGGCGGCGGAAGACAGATTCAAGGAACTGACGGAAGCTTACGAAGTACTCTCCGACTCGCAGAAAAGGGCTACCTATGATCAATTCGGCCATGCCGGCATGGCTGGGGGTGGATTTTCCTCCGGCGGCTTCGGTTTCGGAGCCGGTTCCCCCTTTGGTGACATCTTCGGTGACATCTTTGGCGATGTCTTCGGCGGCAGGCCGCGCAGCCGCGGCAAGCGTGGAGATGACCTGCTCTATAACATGGAGATAACCTTTGAAGAGGCTGCCTTCGGCGTCGAGAAGAAGGTAGAGGTTCCCTATGCCAAGCGTTGCGAAAGCTGCGGCGGCAGCGGCGCCAAAGTCGGTACCGAGCCTAAAACTTGTCCTACCTGCCGAGGTGCCGGCCAGGTCCGCTTTCAGCAGGGCTTCTTCAGCGTCAGTAAAACCTGTAGCCATTGTAACGGGGAAGGGAAAGTGGTGGACAATCCCTGTCCCGATTGCCGGGGAGCCGGAACGGTAAGGGATAAGAAGACTTTGTCGGTGAAGGTTCCGGCCGGGGTCGAAACTGGCAATCGGCTCAAGCTTTCCGGCGAGGGGGGGCAAGGCTCCAAGGGGGGCTCAAACGGCGACCTGTATGTGGCCCTTGCCGTCAGGGAACATCCCATATTCAAGCGGGAAAACAACGACGTCGTTTGCGAGATCCCCATCAGCTACACTCAGGCTGCACTGGGCTGCGAGTTGGAAATTCCCACCCTGGACGGCAAGGCCAATCTGAAAATACCGGAGGGTACCCAATCGGGCAAGCTGTTCCGCATTCGTGGCAAGGGGATTCAGGTGCTGCAGGGATACGGCAGGGGAGATCACCTGGTCATAATCAAGGTGGAAACGCCGACCAATCTGACCAAGCAGCAAAAGGAACTGTTGGAAGAGTTTGCCAGGATCAGCGGCGAGGATGTGAACCCCATGCGGAAAAACTTCTTCTCCAAGGTTATGGACCTGCTCCATTGAACGGCGTAAGGGGAATCGGCATCAGATCAGGGATGGCTGTGGCGGTTTTCGCCATGGCCATTCTTTGTCTAACTCCTTTGTCGACAAATGCCGGTGGCAGTCATACGGCCAGCACCACCCTGCTGCGTAATCAGGAGTATGGCGATGCCCTGGTGAAAGGCCTCAGGGATGCCCGCCGTAGTGTTATCTGTTCCTTTTACCTGTTCAAGGTCACCGAAGCGCGCAACAATCGACCGAGAACCATCGTTGCCGAGCTGATCAAGGCTGCCCGGCGCGGCGTGGATGTAACAGTTATCCTGGAAACGAGCAATGATCTGAAAGACAAGCTCAATGATGAAAACCGAAAGACAGCGGCTCTTCTTACCAAAGGGGGAGTCAAGGTCTTCTTCGATCTGCCCGGCGTAACCAGCCATCTTAAAACTGCCGTCATAGACAGCCGTTATGTTTTTATCGGCAGCCACAACCTTACCCAAAGCGCCCTGCAGTACAATAACGAACTTTCGGTCATGATCGATTCTCCTGAGATGGCAGCGGAGATCAAAACATACCTGAACCGCCTCTAGACTTACAACCTCCAGCCATACCCTTCCACCGCCAGCTGTGCCGATAAAAATACTTGCTTTACCCTATTAAGTGGTATACTTCCACCGTCAATTTTCCACTTCATGTCAAACAGCTAACCAATAGCCAAGGCCAACTATGGATAGAGCCGAATTGAAACTCCTGCTGCAAAAGGTGAAAGAAAATCGAATCAATGTTGATGAGGCGCTGAAGTGCCTCAGGCACCTGCCATACGAGGAACTGGATTGCGCGACGGTGGATCATCACCGCGCCCTGCGCCAGGGCTTTCCCGAGGTAATTTTTGGTGAAAGCAAAACGGTGGGGCAGATGGAGCAGATTATCATGGCTCTCCTGGGCAAAGGGAACAATGTCCTGGCAACGCGGGTTGATGGAGAAAAGGGGGCGGCGCTGATGCACAAATTCCCGGTGGCCAGTTATCACAGGGAATCGCGCTGCCTGACCATCGAGCAGAAGCCGGTGGAGGCCAAGGGGAGGGGCAAGATCGTCGTCATTTCTGCCGGCACCTCCGACATGCCGGTTGCCGGGGAAGCTGTGATAACAGCACGGATTATGGGCAACGAAGTAGAAACGCTCTTCGATGTGGGGGTGGCTGGGCTGCACCGGTTGCTAGCCAGGAAGGAATTGCTTTTCTCCGCTTCGGTGATCATCGTCGTCGCCGGCATGGAAGGGGCACTCCCTTCCGTTGTCGGTGGTCTGGTGGACAAGCCGGTCATTGCCGTTCCCACGTCTGTCGGCTACGGGGCATCCTTCGGCGGAGTCGCAGCCCTGCTTGGCATGCTCAACTCCTGTGCTGCCGGGGTAACGGTGGTCAATATCGACAACGGCTTCGGCGCTGCCTATGCTGCCAGTCTCATAAACAGGGAATCCTCTTCTACAATATAACTACGGAGAATGGCTTGAAGGTTTTGTTTTTCGATTGTTTTGCCGGGATTGCCGGGGATATGACGGTGGCTGCGATGGTTGAGCTGGGCCTGCCCCTTGAACATCTACGCCGGGAGCTTGCCCGGCTGGGCCTGCCTGCCTCCACCTATGAACTGGCTGTGGAACCGGTCAGGAGAAAGGGGGTCGCCGCCAGTCATTTTGAAGTGCGGGTTGAGCAGGATCAGCCCCACCGCCATTATGCAGACATAGCTGCCATGATCGATGGAAGCTCTCTTGCTGCGACGGTAAAGGACAAGGCGCAGCGTATCTTCCGCCGAATTGCTGAAGCAGAGGCGAAGGTGCATGGCATGGAGATAGGCCATGTGCACTTTCACGAGGTTGGTGCCGTCGATTCCATTATCGATATTGTTGGAGCTGCCATTGGTCTCGATTACCTGGGGATTGAGGCGGTCTATGTCTCGCCACTCCCCTTGGGGAGCGGCTATATCGAAACGGCCCATGGCAGGCTTCCGGTACCTGCACCGGCAACGGCAGAGCTTCTCAAAGGTCTTCCTGTCCATGGCAATATCGGCTCCGGTGAACGGGTCACTCCCACCGGCGCGGCCATTGTTGCTGCCCTGGGCACTGCCTTTGGCAGTCACCCCCCCATGGAAATCAGGTCCATCGGCTATGGGGCCGGCAGCAAGGATTTTGCAGACATGCCGAACCTGTTGCGCCTGGTTTTGGGGGAGACTGCAGAAACTCTGCAGCGGGACGAAATCGTTGTGCTTGAAACAAATATCGACGATATGAACCCGGAACTCCTCGGCTTCCTCATGGAGCGTCTTTTTGAAAAGGGGGCACTGGATGTAACCTTTTCTCCGCTGCAGATGAAGAAAAACCGGCCGGGAACCCTAGTTACGGTCATTACCCCCTGTGCCAAACGCGATGAACTGGCACGGCTTATCCTGTCAGAATCAACAGCTATTGGTGTCCGCTATTACCCTGCGCAGCGGCTGATCCTTTCACGAACCGTCGAGGAACGGCTGACCAGCCTGGGGCCGGTGAAAGTCAAGGTGGTCACGGATGATGCCCTGCTCAGGCGTGTGGTGCCCGAGTTCGAGGAATGCCGGCGTCTTACCGCGGAAAAGGGCCTGCCGCTCATGGATGTCTACCGCATAGTCGAACGCGAGGTGGCGGGAACATGAGGCGCTTTGTCATCCTTTCCGCAACCTGGTTCGGTACCGGCTTCAGCCCTGTGGCCTCGGGTACGGTCGGTACCCTGGCTGCCATCCCCCTTTATCTGGTCCTGGCCAGGCTGTCGCTTCCCCTTTATCTGCTCACCTTGCTGGGCTTTTTCTTCTATGCCTGCTGGGCTTCGGACCGGGCGGAGGTTATTTTTGGTGAGAAGGATTCGGGAAAGATCGTCATTGACGAGGTTATCGGCTTTCTCATTACAATGACCGGCGTCCCCTGCAGCTGGCAAGGAATTGTTGCAGGCTTTTTCCTGTTTCGCTTTTTCGATATCACCAAGATTCCGCCGGCCCGCTTCTTCGACCGCCGGGTGAAAAACGGTTACGGCGTGGTGCTGGATGACGTGGTGGCCGGTATTTATGCTGCCATTGTCCTGCATCTGCTGCTGAGGTTCATGTGAGAGCTGCCATTCTTTCCATCGGTGATGAACTGCTTCTGGGAGAGGTGGTGGATACTAATGCCTCCACTATTGCGGCGCGGCTTTATAATCTGGGAGTCAACCTGCCGCTGCAGATGACGGTGGGGGACAACATCCAGGATATTGTCGAAGCCTGCCAGCTGCTGGCAGGGAAGAGTGATACCGTTATCGTCACCGGCGGCCTTGGTCCTACGGTGGATGATGTCACAGCCCTGGCTGCGGCAAAGCTTGCCGGTTCACCCCTGGAACCGAACCGGGAGGCGCTGGCTCATCTGAAAGATTTTGCCGAAAGAGTGGCAGAAAAGCTGCACCCGGCAAATGACAAGCAGTCGCTGATGCCGGCGAGCGCCAAGGTGATACCTAACTTGGTGGGTACCGCCTGCGGCTTCTCGCTGGTCCATGACGGCTGCAGATTTTTTTTCCTCCCCGGTGTTCCCGGCGAGATGGTCTCCATGCTCGATGAAACGGTGCTGCCGGCACTTGCTTCCTCCGGCAGGCACAAGATATTGCGGTCAAAAGTGTTCAAGGTTTCAGGTATATCCGAAGCAGAACTAGATGCGATGTTGCAGGGGGTGACGGAAGGTTTTGCCGCGGCCTCCATTGCCTTCTGCGTCAATTTTCCGGAAATTGAGGTAAAGATCAGGGTGGTGGCGGACGAAAAGCTAACTGCCGACAAAATTATCGCCATTGTCGGTGACAAGACCAGGAACATTTTGGGCAGCCGCGTTTTTGCCGAGGATGGCGAAACCATCGACACGGTGGTGGCCGGTCTTTTCAAAAAAACAGGAGCTACCCTGTCCCTGGCCGAATCCTGCACTGGCGGCCTCATTGCCAAACGCATTACCGACCTTTCCGGAAGTTCGGCATATTTTCTCGAAGGTCTTGTTACTTACAGCAACCGGGCCAAAATCGATCTGTTGGGCGTTCCCGCGCAACTTCTGGAAGAAAAAGGTGCAGTCAGTGCCGAGGTGGCAATGGCAATGGCTCGTGGAGCAAGGGAAAAATCCGGCAGTGATCTTGCCCTTGCCGTTACAGGTATCGCCGGTCCCGAGGGAGGCTCAGCGGAAAAGCCCGTCGGCACGGTTTTCATGGCACTTGCCGGCCAAGAGCAATGCCGGGTCAGGCTTTTTAATTTTCATGGTGACCGGGAGCAGGTTCGCCTGGTCACTTCGTTTGCCGCCCTTAACTGGCTGCGAAGGGAGCTGCTCGCCCGGCCATAACAAGCAACAACATGCAGCACGATGACAGGTGGATCATGACGTCTGCCAGAAAAAAAACCGCTGTTAAAATCCTCATCCTCTCCATCGGACTGATGCTCTCGGGGCTCATTGCCGAGGCACTCCTTCCCGCCGCCGTTTTTTCACCCCTTCTTCACCTGGCTGTTGTCGTTCTGCTGGCGGTTTCGCTCGTCATCCTCAAGGTAGCTGGGGGGACAACGAGAACCCACAGGGAAAGTGAATACTCCCATGAACTGCAGGAAATGCAGCGGGAGGTGGACAAGACCATCCGTCGCTACAAAAGTCTTCTTGAAGGGGCCGGCAATGCCATCTTTGTCTTCAATGCAGACAGCGGCATTCTGGAAGAGGTTAACCGAAAAGGGTGTGAACTCCTCGGCTTCAGCAAGGAGGAAATGGCCGCCATGCGCGGCAAGGATCTGGTGCTTGAGGATGAGCAAGGAAAATTCACCTTGATGGTCTACCGGGTGAAGCGCCGTGGCCGGGCCCATTCCGACGGCATTACCTTCAAAAAGAGCGACGGCTCTTCCTTCCTTGGCGAGATAGATGCCCGGCTGATCGATCTGGGAGATGAAAATTTGGTTCATGTCATCGTACGCGATGTTACCTACAGGCATCGGGCAAAGCTGGAGATCCAACAACGGAACAGAGAATTATCAATTCTCAATAATATTCTGGCCGGTACCCAGACTTCCGACCTGCAGACGGTACTTGAAACAACCATCAAGGAGACTCTGGAAATATTCTCTGCCGAGGGGGGCACCATCCACCTTCTGGAAGACGACGGGAAGAGCCAGGTGTTGGCTGCTTCAATCAACATCTCTCCGGAACTTAATGCGAAATTGGCCCATAATAAATTGCAATGCGCATCGGACTGCCGCCTGTCGTCAGTTCAGCGTTGCCATGTGCTGAACTCTCTGGAGGAATTTCCATGCCACATCGCCATGGCCGCAGCGGAGGAAGGTTGGCAGTGCATCACGGCGGCGCCCCTGGTGGCGAAAACGGACCTGATCGGCATCATGCATATCCTGACCCGCGCGGAGCAGCATTATACCACAGAGGAATTGCGATTTCTGAGCACCATGGGAAGCCAGATCGGCATAGTTATAGAGCAGTCCCGGCTTTTCAGCGAACTGAACTGGAAGAACGAGGAACTGCTCCGCTCCCATCGCCTGCTGGAAAAAAGCAGCAACAAACTGGCCGTTTCCCAGAATCGGTTGAGGAAGAATCTGACCCTTGTGGAACGGGCCAACGCGGAGCTGGAAAGATTCGACCGGATGAAAAGCCACTTTATCGGCATGATTTCCCATGAATTCAAAACTCCTCTTACCAGTGTCCTCGGTGGTGCCGAGTATCTCCTCAACCTGGACAACCGGGATCTGTCGGTGGAACAAAGGCGCATGCTGGAGATGATATACAATGGGGGCCATCGACTGAACGAAATAGTCAGCGATCTCCTGACCGTTATAAAACTGGAAACCAGCGCTTCACCGGTAAAAAAAGTATCGTTGCAGCTGTCAGAGATTATCGAAACCCTGCAGGAACAATTCAAGCCACTTCTCAATGAAAGGAAGCAGACCTTGAGTTTCCGTAACAAGGAAGCCCTTCCTTATTTTAATGGTGATCGTGAGTATCTGGAGGAGGTTTTCAACGAACTGCTGGAGAATGCCATGAAATTTACCCCGGATGGCGGTGAAATCATCATCAAGGGACGAGTTGTCGACCGACAGGCTTTGGCAGAAAAGGCGGAACTGCTGATTCGCTTCAATCCCGGTTTTTACGAGCACCAGAGCGGCTCATGCTATCTTGAGGTGCAGGTGCAGGATTCGGGCATCGGTATTAGGGTTGACGAGCAGCTGAAAATTTTCGACAAGTTCTATGAGGTGGGGGACATCAGGCACCATTCCAGCGGCAAACACAAGTTCCAAGGCAAGGGGACCGGTTTGGGACTGGCCATCGTCAAAGGGATGGTGGAAGCCCATGGCGGAATGGTGTGGGTCGAATCGTCGGCGGGATCAGGCAGCTCGTTCTTTTTGCTCCTGCCACTTGAGGAGATTCCAGGGCAGCCTACACTCCCCTTTGTTCAGCAGGAGGCCCTCCCCTTTTTAACAGGTCTTTGAAAACTCTGAGATTTAAGAATTGGTTTGCTCCAGAAAAACTGTAAGCAGAAGCGGCTTCTGCAGGACAAAGATAAACTTGAAAAGGCACTGATAAGTGTGCTATTTGTGGGTACGCTCCAGCTAATAGTGTTATGTGGAGAGGGTATAAAATTACGGGAGGCTCCTGAATGCAGGAAAGAGAGAAGGCTATTGACCTGGCGTTGAGCCAGATAGAAAAGCAGTTCGGCAAGGGCTCCATAATGCGCCTCGGCAATGAAGAGGCCTTGCCCGATGTGGCAGCCATACCCACCGGCTCCCTTTCCCTCGACATTGCCCTTGGTGTCGGTGGCGTGCCCAGAGGGCGCATTATCGAAATCTACGGCCCGGAGTCGTCGGGAAAGACCACACTGGCACTGCACATCGTTGCAGAAGCACAGAAAACGGAAGGTATTGCTGCTTTTATAGATGCCGAGCATGCACTGGATATCGGCTATGCCCGTAAGCTGGGGGTGAAAACCGATGACCTGCTGGTTTCTCAGCCGGACACCGGTGAACAGGCCCTTGAAATAACGGAGACACTGGTGCGAAGCGGCGCCATTGATGTCCTCGTTATCGATTCGGTAGCGGCGCTGGTGCCGAAGGCCGAGATCGAAGGGGAGATGGGGGATTCGCACATGGGGCTGCAGGCCCGCCTCATGTCACAGGCCCTGCGGAAGTTGACCGCTATCATCAGTAAATCCAACTGTTGCGTCATCTTCATCAATCAGATCAGAATGAAAATCGGCGTCATGTTCGGCAATCCGGAAACAACCACTGGCGGCAACGCCCTCAAATTTTACGCCTCGGTGCGTATGGACATCAGGAAGATTGCCAGCCTCAAGCAGGGAAATGATGTCATTGGCTCCCGCACCAAGGTGAAAGTTGTGAAGAACAAGGTGGCTCCTCCCTTCAAGGAGGTTGAATTCGATATTCTCTACGGCGAGGGCATTTCCCGTGAGGGAGACATCCTTGATCTGGCCGTGGAAAAGGGAATTGTCGACAAGAGCGGCGCCTGGTTCTCTTACGGCAAGGAAAGGATCGGCCAGGGACGGGAAAACTCCCGCATCTACCTGAAGCAGAATCCGGAGATATGTGCGGAAATAAAGGAAAAGCTCGCCCAGCAGACAGTACCCTCCGGAGGGGGTGCATAAAAAATGGATCTTAACGAGATACTCACCATAGCTGTCAAGGCGCGCGGTTCGGATATCCACATCAAAACCGGCATGCCTCCCATCGTCCGCATTGACGGAAGGCTAAGGGCCATTCCCAATGCGGAACGCCTCACGGCCGAGAATGTCATGAACATGGCCATGGGGATCATGAACGAACGGCAGCAGAAGCATTTCGACGAGAATTTCGAGGTCGATCTTGCCTATGGCGTACCCGGCCTCGGCCGATTCCGTGTCAGTGTCTATGCCCAGCGGGGTAGCATCGCCATGGTGTTCCGTGCCATACCCTTCGGCATTCCATCACTGGAAGCGCTCAATCTGCCGCCGGTCCTGAAAAAAATCGCCATGGAAGAGCGTGGGCTGGTCCTGGTTACCGGGACCACCGGTAGCGGCAAGTCGACGACCCTGGCGGCAATGGTTGATTTCGTCAATGAAAGCCGCAACTGCAACATCATCACCATTGAAGACCCGGTGGAATACCTGCACAAGGATAAAAAGAGCATCATCAGCCAGCGTGAAGTGGGATTCGACACCTCCTCCTTCGGCAAGGCCCTGACCAGTTCCCTGCGTCAGGACCCTGATGTTATCCTCGTGGGTGAAATGCGTGATTTCGAAACTATCGAGACCGCCCTCACGGCTGCCGAAACGGGCCATCTGGTCATGTCGACCCTGCATACCCTGGATGCAGCCGAGACCATCAACCGCATCATTTCCGTCTTCCCCCCCTATCATCAACGTCAGGTAAGGATGCAGCTTTCCGGTATCATCAAGGGTGTCATCTCTCAGCGACTGGTACCGAGAGCCGACGGCAAAGGGAGGGTGCCCGCCGTCGAAGTCATGATCGGTACAGCCCGCATCCGTGATTGCATTGACGACAAGGAAAAGACCAAGCAGATACCGGAGGCCATTGCCCAGGGTTTCACCACCTACGGCATGCAGACCTTTGACCAGTCATTGATGCAGCTGTTCACCCGAAAGCTGATTACCTACGAAGAGGCTCTGCGCCAGTCATCCAATCCGGATGACTTTGCCCTCAAGGTTTCCGGCATCTCTTCCACCTCCGATGCCAACTGGGATCAGTTTGCCATGGAGGGAAGCGAAGAAGGGGAGAAGCTGGAAATAGACAAGTTCTGAAATGGGTGATAAGGCCGGTGCCCTGCCCGTGGCGCTGAGAATACTGGCCCGCCGGGATCACAGCGAGGCGGAACTGCGGCGCAAGCTTCAGGAAAGAGGCTTTGGCTGCGGCGAAACTGAGGCTGCCGTTACCAGGATGAAAGGGCTCGGTTACCTGGATGACAGTCGTTTTGCCCGACAATGGGCGGAATCGGCCGTTCGGAATGGACGCGGTTTCGGACCGAGGATCCGGCTGGAGTTGCTGCGCCGGGGAGTTGCCGAAACAATCATTTCGGAGGTGCTTGTATCTCTGACAGGTGATTACCAGGAGCGGCAGGTTCTGGAATCGGTCGTGGCCAGGAAATTCGGCAGTTTCGACTGCCGCAAGGCCGATGACAGGGAGAAGCGTCGTATTGTCAGCTATCTCCAGCGCCGCGGCTTTTCCCTTTCCCTGATTTTGGATGTTTTACATGAGCAGCAAGGTTGCCGAGGCAACCTTTTTTAGTTCCTTTCAAGCTGCTTTTACAATATTTTGCAGAGGTTTTCATGACAGGCAAAGAAATCAGAGAAAAGTTCTTCAGATTTTTTGAGGAGAGAGGTCATACGGTTGTGGAAAGCTCCAACCTCGTCCCCAGAAATGACCCGACCCTCCTCTTTACCAATGCGGGAATGAACCAGTTCAAGGATCTGTTCCTCGGCCTGGAGAAACGTGGCTACGTCCGCGCCTGCAGTTCCCAAAAATGTGTCCGCGCCGGCGGCAAGCACAATGACCTGGAAAATGTCGGTCGTACCGCCCGTCATCATACCTTTTTCGAGATGCTGGGAAATTTTTCCTTCGGCGACTATTTCAAAAAAGAGGCCATTGCCTTTGCCTGGGACTTCCTGACCAGGGAACTGAAGCTGGACAAGAATCGCCTTTATGTGACGGTTTACACGGACGATGACGAGGCGGCCGAGATCTGGAACAAGCAGGAAGGGGTACCTGTGGAGCGGATCTACCGCTTCGGCGAGAAGGACAACTTCTGGTCCATGGGTGATACCGGACCGTGCGGTCCCTGCACCGAGATCTTCTGGGACAATGGTCCCGGCACCGGCTGCGGCAGCCCTACCTGCGAGGTCGGCTGCGATTGCGACCGCTATATGGAGATCTGGAACAACGTCTTCATGCAGTTCAACAGGGATGCCAAGGGTAACATGACGCCGCTGCCGAAACCATCAGTGGATACCGGAATGGGCTTGGAGCGGATCTGCACCGTCATGCAGGGGGTTACCTCCAATTACGACACGGATCTCCTGCAGGGAATCATTCGGCACGTGGAAAAGCTTTCCGGCAAGCGGTACCGCCAGGACGAGAAGGATGATGTCTCCATGCGGGTCATTGCCGATCACGCGCGGGCCATCACCTTCCTCATCTGCGACGGCGTGCTCCCCAGCAACGAGGGGCGCGGCTACGTGCTCCGCCGCATTATGCGCCGGGCCGCCCGCCACGCCAAGATGCTCGGCTTTGCCGAGCCGGTGCTGTACCGGATTGTCGACGCAGTCAATGCCATGATGGGGGACGCCTATCCGGAGCTTCTGGAGCGGGAGGAGTACGTCAAGAAGGTGATCCATGCGGAAGAGGAACGGTTCATGGAAACTTTGGACCGGGGCCTTTCCATTCTCAACGAGGAGGTTGCCCTACTGAAGAAACAGGCCGGGACCGTGCTGCCGGGGGAGGTGGTTTTCCGCCTCTACGACACTTTCGGGTTCCCGGTGGATCTTACGGCGGACATTGTCGCCAATGAAGGGCTGACTATCGACGAGGACGGCTTCGTCCTGTGCATGGAGAAACAGCGCCTCCAGGCGAGGGAAAACTGGAAGGGGTCAGGAGAGGAAGGTCTGGCAGAGATTTACAAGAACCTGCACGGCAAAGGGATCAGGAGCGCATTTGTCGGCTATGACGAGCAGACGGCTTATTCTCCCATAACTGTTCTGCTGCGGGAAGGCAGAGAGGTTACTGAAGCGGTTGTCGGGGAGGAAGTGGAAGTCGTCGTCGGAACCACCCCCTTCTATGGCGCTTCCGGCGGCCAAGCCGGGGATATCGGTGTCATTTCAACCGGCAATGCCCATCTTAAAGTCGTCGGCACCAGCAAGCCCTTTGCCGATCTCACCGTGCACCGCGTACTGGTGGAGAAAGGGACGGTCAAGGTGGGGGATGCGGCCGATCTAAAGGTACTCACCCGGGAGCGTAACGCCACGGCCCGCAACCACACGGCTACCCATCTCTTGCAGTCGGCCCTGCGTCAGGTCGTCGGCGACCATGTGAAGCAGGCCGGTTCGCTGGTCACTGCCGACCGGCTCCGCTTCGACTTCACCCACTTCTCTGCCATGGCGGCCGACGAATTGCGTCGGGTGGAGAACATCGTCAATGGATACATCATGGAGAACTCCGACGTGAGTTCGGTGGAAATGGCCGCGGCAGAAGCCATGCAGAGCGGTGCCACCGCCCTGTTCGGCGAAAAATACGGGGACCGGGTCCGGGTTGTCAGGGTGGGTGAGGTGAGCAGCGAGTTGTGCGGTGGTACCCATGTCCAGGCAGCCGGCGACATCGGATTTTTCAAGATTGTCAGTGAAGCGGGGATTGCCGCAGGGGTGCGCCGTATCGAGGCCGTCACCGGCAGCGGCGCCATTGAATATGTCCAGCAGCTGGAAGACGAGCAGAAGCACCTTGCGACCCTGATCAAGGCGGAGGGAGGCGGCGTCATCGACAGAGTTGAGCGCCTGCTGGCAAGACAGAAAGAACTGCAGCGGGAAGTGGAGGAACTCCAGTCCCGCCTGAACGCCTCCAAGTCGGCCGATCTGCTTGCCGGGGTACGGGAAAGCAATGGAATAAAAATTCTTGCCACCAGAGTTGAGACCGGGGACCCGAAAGGGCTGCGTGATCTGTCTGACAGCCTGAAAGACCGGCTTCAGTCGGGGGTGATCGTTCTCGGCTGTGCTGCAGCCGGCAAGGCCAACCTGCTGGTGGCCGTGACCAAAGATCTCACCGACCGCTGCAAGGCAGGGGACATCATCAAGTCACTGGCTCCCATCATCGGCGGCAGCGGCGGCGGCAAGCCCGAGCTTGCCCAGGCTGGCGGCACGAAGCCTGAAAATCTCGATGAGGCATTGGAAGCAGCCTATAAAATAATCGGTTAACCGGGAGTGACTCCATGAACTGGAAAAATGTCGATTCTAATGCTCTGGCTGAAAATCTCCATCCCAAGCACGACAAATACTTTCTCAAAGACCTCGTTGTTAAGGCTGACAGCGGTCTTCTCAGTGTCCATCGCGGCAGAATCGAGCCTGGCGGAGAGATCTTTGTCCACACCCATGAGGTAGAGTCGGAGACTTTCTATATCCTCTCCGGCCGGCTTGAGTGCACCATGGGTGATGAGAAAATAGCTTATGCCGCCGGCAACTGCGGCTTCGCACCACCGGGC
The DNA here is from genome assembly GCF_000022265.1 of Geotalea daltonii FRC-32. Classification (NCBI taxonomy): domain Bacteria; kingdom Pseudomonadati; phylum Thermodesulfobacteriota; class Desulfuromonadia; order Geobacterales; family Geobacteraceae; genus Geotalea; species Geotalea daltonii. The sequence goes on from NC_011979.1 coordinate 1,231,549, forward strand.
ATTCCCCACGGCCTGCGCAATACGGGGGATGTCCCAGCGGAGCTTATCGCCATCTTTACCCCACCTCTGAAGTAATCTGCAGCCGATTTTGTGAGGCGCCATGCTTGATGTCGTTCAGACTCAGAACATAGAGCTCCGCCAGAAGCAGGAGGGGAAATGCATTCTCATCGTCGATGATGAGGCCATCATCCGCGATCTCTGCAGCAGGGCACTCAAAGGCTACCGGGTGCTGGAGGCTGCCGATGGCGAAGAGGCCCTCAAGGTCTTCGAGAATGGCGGGGTCGATGTCATCCTCACCGATGTGATGATGCCCAACATGGATGGGATCGAGCTCCTGAAGAAGCTGAAGGAGCTGGAACCGACGCTGGTGGTCATTGTCATGACCGGCTATGCGGACAAGGACATCATCCTCAATGCACTGAAGGCCGATGCCGACGATTTCATCACCAAACCACTCAACCTGCTGCAACTGAAGACGGCGATCGAAAAGGCGCTGGTGAAAAAGGCGCTCAAGGAGGAGATTGCCAATCTCAAGAACGTCGACCGCCTCAAATCGAATTTCCTCTCACTGGTTTCCCACAAATTTCGCACTCCCATCACGTCGATTTCCCTGTTTCTGCAGAACCTTGCCTCAGGAGTATATGACCCGGAAGACCCGGACCTGAGCATGATCTACAAGGAGTCGTGCTATCTTGGCGGATTGGTCACCGATCTCCTCAATTTCAGCCAGATGATGGACAAAGGTGACAAGCTGAAACTTGAGCCATGCAACCTGAACAGCATAATTCTCGACATCCTTCCTGCTTCACGGGAGGTGGCCGGCAAATCGGGGGTAGAGATCGCCTTCAACCTGGATCCTATCCCCAGCCTGTTCCTCGACCGGGAAAAAGTCAGCTTTGCCATCAAGCAGGTGATCGATAACGCCTTCAAGTTCTCGAAAGAGAGAGGCCGCGTTTCGATCCAAATCGAGAAGCAGGAAGATCTTTCCAGGATAATCGTTGAAGACGAAGGCATCGGCATAAGTAAAGAAGATCTGCCTAAGATCTTCGAGAAATTCTACCAGGTGGACAGGGAAAATACTGGCCAGATCCGTGGTTTTGGCCTGGGTCTTTTTTATGCTCGTGAATTCATTCGGCTGCACCACGGAAAGCTCGTCATCGAAAGCGAGCCGGGAAAAGGAACTAAGGTCACCATCACGCTGCCGGCTGCAGAAGGCTGCCCCATCTAGATTTCCTCCGCACCAGAAAACCCCCTTTGATGTTGATTATTTCGCCTTATCTGCTATATTTAATTTTTTTCTGAAGGGTACCGCATGAACAGTTTACCAGAATCGCAGATGCAGAAATTGATTGAAAAAGCAAATACCTTGATGGAAGCGCTCCCGTACATCAGGCGTTTTTCCGGCAAGACCATCGTCATCAAATACGGTGGCCATGCCATGGCTGACGAGGCACTGAAAAAGTCATTTGCTCTCGATGTCATCCTGCTCAAATATATCGGTATAAACACGGTTATCGTCCATGGCGGTGGCCCCCAGATCAACGAGACTCTCAAGCGTTACGGCATCGTCTCCCAGTTCGTCAAAGGGATGCGGGTTACTGACGAAGCGACCATGGGGGTGGTGGAGATGGTGCTGACCGGCCAGGTGAACAAAGAGGTCGTCGGTTACCTTAACCAGCATGGCGGCAGGGCGGTCGGGCTTTCCGGCAAGGATGGCGGACTGCTCTTGTGCAAAAAGCTGCTTCAGGAAGTGAAAAACGAACAAGGGGTGTTGGAAACTGTCGACATCGGCTTTGTCGGCGATGTGGTTGATGTGGATTCCAGCATTCTAGTGACCCTGGAAGCGGGAGGATTTATTCCGGTCATCGCCCCGATCGGTGTCGGCACCGGTGGCGAGAGCTACAACATCAATGCCGATGTGGTTGCCGGCAAGGTTGCTGCAGCCCTGAAGGCAGAGAAGCTGATTCTTCTGACCGATGTTTCCGGGGTTAAGGACCAGGGCGGCAATCTTCTGTCCAGTATTGCCCTTGGCGATGTTCCGGGACTGATCGAAGATGGCACCATTACCGGCGGCATGATTCCCAAGGTCACTTGCTGCACCGATGCCCTGACCGGTGGGGTGCACAAGGCCCACATCGTCGATGGCCGCATCGAGCATGCCATTCTTCTTGAAATCTTTACCAATGTCGGCATCGGCACGGAGATACAGGCTTAATTCCTATAAGAACGGGGAACAAGTATGAACTCACAACAATGGATCGCCAAGGGCGACAAATACATCATGAAGACCTATGGCCGCTATCCGCTGGTGCCGGTCAGGGGCGAAGGGTGCTACCTGTGGGATGCGGACGGCAAACGCTATCTGGATTTCCTCGCCGGGGTGGCCGTCAACAACCTGGGGCATTGTCATCCGAAAGTGGTGGCGGCGCTGCAGAAACAGGCGGCCGAGCTGATCCATTGCTCCAACTATTACCACATCCCGACCCAGATCGAACTGGCCGAGCTGCTCTGCAACAACTCCTTTGCCGACCGGGCTTTTTTCTGCAACAGCGGCGCCGAGGCCAACGAGGCCGCCATCAAGCTGGCGCGCAAGTACAGCCGGGAAAAGTTTGGGCCTGAGCGCTACCAGATCATTACCGCCATTTCGTCCTTCCACGGCCGGACCATGGCCACCGTCTCCGCCACCGGCCAGGAGAAGGTGCAGAAATTCTTCGATCCCCTGCTGCATGGCTTCGTCCATGTCCCTTTCAATGATGCCGATGCCCTGCGCCAGGCGGTTACTCCTGCTACCTGTGCCATCATGCTGGAACCGATCCAGGGTGAAGGCGGGGTCGTGGTTCCCGATGCGGAATATTTCCGCCAGGTAAGGCAGATCTGCGACGACAACAACCTGCTCCTCATCTTCGACGAGGTTCAGGTGGGAATCGGCAGGACCGGCAAGCTCTTTGCTCATGAGCATTTCGGCGTCACTCCCGATATCATGACCCTTGCCAAGGCTCTGGCCGGAGGCGCTCCCATCGGCACCATGCTGGCCAAGGAAGAGTTGGCCGAATTCTTCGGCCCGGGTACCCATGGCTCCACCTTCGGCGGCAATCCGCTGGTGACGGCTGCCGGGGTTGCAGCCATAAGGACGATTCTGGAAGAAGGCATCCTCAACCACGCCGAAGAAATCGGTGAGTACCTGGTGGGCGAACTGGAAGGACTGAAAAGAAAGTTCCCCGTTATCACGGAGGTACGCGGCATCGGCCTGATGATCGGTGCCGAGCTTTCCATTCCCGGCGGAGAAATCGTCAAGAAGGCCCTGGAACGGGGCGTTCTGCTCAACGTGACCCACGACAGTGTGCTCCGGTTTGTACCACCGCTGATCGTCGGCAAGAAGGAAGTGGACGAAATGATCGGCATTCTCGCCGGCATTCTTGCGGAGATTTGAATCTTTGTAGGGGCGGTCCCGTGTGGCCGCCCGATAATAGGGCAACCACGCGGGGTTGCCCCTACGAAAGGATAAAAATGAACAAGGATTTCCTGGCACTGAGCCAGTTCAGCAAAAGCGAGCTGGACGCCATCTTTACCCTGACCAGGGAGCTGAAGCAAAAACAGAAAAGGGGGGAGGAGCATCACCTGCTCAAGGGGAAAACCCTGGCGATGATCTTCGAGAAATCCTCCACCCGAACCCGCGTCTCCTTCGAGGTGGGTATGTACCAGCTGGGGGGGCATCCGCTCTTCATCTCTACCAAGGATTCCCAGATGGGACGGGGCGAGCCGATCAAGGACACTGCGCGGGTGATGGCCCGCTATTGCGATGGTGTCATGATTCGCACCTATGGCCAGGAGATCGTGGAAGAATTTGCCCGCTACTCATCGGTACCGATCATTAACGGTCTCACTGACCTGCACCATCCCTGCCAGATCATGGCCGACCTTTTTACCGTCATCGAGCACCGCGGCAGTTATGAAGGGCTGAAGATCGCCTGGGTAGGGGATGGCAATAACATGGCCAACACCTGGATCGAGGCAGCTGCCATTTTCGGTTTCGACCTGACCCTTGCCTGTCCCAAGGGGTATGAACCGGATGCAGCGGCCATGCAATGGGCGCTTGCCAATGCCACCTCCAGTATCGTCCTCACCGACGATCCCCAGGAGGCGGTAAAGGATGCCGATGTGGTCAACACCGACGTCTGGGCGAGCATGGGACAGGAAGCGGAGCAGAACAAGCGGGAAAAGGACTTTGCCGGTTATCAACTGAACGAAGCTCTACTCGATCTGGCTAAGGGGAACTGCATGGTACTCCACTGTCTGCCGGCTCACCGGGGCGAGGAGATTACCGATGACGTCATCGAGGGGCCACATTCGGCGGTGTGGGATGAGGCGGAAAACAGGTTGCACGTACAAAAAGCCATCATGGCAACCCTCATGGGTTGAGGAGCGCCGCTTTTCCGCCATGGCGGCGTTGCCCGGCGGGAACTCCTTGTGCGACGTGGATGGGCGCTGTTTATGCCCTGTGGGTACCACGCCTCCGCGGATTCCCTTGGGCGCCTTGCCCTGACGAAAAATCGACGTTCCATAGGAAAATCTGGACAATTTACATTGAAATCGTTGAAAAGGAGATATTTTAATGGCTAAGCAAGAAGTGAAGAAGATCGTCCTTGCCTACTCCGGCGGGCTGGATACCTCCATCATCCTCAAGTGGTTGAAGAACGAGTACGGTTGTGAAGTGATTACCTTTTCCGCCGATCTGGGCCAGGGGGACGAGTTGGCGCCGATCCGGGAAAAGGCTTTCGCCACCGGTGCCGACAAGGTCTATATCGATGACCTGAAGGAGGAATTCGTCCGCGACTTCGTCTATCCCATGTTCCGGGCCAATGCCATTTACGAGGGGCATTACCTGCTCGGCACTTCCATCGCCCGGCCGCTCATTGCCAAGCGGCAGATGGAGATTGCCAAGATCGAGGGTGCCGATGCCGTTTCCCACGGCGCTACCGGCAAGGGCAACGATCAGGTCCGGTTCGAGCTGGGCTACTACCATTTCAATCCGGCCATTACCGTCATCGCCCCCTGGAGGGACTGGAAGCTGAACAGCCGCCAGGCGCTGGTCAACTACGCCAAGAAGAACGACATACCCATTCCGGTCACCAAGAAGCGCCCCTGGTCCTCTGACCGAAACCTGCTGCACATCTCCTTCGAAGGTGCCATCCTTGAGGATACCTGGGCGGAAGCACCGGAAAACATGTACGTGCTGACCAAGGCGCCGGAAAAGGCCCCCAATAAGCCACAGTACGTGGAAATTGAGTTCAAGAACGGCAACGCCGTGGCCGTTGATGGTGAAAAGATGTCGCCTGCCCAGCTCCTTGCCCACCTCAACTTCATCGGCGGCGAGCACGGCATCGGCCGGGTCGACCTTCTGGAGAACCGCTCGGTGGGCATGAAATCCCGCGGTGTCTATGAGACCCCCGGCGGCACCATTCTGCGCGAGGCGCACATGGCTGTTGAGCAGATTACCATGGACCGCGAGGTCATGCACCTGCGCGATTCCCTCGTTCCCCGCTATGCTGAGATGGTCTACAACGGCTATTGGTTTTCGCCGGAGCGGGAAATGCTCCAGGCCCTGATCGACGAGTCACAGAAAACGGTCAACGGTGTGGCACGGGTGAAGCTGTACAAGGGCCATTGCCGGACCGTCGGCCGCAAGTCCGAGACCGATTCCCTCTTCAATCTCGATTTTGCCACCTTCGAAAAGGATCAGGTATACAACCAGAAGGATGCGGAAGGTTTCATAAAGCTGAATTCCCTCCGTCTGCGTATCCGCTCGCTTCAGGCTGCGGCAAAAAAGAAATAATGGCTGAAACACCAAAGATGGATTAATCTGTAGGGGCACGGTAACACTGTGCCCCTACGGTCTTATATGCCACAGATAAAATACAAAAAAGAACATATCGTCACCTCGGTAGTTGCGGTTATCGTCGATGACGACGAACGGGTGCTGCTGACCAAGCGGAACATCCCTCCGTTCATGGACCAGTGGGTCATGCCGGGGGGGCAGATCGACCTGGGAGAGCCGATGCTGGAGGCTCTTCACCGGGAGGTGATGGAGGAAGTCGGCCTGGAGGTGGAAGTGCAGGGACTGGTGGATGTCTTCGAACACCTGACGCCGGGTCCCCACAATAGCCATTTCGTCATCCTCTACTACCGTTGCCGGCCGCTCTATTGCGATATTACCCATAACCCCCAGGAAGTGGCCGAGGCCCGGTGGGTGCCGTGCGGGGAGCTCGCCAGGTACGACATGCCCGACGGTACCAGGTTCATACTGGGCAAGATCTTCCCCGAACTCTGTAGTTGTGATATTAGGTCATGAAGTTGTGGGTTTTGCTCCTGAAACAAACCTAACTGACTATGGTTCAAATCATCGACAAAAAGATCAATCTGGAGTTCCCCCAGGGGCATCATCTCCATTGCCTGATCGCCCAGATTCCCAATCACCTGCGGCGTGTGGAGCACGGCTTCGCCCTGACCGACCCGGAAGAGAAATGGACCCAGGTCAAGGCGATCCTCGACCTGATCAGCATCGGTGAAGGCAACCTGAAAAAGCTCCACTTCCTGGTGCTGCCTGAGACCAGCATCCCCTTTTCCCGTTTCGACGAGATGTTGGCCATTCTGGAGCACAGTTTCCGGCCCAATACCGTCACCATGTTCGGTGTGGAGCACATACGGCTGAGGGTCTACCGGGAGTTGCTGGAGCGCTTCAGGGAAAACAACGACGAGGCGATCGAGCTGGTGGACCGGGACATCGACTCGGGCGACATCCTGGATATGCCGGTCAACTGGTGCTGCATCGCAGTCAAGGAGGCAACGGGCAAGCTGCGGGTTTTTCTCGAGGCGAAGTCGCACCCCTTCCATGGCGAAGAGTTCCTGGACAAATACCATGACCTCTACCGCGGCCGCCATTTTTACCTGTTCAGGAGCCGCCCGTCATGCTTCAACTTCATGGCCCTGATCTGCCTGGACTACATATATCGGGATCTGTACGCATCGAACATCAAGCAGATCATCGACCATGCCGACCGCCTCTTCTTCAGTACCAAACAGGGTCTGGACGCTTTATTCGTCATCCAGTGCAACCCGAAGCCGGAGCACCGGGCCTATTTCGAGGTCATCAGCGGCTTCTACGGAGAGTTTCTCGAGGATACGCCGGGGGTAAGGGAGACGGTTTCCGTCTTTGCCAATACTTCTGATGAGACCAGTCTGGAAGGACTGCCGTCCCAGGCGCCCTACGGCAACTCCTTCGTTGTCATGAATAAGCATTACAAGCTGGGAAAGATCCAGCATCCGGAGTTCACCACCGACAATTTCAGCGGTGCGCCGGTGTGCCGGCTGCGCTTCGGCAGCGGCACGCGCCTCTACTACATCAACCTGCCCCTGTACCATGAGTTGGACCCCCGCACCAGCAGGATCCCCCTCAAGGTGCACGTGGTCCTGCGCTGGTCCGAAGGGAAGTGGGTCAAGATACAGGGCGACGAAATGGTGGCAGCTGTAACCGGCTGACCGCCTGTTAATATTTCATGCATTAGCATCAGGAGAGACCAGATGAGCAAAGACAAACTGTGGGGTGGCCGTTTCACCCAGCCCACTGACAAATTCGTCGAGGAATTCACCGCTTCCATCGACTTCGACAAGCGCCTCTACCATCAGGATATTCGCGGCTCCATCGCCCACGCCCGGATGTTGGGCAAACAGCGGATCATCCCCATGGAGGATGTGGAGAAAATAGTCCATGGACTGCAGGAGATCCTTGACCAGATCGAGGCCGGCAAATTCGATTTCTCCATCTCCCTGGAAGACATCCACATGAATATCGAGTCGCGCCTGTCGGCGAAGATCGGCGAGGCGGGCAAACGTCTGCACACCGGGCGCTCGCGCAACGACCAGGTGGCCCTGGATATCCGCCTCTACCTGCGGGACGAGCTGGTGGAGATCAGCGCTTACCTTGATCTGCTGGTGGATTCACTGCTCACCCAGGCGGAAAAGAATATCGATGTCATCATGCCGGGCTATACCCACCTCCAGACTGCCCAGCCGATTCTCTTCGCCCATCACATGCTTGCTTATGTGGAAATGTTCAAGCGGGACAAGGGCCGCATGGAAGACTGCCTGAAGCGGACCAACATCCTGCCGCTGGGGGCCGGTGCCCTGGCCGGGACCACATTCCCCATCGACCGGGAGCACGTGGCCGAATTGCTGGACTTCCCCGAGGTAACCCGCAACTCCCTCGACTCGGTTTCCGATCGGGATTTTGCCCTGGAATTCCTGGCCGATGCCTCCATTCTGATGATGCACCTCTCTCGATTCTCCGAGGAGCTGATCCTCTGGTCCACCAGTGAATTCAAATTCATCGACCTCTCCGACGGCTTCTGCACCGGCTCTTCCATCATGCCCCAGAAGAAAAACCCGGACGTGCCGGAACTGGTGCGGGGCAAGACCGGCCGTGTCTACGGTAACCTGATGGCCCTCCTCACCGTGATGAAATCACTGCCCCTGGCCTACAACAAGGACATGCAGGAGGACAAGGAGCCGCTTTTCGACACCATCGACACCGTCAAGGGAAGCCTCAAGATCTTTGCCGATATGATCCGGGAGATGCAGGTCAACACCGACACCATGCGCAACGCAGCGGCAAAAGGCTTTTCCACGGCCACCGACGTGGCCGACTACCTGGTGCGCAAGGGGATGCCGTTCCGTGACGCCCATGAGGTGGTAGGAAAATCGGTTGCATACTGCATCGCCAACAAAAAGGACCTGCCGGAGCTTGCCATCGAGGAATGGAAGGGTTTCTCCCCGATGATCGATACCGACATCTATGAGGCCATCACCCTGGAGGCTAGCGTCAATGCTCGCCGTGCAACCGGCGGCACTTCTCTGGAAGGGGTTAAAAGAGAGATTGCCAGAGTACGAGCTGGCAAGTAGACGGCTGTGGCTTTTGGGCAATTTCTGCGTTCGGCTGCGGGGCAATCGATAGGTTTTCATACATGCTAAAAATCCTGATTCCCATCATCATAATCTTTTTACTCTCTGCCTGTGGCAAGAAGGGGCCGCTGGTGCCGCCGGAGGCGCTGGTCCCTGCTGCCGTGGCCGATCTCCATGTTGCGCAGAAGGGGGACTTTTTCCAGCTCTCCTGGTCCCAGCCGACCAAGGAAGCCGGGGGTGGTCGCCTGACCGGCCTTGCCGGCTTTGAGCTCTTTCGGAGGGAGGTGTTGCCCCCGGCTGAGGATTGCGAACAGTGCCAAACTGCCTATCGCCTGCTGAAAAAGGTCGATCTGGATTACCTGCGTGTTGTGGACCGCCTCGGCAACCTGTTATTGGTCAACGATAACGGGGTAGAGACCGGCAAGACCTACCAGTACAAGGTCATCTCGCGGAAAAAGGACGGCACCCCCAGTCCGGAATCCAATCGGGCCCGACGGCAGAAGGTCAATCCCCCCTTGCCGCCGGAGGTCAAGGCAACTTCCCAGACAACCAGTATCCTTATTGAGTTGAATCCTGCGCAGGTGGAGCCGGCCGCTGTCCTGTCGGGATACAATATCTACCGCTGGCGGACCGGGCAGTCCATCCCCCCGATTCCCCTCAACGACAAGCCCGTCACCGGCAATACCTTTGAAGACCAGCGGGTGGAGCGGGGTGTTACCTATTCCTATGCAGTGCGTACCCTGGTCAAGGCAGCGGGAGAAGAGGTGGAAAGCGCACCTTCCAACCAAGTGAGCGGGGCTTTGGCAGAGCCTGACTGATCTTCTCAATCTGCCAATATAACGTCGTTTATTTTGACTTTTACCCTCCTGTATGTTAGAAGTATTCACTTTTTATCGTTTTTTCCCTCTCCCTGCTTGTGAAAATCGATTCATTGCCACTGGCACCGTACACTGGTAATTTTATCTAATTCGAGTTTGAGGAAAAGTTTAATGCACCACTTTCAGTACAAGGGGCACGATCTCTATGCCGAAGATGTGGCGATCAAGGACATCGTCGCCAAGATCGGCAGCCCCTTCTACGTCTATTCCCAGGCCACCCTAGAGCGCCATTTCCGCGCCATGGACGAGGCTTTTGCTACCGTTTCCCATACCATCTGCTATTCGATGAAGGCCAATTCCAACCTGGCGGTGGTGAAGAACTTCGTCAATCTGGGTGGCGGCGTCGATATCGTCTCCGGCGGTGAGCTGTACCGGGCGCTGAAGGCGGGGGCGAGTCCTTCGAAAGTCGTCTACTCCGGCGTCGGCAAGAAGGACGACGAGATCGAGTACGCCCTCAACACCGGCATCCTCATGTTCAACGTGGAGTCGGAGCAGGAGCTGACCCGCATCTCCGAGATCGCCAACCGCATGGGCAGGAAGGCCGGGATCGCCATCCGCGTCAATCCTGACGTTGATCCCCAGACCCATCCCTATATCACCACAGGTCTCAAGAATGCCAAGTTCGGCATCACCATCGACCGCGCCATTGAAGAGTACAGGCGGGCCAAGGGCCTGCCGGGCATCGAAATCCTCGGCATCGACTGCCACATTGGCAGCCAGCTGACCAAAGTCAGCCCCTTCGTCGACGCAATCAAGAAGCTGAAGAATGTCATCGGCAAGCTGAAGGAGATGGGCATCAGCCTCACGTACTTCGACCTTGGCGGCGGTTTGGGCATCCAGTACAACGACGAGGCACCACCCCTGCCGGCCGATTACGGCAGCGAGATCATCAAAGAGACCAAGGACTTGGGCATGCACCTCATTTTCGAGCCGGGGCGTAATCTGGTGGGCAACGCCGGTATTCTGGTGGCCAAGACTCTCTACATCAAGCACCGCGACGAAAAGAACTTCATAGTGATCGACGCCGGCATGAACGATCTGGCCCGCCCGGCCCTCTACGGCTCCTTCCATGGCATAAAACCGGTGGTCAAAAACCAGGACGGCACCATCACCGCCGATATCGTCGGCCCCATCTGCGAGTCGGGGGACTTCCTGGCCAAGGACCGTGAGGTGCCCATGTTCAAACAGGGAGACCTGATGGCCTTCATGTCCGCCGGCGCCTACGGTTTCGCCATGTCCAGCTCCTACAACAGCCGTCCCCGCGTTGCCGAGGTCATGGTCAAGGGGAACAAGTTCGAGGTTATCCGCGAGCGGGAGACGGTGGAAGACCTGATGAAGGGTGAAAAAGTTCCTTCGTTCCTGTAGACTAAATAATATATGGGCAAGACCCTGTCTTTGCCTGGATAAGGCAGACACACCCCGGTCTTGACCCAAACGGAGGTTGCATATGTTCAAAGGAAGCATTGTCGCCATTGTCACACCATTCAACAAAGGTGTGGTGGATGAAAAAAAACTGCGGGAACTGGTGGAATTCCAGATTGCCGGTGGCACCGATGCCATCGTGCCGTGCGGCACCACGGGAGAGTCCTCCACCCTGGACTACGAGGAGCATGACCGGGTCATCGAGATCGTTGTCCAACAGGTGAACAAGCGGGTTCCGGTCATTGCCGGCACCGGCTCCAATTCCACCCGCGAAGCAATCGAAATGACCGAGCATGCCAAGCAGCTCGGCGCCGACGGCGCGCTGCTCGTTACCCCATACTACAACAAGCCGACCCAGGAAGGGCTCTATCGCCACTACATGGCCGTTGCCGAGGCAGTGGCGCTCCCCCAGATCCTCTACAACGTTCCGGGGCGCACTGGTGTCAACCTGCTGCCGGAGACGGTGGCACGGCTGGCCGAGCACAAGAATATCGTTGCCATCAAGGAAGCGACCGGCTCCCTGCAGCAGGCCTCGGAAGTGCTGGCCCTGTGCGGCGACAAGATCGACGTCCTCTGCGGTGACGACTTCATCACCTTTCCCATGATGGCCTGCGGCGCCAAGGGGGTCATATCCGTCGTGGCCAACATCATGCCCAAAGAGGTCGCCGCCCTGGTGGACGCCTTCTTTGCCGGCAAGATGGAAGAAGCCCGTCAGTGGCACCTGAAGCTGTTGAAGATTTCCAATGCCATGTTCATCGAGAGCAATCCGGTTCCGGTGAAGACCGCTGTCGGCCTGATGGGCAAGGCGAGCGACGAGGTCAGGCTGCCGTTGGCGCCGATGTCAGATGCAAATAAAAATAAGCTCATCTCTGTTATGAAAGAGTACAAGCTTATCTAAATCGATTTACCACTAAGACACGAAGGACACGAAGTAAACCAATAGATTATACCTTTTGTTTTCTTCGCGTTCTTCGTGCCTTCGTGGTGAGACAAGGGGTTTTCCAATGGTGAAAGTTGCCGTTTGCGGTGCCGCTGGCCGCATGGGTCAAAGAATTATCGTTGCAATAACCGAAGCCGAAGGAGCGGAGCTTTCCGGTGCCCTGGAACGGCCAGGGCATCCGTTGGTCGGCCAGGATGCAGGCATCCTGGCGGGTTGCGGCGAACTCAAGGTGAAGATCAGCGACGACATCAATGCCGTCGTCGAAGGGTGCGACGTGTTGATCGACTTCACCACTCCAAAGGTTTCCCTGAAGAACCTTGAGGCGTGCGCCCTGAAGAAGAAGTCCATCGTCATCGGCTCCACTGGCTTCACTCCGGAAGAACGGGTACTGGCCGCCGAGCTGGCCAGGGATATTCCGGCGGTGCTTGCCCCCAACATGAGCGTGGGGGTCAACGTCTGCTTCAAGGTCCTGAAGGATGTGGCCAAGACTCTGGGTGACGACTTCGACGTGGAGATCGTCGAGCTGCACCACAACAAGAAGAAGGATGCCCCTTCCGGTACAGCCGTCCGCATGGGTGAGGTGGTGGCCGAGGCTTTGGGCCGCGATTACAACAAGGTGGCCAACTATCACCGCGAGGGGATCTGCGGCGAGCGCACCAAGGAAGAGATCGGCATGCAGACCGTGCGCGGCGGCGATATCATCGGCGAGCACACCGTCTACTTCATAGGCATGGGTGAACGGATCGAGATCTCCCATCGAGCCATGACCAGGGACATGTTCTCACGCGGATCTGTTCGGGCGGCTAAATGGGTCGTTGGCAAAAAGCCGGGGCTGTACGATATGCAGGATGTATTGGGGCTGAAGTAGCATCTCCAAGGAGCGGGATCATGCTATCTTTTTTGGACCTGGAACGGCTGAAAGAGCGGATCACTGAGGTTATGCATCCGGATAAGATCTACCTGTTCGGTTCGTATGCCAACGGAAATGCCACCGATGAAAGCGACGTGGATATTCTTGTGGTCATGGACTCCGAGCTCCCTCCGCACAAGCGGAATGTTGCCGTCAAAAGGTTGTTCCCCCAGCGGACCTTTTCCCTGGATGCTTTCGTCTACACACCCCAGGAGTTTGCGCGCTACAAGGATATTCCCGGTACACTGATCTACAACGCGGCACATTACGGCAGGTTGCTGCATGGATGAGGTGACGGCGGAGATTGTCCGGCAATGGTTCCACAAGGCAGAGCACGACCTGCAAAACATCCGCAATAACTTGGCTGCCGAAAACATTCCCACCGATACGGTCTGCTTTCATGCACAACAAGCGATAGAGAAGCTGCTGAAAGGTGTGCTGGTTGCAAATGCCCGCAATATCTCCAAAACTCACGATCTGGTTAAGTTGCTTACCGATGTGGCCGATATTCTTCCCGAACTGTTGACATACGAGGAGCAGTTAGAGGAAATCTCGGAATATGGAGTCGGTGTGCGTTATCCAGATGACTTTTTCGAGCCGACTCTGGAGGAAGCCCAATATGCCTTTCAGGTTGCAGTAGAAATAGAGACGATTATTTTGAATAAGATCACCCTTGAATACAATGCATAAGGAGAGCACTACGCAATGGCAAAAATCAATGATAACTACCTGAAACTGAAAGCAGGCTATCTGTTCCCCGAAATCGGCCGCCGGGTGCGGGCTTTTGCCGAGGCCAACCCCTCTGCCAAGGTCATCCGTCTCGGCATTGGCGACGTGACCCGTCCCCTGGCCCCGGCTGTGCTGAAGGCTTTCCACGATGCGGTGGACGACCTGGCTACCACCGACAAGTTTGCCGGCTATGGCCCGGAACAGGGCTATGACTGGCTGATTAACGCCATCATCGACAAATCCTACAAGCCCCTCGGCGTTTCCCTCAAGACCGAGGAGATTTTCATCTCCGACGGCTCCAAGTGCGACTGCGCCAATATCCTCGACATCTTCGCCATGGACAACGTGGTGGCCATCGGCGACCCCGTCTACCCGGTCTACAACGACACCAACGTCATGATTGGCCGCACCGGTGAGGCCGACGAAAAGGGCTATTACAAGGGGATAGTCTACATGCCCTGTAACGAGGCCAACGGCTTCATCCCCGAGCTCCCCAAGGAGAAGGTGGACATCATCTATCTCTGCTTCCCCAACAATCCCACCGGCACCGTGGCCAGCAAGGCCGAGCTGAAGAAATGGGTCGATTACGCCAACGCCAACGACGCCGTCATCTTCTTCGACGCCGCCTACGAGGCCTTCATCACCGATCCGTCCATTCCCCACTCTATCTACGAGATCGAAGGGGCCAAGAAGTGCGCCATCGAATTCCGCTCTTTCAGTAAGACCGCCGGCTTCACCGGCGTCCGCTGCGGCCTGGTGGTCGTGCCCGAAGAGGTGATGGGAACTACCGCTGACGGCGAGCGATACAGCTTCAACCGTCTCTGGCTGCGTCGCACCACCACCAAGTTCAACGGTGCCTCCTACCCGGTACAGCGCGCTGCTGCTGCCGTCTATAGTGACGAGGGATGGAAGCAGACCAAAGAGGTCATCGACTACTACATGGAGAACGCCCGCATCATTCGTGAAGGTTTGAAGGAAGTCGGCGTTACCGTTTTCGGCGGTGTCGATGCTCCATACATTTGGCTCAAAACCCCAGGTGGCATGACCAGCTGGGACTTCTTCGACAAACTCCTCACCGAATGCAATGTGGTCGGGACGCCGGGCTCAGGCTTCGGGCCGAGCGGGGAGGGGTACTTCCGGTTGTCGGCCTTCGGTCATCGGGAGAATGTGATTGAAGCGGTGGAGAGGATAAAGAAGAACCTTAAGTAGATAAAAAGGGCGCCCTCAACGGCGCCTTTTTTTTACACCAACGCACTAACAAATGCGATTTTTGTTCCCACTTTGGGAATAATTTTGCTTGCCATTTTATTGGGAACTGTTATACAAACTAAATGAGAGTTATCGCAAAGAAAACATTGCGCCAATTTTGGGAGAGATTTCCCGATGCAGAAGACGCCTTGAAATCCTGGCATGCAGAGACGGAGGCTGCTGCGTGGCAAACCCCAGCTGAAGTAAAGGCACAGTTCCATAGTGCCAGCATTGTCAAGGATAGCAGGGTCGTCTTCAATATCTGTGGTAACAAGTATCGGCTGGTGGTGAAGATAAGCTATAAAAATGGGATTGTTCTTATCAGGTTTGTCGGTACCCACAAGGAATACGACGCGGTAGATGTCGAGGTGGTGTGATGATCCACAAAATCATAAAAAACGAAAACGATTATGCAATAGCCTTGGCCCGCATAGATGAGCTAATAGATGCCGATCTAGGCACCCCCGATGGAGATGAACTGGAACTGCTGGTTACACTGGTTGAATTGTATGAAAACAAGGCTCATCCTATCGGTTTTCCCGACCCCATCGAAGCCATTAAATTCCGCATGGGACAGGCGGGACTGAAGCAGAAGGATCTCATACCGTTTATTGGCAGTCGTAGCAAGGTTTCCGAGGTATTATCGCGCCAGCGCCCACTGAGCATTGCCATGATACGTAAGCTTCACGAGGGACTGGGAATCCGGGCGGAAGTTCTTTTGCGTGAGCCGGAAACCAAAGGTGTACCTGCTTCTGAAGGGATAGAGTGGGAACGGTTTCCCTTGGCTGAAATGGTCAAAAGGAAATGGCTGCCTCATTTTGAAGGCACTATTAACGAGGCAAAGAAGCAGATCGCCGAATTGATCGGTGGCTGGGCAGCCCATGTCGGTGCTGACACACTGCAGCCGGCACTTCTACGACAGCATGTGCGTTCTGGAAGTGAGGTAGATAACTATGCCCTGGCCGCATGGAGGATTCGGGTCTCGCTGCAGGCTCAGGAGCAGAAGATACCACGATATCAGCCAGGCACGGTAACAACAGACTTCATTCGTGACCTTGTCCGGCTGAGCTACCTTGATAATGGGCCTCTTCTGGCTCGGGAATACCTTCTGAAGAGCGGTATCCACTTCGTGGTGGAAGAGCATCTTCCCCATACCCACTTGGATGGAGCTGCCGTAATGCTTCAGAACGGTTCACCGCTTGTGGCGTTGACCCTCCGCCACGACAGGCTGGACAACTTCTGGTTCACCCTGTGTCATGAGTTGGCACATGTCGCGTTGCATTTTGATGGCGGGGAGTGTGATGCTTTCTTCGACGACCTTGACCAAGCAGAAATAGATTTATTCGAGAAGGATGCTGATCATTGGGCAACTGAGGCGCTTATTCCGTCTGAACTGTGGCATGCAGCCGACATGGAACGAAACCCGTCGACGCGGAGGATTATCGACTTTGCAGCCAGTCTCAGGATCAGTCCGGCAATCCCTGCGGGCCGCATCCGTAAGGAAAAGCAGAATTACAGGATATTCAGCGGCCTGCTTGGCTATAAACAGGTGCGCACCTTAGTTATGCAAGGCATCTAGGAAAAAGCGATCCATGTTTATCTACTTTTAGTGCCATACGAATCCCTTTCGCTTTCCCTCATAAATGCTGAACACAAGGCTTTTTCTGTTCGGCTCCAGCGGTGAAGGCTTCTTCCAGCTGCCGGCCTTCGGGTATCGTGAGAATGTGATTGAGGTGGTGGAGACGATAAATTGAAATTTGGAGTAGAAGATGTTTAACTGAAAAGGCGGCGGGAAGGCCGCCTTTTTTACACTAAAAGGTTGAATGCCCGCATTTATCTAACATGGAGTTCCGATGTGTCCAGCTTGAACTCGTCATATATTCCGAGTTTCTTCATTATGACAGGTAAGATTTGATGAATCGTTCTCATACCCATGAGGAGTTCATTAATATAAATATCTGGATGAATTCGCGAGGCGTTAAATCCCAGACTTTCGGCCTCAGCTTCATGTCCGAGGTCGTCATGGGAGTCAAAGACTAGCCCCAGAAGCTCTGCTCTCAACGGAACACCGGTGCGGAAGGCTCGATCTTTTACGATATTGATCCATTCTTCATAGTCCTTCAAAACTTTATGTCTGTGCTCTCTGAATTTAGGCGCAAATGCTTCGTCCACATCAATCTTACAAGCAGCGAGATCTATCAGGCATGGCTCAATATTGTCAGCAGCTGTTCCTACTAACTCAAGATCATCGTCGTCTATCAGTTCAGCAATATACGCGGCATAGAACCCGTAAACATCATTCAGTGATATGTAGATCTTGTAGATCAGAGCTGAATACGGGTTCTTCTCAAGAAAAACCGTAACTTCATCACCAAGGCCATCGGTAAAAACATTATTGAAGTCGGTTTCTAATTCATCAGGGAATTTTTTAGGTATATCTACACCAATCTCCCTGAGAACATGGAATGTTTCCCAGCACAAAAGCCTCAGTTCGTCATTTAGGGAGTAAGTGTTGTATCCAGTTTCGGCATTTTCTATAGCAATCTCGGCCAGAAAATGAATGAGTTTTTCCCACTTATTCGCCTCTTGAAGAGAGCCTGCCCACAGCACGAACGAAGGGTCTTTGTCACCGATAGCCAAAATTTTTCGAAATTTTTCTTCCATTTCATGTGACATATGCTCTTTATTCTTCCATTTGCTGATTTGAGTGGGTGACACCCCGAGGCGAACAGCGAGTTCTTTCTGACTGCACGACAAAGTCTTCAACGCGAGTTGTACCAGGTCTTCAGTATGCATTTCGATACTCCCTTCATAGTAGTTTAGTAAAATCGCCTAATTTCTAGGTAATTTTACTTTTAACAATTATTTAGTAATTACGCAACTTAATTTAGTAAATTAGAATGTAAAAAGAATTTACATATTCCATCTGCATTGCGGCCCGCACCAAAGAACGAGGGTATAAGGGGATGGAGTCCGGTCTGGGCTTCCCGCCACATAGCGAAGGAAATGGGGTCAAGGAAATGGGGTCAAAAGGAAATGGGGTCAGGCTTTGCATTTAAAAGGAAATGGGGTCAGGCTTTGCATTTGGTGATTTGCCTGGTATAGTTGCCATAATTCTAGTAAATCTGCATGTATGTGTATGGGGGGAGAAATGGCATTACCACAATTGGTAAAGCAGTTAGTCGAAAAGAAACTTTCCGACTACTGCAAAAGTAAAGTTTCGCCGGAGCTATCCGAGAAAATCCGCATGGGCTTTCGCATCAGACGTGACAACGTGACCCTCTTTGAATCGCGCCCGTCTTTTCCAGAACCGAGTCATTGGGTTGAAATTCCTGTTGCCCAATTCCGCTTCGATCCTGGCACCGGACTGTGGACCCTGTACTGCGCAGACCGGAACTCCCGCTGGCATTACTATGTGGATGTAGATCCCAGCAAAAATCTTCAAAACTTGCTGAAGGAAGTTGACCAGGATCCAACCGGCATATTCTGGGGGTAGAACATGGCACGCAAGCCGCGTATCCATCATCCAGGCGCCTTTTACCACGTGATCCTCCGGGGCAACGGAAAGCAGGACATTTTCTTCGACGACCAGGACCGGTACCGCCTTTATTTGCTGCTGCAAGAAAGTGTTGAGCGCTTCCGATGCCGCATTCACGCATTCTGTCTGATGTCCAATCATATCCATCTGGTGGTGCAGGTGTCAGATATTCCCCTGTCACGCATCATGCAGAATGTTTCCTTCCGGTACACCCGCTGGATCAACTGGCGGCATGATCGCTCGGGCCATCTTTTTCAGGGACGATATAAGGCCATTCTAGTCGATGAAGATGCGTACCTTCTGGAGTTAGTGCGCTATATCCACCTTAACCCCCTACGGGCGAACATGGTCAAAATTATCGGTGAATATCCCTGGATTGGCCATAATGCCTACCTGGGAAAGGAAAAGTTGCCTTGGCTGCATGCCGATACGGTTCTGGAAATGCTTTCTCCAAGAAAAAAGACGGCTATTGCAGCCTATGCTGGATTTGTCGAGGAAGGCTGTGCGGGACAGCGGAGATGTGACTTCCATGGAGAGGGCATATCCGACAGCCGGATATTGGGCGAAGAAGATTTTGTTCAAACTGTGATCGGGGATGCGGAGATGTTGCATGTCAGGATCACCGTTGAGGATGTCATATCTACCGTCTGCAAATATTACGAGACGGTGGAGGAAAAGCTTGCCAGTCCGGGCAAGAGCCGTGCGCTGTCCCATGCTCGCGGTATGGCGGCGTGGATTGTTCAGGACGTGTCGAGCTGTTCGCTGACGGATTTGGGCTGTCGTGTCAGCAGGGATATATCTTCACTAAGTGCAGCGGCTAACCGGCTACAGTTGCGGTCAACATCAGAAAAGGCTCTCATGCGGGAGAAAGAGGAACTCTGGGCGAAGATGCAGCAAATAACCACATGCAAAGCCTGACCCCAACTCAGACCCAACTCAGACCTGGGCGAAGATGCAGCAAATAACCACATGCAAAGCCTGACCCCAACTCAGACCCAGACCCAACTCAGACCTGGGCGAAGATGCAGCAAATAACCACATGCAAAGCCTGACCCCAACTCAGACCATAACCACATGCAAAGCCTGACCCCAACTCAGACCTGACCCCAACTCAGACCCAACTCAGACCCAACTCAGACCTAGTTATCCTTTTTATTTAGACATTCAACTAAATGTATAAAAATTTAATTCTGGTAAGCTCGATATATTGTTTGCAGTTCTGGGACATCTACGATTGGCCTCCACCTGCCCGTCTAAGCTCGTCTGCCCCGCCTCCCCTCCCTGCTACCTCTTCTTTATTTCCACATCCCTTGCACGCTCTGCGTGCAATCCAGCCTCAATAATGCACGCAATGCATTGTAGTAATTTAATAAATATTTGCTATTGTGCCCCCGGCAGTCAATTTGTTCACGGCAAAAGCGGTAAATCTATCGGAAGGGAGGATCTGTCTGCGTCAGTAACACCAGTCTTTGCAGTGAACTCAACCCAAATTAAAGGAGGAAAAAATGAAAAAGCTTATCTCATCGTTCGCTGTACTTACTCTGTTGGTTGCTGCCAATGCCTATGCCGGTGTCTGGAACCCATCGGTGCACATCTCGGAAATAGAAGTTAACAGTGACGTTGCAGGGGCGGGGTCGCGGGCTTTCCTCATTTTACAAGAAGGGGCGGCCAGCAAACCGGCTTGTGGTGCTGCAACGCCCTATGTTCAATTGCAGGGAACCACGGAAAATATCCGCAATCTCATCGGTATCGCTACGACGGCATTTATCAATAGCCGGCCCGTTGGCGTCTTCTTTGACGGAACCTGCACCGGGCCTTATGCCAACGTCGCCGGTCTGGCCCTTCGCTGAGGGGGTCAAGTCCTCTGGCTCGATGAGGTTTTCACTTGGCACTTAAATTAGTTTCCGTCCGGAAATGGTGCTTTTCCGCCCTAGCGGTGTCAATCTGCAGGATCGCTTGTGCGGCGTACCGATGTACGCCTCCGCGCATCCCTTGATTTTCTTGCCAGAACGAAAAATCCCTCCTTGCCGATCCGGAAACCAAAAGTTTCACATCCGGAGTTTCCGGATGGAAACAAATTAAGAGACTAAGTCAACGTTTAGGAGGGAGCATGCGGCGAACATCTTGGGCAAAGTTTTCATTATTATTGACTGGGGCGATACTGTTGCTGCCACTGCAAGGCTTTGCAGCAACTCAGATTTCCGTTTTACCGTTTACCATTTCGCAACCGGGTTCCTATGTCGTGTCACAAAATCTGACCAGCAGTGGTGATGGCATCAGTGTCCAGGCCAGCAATGTAGCCATAGACCTGAATGGGTTCACCCTTTCCGGCTCAGGTTCAGGAAATGGTGTAGTGGTAACTTCCGGGAGCAACATTCAAATCTCGAATGGAACGATAACAGGGTTCACATCAGGTGTAGAGGTGTCGGAATGGAATAACAATGTCAGGGTCGCCAGTGTGAATGCTATAGGAAATAGCCTCTGGGGCATTCATCTGTTCGGCACGAACAACCAGGTTAAGGGATGCACGGTTACGGGCAGCTCATACATTGGCATCCGCGTGGGCAGTGGGTCCAGAGTTGAAGATAACAATCTCTTCAATAATGGCCATGGAATTATTGCTACCGATGGCAATACGACTATCGCAGGAAACACCGTGACCAGCAGCCTGTATAATGGCATTACCAATGGTGTGGCATGCCTGGTAAAAAACAATACCGTTACTTATAGTGCAAGTTATGGGATTGCGACCAATGCAGGGTCTTTGTACGACGGAAATGTAACATATGGAAACCTTGTGAACATTACTGGGTGTAGTAACTGTAGCTTCGGGCTTAATGCCCAGAATTAGTAGTTTAGTGTCCATCCGGATGTGACACGAACAGTTTCCAGATTGGAAAGCGGGGATTTTTTTACCTGGCAAGGACACTCCCCATATTTCGTATTATGCACGGCGGCCAATCGGCCGCCTTTGCTATTTTTCACTAAGAAAGGAAAGCATGATTCCGTTTCATAAATTTCTTAACTAATAAACAATAAGGCTTTAAAGCTTATTAGCGGATTGCATAATGAAACTATCGTTAAATAGCAACAGGTGTCAGAAAAGTAAAACCCTCTAAGGTTTACCAGGAGCCTCTATGTTTACCGAGGTATCGCCACGCGGCGGCAGGCTGGTGCTGCAGCAGAAAGGGCCGGACGGTTACAGCGCCTTTTTGCCCAACCCTCTGCCGCCAAATCCGCCGCTTCTGATCGACGACGAAATGAGCCGGCTGATGGAACTGGCGAACCGGGCGCTGGGGCGTCTGGACGGATGCACATATACGCTCCCCAACCCGGACCTGTTCCTCTATATGTACGTCCGCAAAGAGGCGGTCCTCAGCTCCCAGATCGAGGGAACGCAGGCATCGCTGGACGATCTGCTGGCGTTTGAAGGCGAAATCGACGGGAAGAGTTCGTCTGACGACATCAACGAGGTATCCAATTACGTGGATGCCATGAATTACGGCCTTGAGTGGCTGCGGGAACTCCCCTTGAGCCTGCGGCTGATAAAGGAAATCCATGCTCGGCTGATGTCAGGCATCAGAGGGGGGCATAAGAGTCCCGGCGAGTTCCGGACGACCCAGAACTGGATCGGTGGCACCAGGCCGGGCAACGCCGCCTTCGTGCCGCCGCTGGCCAATGAACTGCTCTCCTGTCTGGGCGAGTTGGAGAAATTCCTGCACGATGAGACGGTACCGCCGCTGCTCAAGGCCGGCCTCGCCCATGCCCAGTTCGAGACTATCCACCCCTTCCTGGATGGTAACGGCAGAATGGGACGGTTGTTGATCGCTTTCATTCTCTGTCACGACCAGGTACTGGAAAAGCCGCTGCTGTACTTGAGCCTCTTTTTCAAGAAGCATCGCCAGGAGTATTACGAACGGCTCAATGCCGTAAGAAAGGATGGCGACTGGGAAGGGTGGATCAAGTATTATCTGCAGGGGGTCTATGAAATATCAAAACAGGCGACAGATGCCGCCAAGGCGATCATGGATCTGATGGCCGTCGACCGGCAGAAGCTGACAGGACTGGGGAAGGCGGCGCCCACTGCCATGGCTCTGCTCAATCTGCTCTATCGCCGTCCCTACGTGAGCATCGCCATTGTCGCACGGGAGCTCGGCATCAGCTCACCGGCAGCGGGCAAGGCGGTCAACAACCTGGCAGCGCTCAGCATTCTGAAGGAAGTGAGCGGCAAAAAAAAGAGACCGGATTTTTCTCCATGAGGCCTATCTGGCCATCATCAGGGAAGGGACCGAACTCTTTTCGTAATAATTTGGAGAACTTTCTTCTCAGCCTATCCCATACAAAAAGAGGCCAAGGGACGCGCGCCCCTTGGCCTTTTAGTTTCTGTGACTGTTTGATCGCCTATTACAGTTTCACATCCAGTTCATTCTGGAAAATTTGCTCACGCACCTGCTTTTTCCTGATCAGCACCAGTTCACCGCTGCAGGTTTTCATGACTGCCCCCGGCTTGCGGTGGGAGTTGTAATTTTCCGGTGACATGCTCTCGGAATAGGCCCCAGTGCCGCCAATGACCACATAGTCGCCGATTTCCGGTTCGATGATCATGACCGGCACGATATTGCCCTCCTTGTCCAGGCGCACCGAGTCGCCGCTTTCGCAGCAGCGGCCGACGATGCCGAAGGATTTAAGCCCCGCCGTGGGGGTCTGATCATACTCGCTGGAGAGTAAGGTGCTGTCCTGGCTTACGATGGCAATGGGATGCTCTGAGCCGTACAGGAGCGGGCGGGTCAAGAGTTCCATGCCGCCGTCGACGATGAGGAAATTCATGCCGTTGGTCAGTTTCTTATCGATGATGCGGGTGACGATATGGCCAGAGTTGGCTACCACATAGGTGCCCGGCTCGATCTCCATCTTCAGTTCCCGGCCGGTGGCCGCCTTGAATTCCTCAATCCGCTGCTTGGCATAGGCACCCAGGGAGGCGATGTCGGCCTGTTTTTCCCCCGGCATTCTGGCCACCTTCAGCCCGCCGCCAAAACTTACCGTGGTGGCATCGGGGAAGTAGGTCTTGACGAAGCCCAACTCTCGATCGATGTTCTCCCGCCATTTTTCCGGATCGCCACCGGAACCGATGTGCACGTGTACCTGGGTAAAGCGCAGCCCCTGCTCGGCGGCCAGGGCCTTGACCTTGGGAACATCGTTCAGATGGACACCGAAGCAGGAATATTCGCTGCCGGTGTCGCGGGTGGCGCTTTCTCCGCCGCCTGCTGCGCCCGGATGGACCCGGATCGACAGGTCGATAGTGTTGGCTTTGGCAAAGTCGGCAATCAGTTGAAACTGGGTCATGGAGCAGACGTTGTACTTGAGGCCTGCTTTGATCATCGACTCCAGTTCGGCGCGTTCCTCATCGGCCGGCACCTCCTGGGTGGTCAGCATCATCCGGCTATAGGGAATGCCGGCGGCATGGGCACGGGCCGCTTCATCGACCGACGAGCAGTCCAGATCCAGTCCTTTGTTGGTGACGACCCGCAGGACGGTGCGATCCGAATTGGCCTTCATGGCGTAGCGCACGTGCAGGCCGTAGGCGTTGGGCATGTTCAGCAGCTGTTCACAGCTGTTTTCGATGTATGCCTGATCGTGCAGATATATCGGCGTTCCCCACTGCTGGGCAATTTGGGGGATGAGTGTTGCATCGAGTTTAGTCGGACCAAAGTGTTTCATCGTCATTCTTACACCCTCATAATTTGATATGACACTGCATTTTAGTCTTTAGACAAAATGAAGAGATGGACATCTCTTTTAACATTTTCGACTGCTATGGTGCAAGATATCTGTGGAATTTTGTTGCGTAACGGTGGCGTTATGGGGACAGCACATTTATTCCAAAGTGGGCCAGTGCCCCCTTTGCCATTTTAATGCTTGAAATTTTGCGGTTTAATGAGCGAAAATGCGCAGCAATGAATATCAGTTTCTTCCTTAATGAAACAACCACAGTTCCAATGCCTTTATGATGACCCACGATTCCCCTTTCATCTATCGCCCCATCGGCATCCTCCAATCCCCCTATGCACGCCGCATCGACGCACCCCATCAGAGCACAGTGGTGGCAGGCACGAAAACCGGGGATTTCGCCATGGCTACCCTGGAACTGCAGCAGTGGCTGGACGAGAAGGTCATTCAGGATCTGAGCGGCTTCGACCGGCTCTGGCTCATCTTCGCCTTTCATCTGAGTGAAGGCTGGAGAAGCAGTGTCAAACCCCCTCGCGGCGGACCGAAGCGGGGCGTCCTGGCCACCCGCTCCCCCCATCGCCCCAATTCCATCGGCCTGTCGGCTGTGGAACTGGTAACGATCGAAGGGAGGACACTCCATCTGCGCGGTGTGGATCTCTTGGATGGAACACCCGTTCTGGATATCAAACCCTATGTCCCCTATGCGGATGCCTTTCCAGACGCCAAAGCCGGTTGGATCGATGAACTGGATGCAACGCTCGGGCGTCATTCTGCGCCGGGGCCCCGAAAGCCCAGGTGACCGTTTGATCTGTCGGAAAATAAGGTGGATGTCGCTTCAATGCTGTGGTACATTTTAACTAGCTAGGCTGTCTAGCTAGCTAAGGGAGCTCCTATGAAATCTAAAAAAACGGATCGCTTGCCCCATGACCGTGAATGGCAGCTTCAGGAAGCCAAGAACCGCTTGAGCCAGGTAATTAAACTGGCTCAGCATGATGGTCCGCAGACGATTACCCTACGCGGCAAACCTTCTGCTGTCGTCGTATCGTTTGATGAGTATCGCAAGCTGACCGTGCCGCGTACCGGCCTGGCCAAGTTTTTCAAGGAATCTCCCCTGCGTGATGTGGAGCTCGATCTCAGCCGCAGTGCCGATATATCCCGCGAGGTGGAGCTGTGAAATACCTGCTTGATACTTGTCTGATTTCCGAGCTGGTGAAAAAAGAGCCGAACCCTGCAGTGGTCAATTGGTTGGACGAGCAGGAAGAGCAATCCCTTTTTCTCAGTGTTCTGAATTTGGGAGAGTTGCAGAAAGGGATCAGCAAACTCCCCGATGGCTCCAAAAAAGATGAGCTTCAGGCCTGGGTCGCCCTTGACCTGGTGGAAAGGTTCACCGGACGCATCCTGGACATTGATCTGGAAACCGCTCTCTGCTGGGGGGAACTCCAGGGAATGGCGGAGCAGAAGGGAGAGAAGTTACCGGTAATGGATTCTCTCATTGCCGCCACCGCTACGGCCCATGGCTTGGTTGTGGTTACCCGCAATGTGAAGGATATGGAGCGATGTGGCGGAAGGGTTTGCAATCCGTGGGGGTGAGGTAGGCAGTTTCTACTTCACCCCTTGAAAGTAAAGGAGGAAAAGATGTTTGAAGACTTGAAGCCTGAAGAGACGGAACTGGTCGGCATGTGGCTTGACCTTGGTCTAAAGATAACCGGCGATGCCATTGCCGACCGGGTGGAATGGCTGGCCGCCAACCGGCTGCAGAAGCTGGCGGAGAAACCGGATGAAGGTGCGGAACTCTACCGCGACCCTAGGGACAACCGCCTGTGGGAGAAGGTGCTCGCCTTTGCCGGCGGACCGCCGACCTTGCGGGTCATCACCCAGGCCGATGCGGCGACACGATTCGGCTATACTGGATAACCCATGCGGCAAAGAGAGGCTGTGGACATGGAAAAGAGACACCTCGTGGGATGGATGATTTCCATCGTTTTTGTCCTCATAGCCGGATGTGCAACGGACCCGGCGCAGCGGCAGGCCGTTTTGCTTCAAGCAGAGCACAAGGCCCAGTACACCAAAGCTCTGCGCAGTATTGAGGGGCATGACGGAGAGTATCCGGCCCGGGTCCTGCGCGGCATGGAGCAGCTGAAATCCATGGCAGAGCAAGGCTATGCCCCGGCCCAGTTCAAGCTGGCCTACTATTACTATACCGGCCCTGCCTCCTACGACTGCTTGAAGCAGGATACAAAGGAGGCCTATTACTGGTTCGGAAAGGCGGCAGAGCAGAACCACCGCGAAGCCCAGTATGAATTCGCCATGCTCTTCAACCCGAAAAGCGGCCTGAAGCAGTATGCCGATGCTGAAAAGTACGTATACTGGATGCAGAAAGCTGCCGATGCCGGATATGCCAAGGCCCAGTATGCCCTGGGGAGGATGAACGAAAAGGGAGAGTATGTGCCCCAGGATGTGGCCCTGGCCAAGGAACTGTTTGAGAAGGCAGCGGCACAGGGGGATGGGCAGGCGCAGAGGGCGTTGAAGAGGCTTGGGAAGTAATAGTGGGCGGGCCAGATGGCCGCACTTTCTGCTTTTAATCCTGCAATAAGGTCACTCCAGAAGAGGATCCCCGTGGGGATCCTCTTCCAGTACCTGATACTGTTGCTATTCCTGCCAGTGATCAGGGCAGAAGCGAATCATACAGTTGCCCATCGTCAATGCTTATGCCATGTCTATCATGCGGTACTGTCACCGTAACAGCTCCGGTGCAACTCTCGCCAAAGCTATCCGTGGCCTTGAACGTAATGCCGTAGGTCCTGCCGTTCCCGTTGCCAGCCCGCTCGGCACGAAGCAGTAGTCCGTTCTCTTGTTTATAGGCGTCAAGACTTGTGTCGCCATCTCCGAGTCCGTTGGTCGGTTCATCTTGGGTTATATTCAGCAGCTCTATATTTACTTCGTTGTTTTCGGGGTCTTGCAAGCCCGTAATGCCGACCGGCGCCAATTTGTGATTGGGAGGCCACAGCACTGAAGGGTCAGCTTTGGCAGTATCGCATGAGGGTGGAGCATTTACATCAAGCACCTTCACCAACACATGGGCGGGGTTACTCTCAACCAGGCCATCGTTGACCACCAATTCAAACTTGAGCAATGCTCCGTCGAGACCCACAAAAGGAGCGGTAAAAGACGGGCTCTGTGCATAGGAGTTCGATATTTGAACCGGTATTCCTTCCAATTGCCTCCAGCTATAGGTAATCAGGTCTCCATCCTGGTCGCTGCTTTTTGATCCATTGAGTACAACAGTGTTGCCCTCGTTGCGCATCAGAAGGTCGCCTGCATCGGCTAGCGGGGCATGGTTTATATTTTCCACGACTACATCCACCGTATCACTTACTGCTTCAATCCCATCCGAGGCCGACAGCTGAAAGGTAAGTATAGCACCCTCGACACCCACTGCCGGAGCAACAAACACCGGCTTAGTGGTAGTTGCTCCTGATAGCTCAACCGGGGAACCCGCTATCTGGGTCCATTGATACGTCAAGACATCTCCATCGGGATCGAAAGTGGCAGAGCCATCCAGCGTCACCTGGCTCCGCTCACCTACGGTCATGATCGGCCCAGCCTCTGTTTCCGGCAGATGGTTTAAGTTCTTTACATTTATGTTGACGAAATCCGGTTTACTCACCAGGTTTCCGTCATTGACTACAAGCCGAAAGGTCAGGGTTTCTCCTCCACGTGTAACGAGTGGAGCAGTAAACGTCGGACGAACCGAATCACTAGTATTCAGCGCAACAGGAGTACCACTCACCTGCATCCATTGGAAGGTCAGGGCATCGCCGTCCGGATCTATAGCCGCCGAGCCATCCAAAGTGACGAGAGAACCTTCAGTGACGGTCTGATCAGCCCCGGCCTCTGCTACCGGCGGATTATTGACTGGTGGCCTGACGACCGTGATCTGTGAATAAAAAGCACCACTATTGTCATCACACCTGCTGTCATTGAAACCAAGATAGAGCGTTCCTGCTTGCGTTACAAACACATCCAATGATTCACCGACGAAAAATGGTGCGTTGGTGCCTATTTTGCCGACAAGAGCAGTGGCGCTGAGATAAGGAGCCAAAAACGAAGAAGCCATCGACGGTGGCGGTGGAGCGCCATTGCCGTTCGGGCCGTTGCAACCGCCAGGGACCGCACATGATAGCCCAGTGGAAACGATAATCAGGTGATCCCCCGGCAAGAGCTGCACCCCGCTCGACTGAAAACCGGTGTGCGGGTATCCCGCCAGATACCTATCCGAATATTTCGGATCAACAGTAAATGTTGTCGTTTCCGCGTTGGCGACAATGCATGCACCAATAAGTACCATCCCTCCTGTTATTGCAAGAACAATCTTTCTAAACATGCCCCCTCCTAAAAATAAAAGTTGATAATTTTTTAATTTAAAATTAGATTTGTCAAGTAAATAAATTCTTTGACATCACGATTTTAAATGCATACCTTCGCAAGAATCTATGCAGGAATTCCATGAATTCAAAGGACACCAAACTTAATTCCAAAGGCGATCAAAGGGCCGCCTTTGCAGCTTCTGCACAAAAATTTGCGGGAGGCAGGTCTGCCTTTCTGCCCCCACCTTTAGATTTTCGGGGGACACGATTTCGGGGGGACACAATACATAATTCAGAAATCTAGGCCAAGACGTTGCACTTAAGTCTCCTTACCTCTTTCAATGCCCGCCAAACTTCCCCGAATTCCTTCTTCTTCTCCGCAAAAACTCCGGCAGCTCCAGGGCGTTCAGCACATCCTCCTTTTCCAGCCAGCCCCTGCGGGCAATGGCTATTCCATAGGGAAGGAAGTCGAAGTTGCTGGTGACATGGGCATCGGTGTTGATGGCCACCGGTACCCCCAGCTCCTTGGCTCGCCGCGCTTGGCGGTCGTTGATGTCCAGGCGGAGCGGATAGGCGTTGATTTCCAGTGCGGTGCCGGTTTCCGCCGCCACCCGGAGCACCTCGTCCATGTCGATCTCGTACGCCTCACGTTCCCCCAGTATTCTGCCGGTTGGGTGAGCGATCATGGTCACCCACGGGTTGCGCATGGCGGCCGCCATCCGGGCGGTGATCTGCTCCCGGGGCTGCTTGAAGGCCGAGTGGATGGAGGCGATGACGAAATCAAGCTCTTTCAGCACCTCATCGGGAAAATCAAGGGAGCCATCGGGCAGGATGTCCATCTCCGTGCCGTGCAGCACCCGGAAGTCGCCACTGTTACGGTTGAAGGCGGCGATCTCCTCCCGCTGCTCTATGAGCCGCTCGATGGTCAGACCACGGGTGACCCCCAGGGACCGGGAGTGATCGGTGAGGGCGATATAGGCAAGCCCCCGCTTTCTGGCTGCTGCGGCCATCTTGTCCAGGGAGTGCATGCCGTCGCTCCACCGGGAATGGACGTGCAGGTCCCCCCTGATGTCTCCGGCGGTGACCAGCCGGGGCAAGGCATCGGCCAGGGCCGCCTCCACCTCGCCGCCGTCTTCGCGCAGTTCCGGCGGGATGAAGGGTAGGCCAACCACCCGATAGACGTCCTCCTCTTCTGCCCCGCCGATCCGCGAATCATCTTCGGTCCGAAAGATACCGTACTCGTTGATCTTCAGCCCCTGGCGTACCGCCATGTCCCTGAGCCGCACGTTGTGATTCTTCGAACCGGTGAGATAGGCCAGGGCGGCGCCAAAGGAACCCCGCTCCACCACCCGGAGGTCCACCTGGATTCCGTCCGTGACAAGCACCGATGACCTGGTCGGCCCTTTCAGCAGCAGCCTGGTTACCTGGGGGAGCGTGGTAAAGGCGATCATCAGTGCCGCCGGGTCAGAGGCGGTGGCGACGATATCGATGTCCTTCACCGTCTCTTTCCAGCGCCTGATGCTGCCGGCCAGCTCGATCCGCTCCACGCATCCCTGCTTGCGCAGGCTATCCACCAGGGAGTCAGCCAGCGGCAGCACCCGCCCGAGGGGAAACCGTTCCCGGCCCCTCTTTACCATCTCGATTCCCTTAAGGATGTTTTCCTCGGTCTTGCTCTGGATCTTGGGGATTGCCCCCGCCAGCCGGTGCTCGGCCGCGGCCCGTTCCAGATCGTCCATTCCCTTGACCCCCAGCTTGTCATAGAGGAGTTTCGCCTTTGCCGGCCCCAGACCGGGAATGACCAGCAATTCCAGCATCCCCAGCGGCACCTCTTCCTTGAGCTTTTCGTGGGCCTCGATCTTGCCGGTGGCGAGATACTCCTCTATCTTGGCGGCGAAATCTTTGCCGATCCCGGGGATTTTCAACAGTTCCTTATGGGAGAGGTTGTCGATGGCCTGGGACAGTCCTTCCAGGTTCAAAGCGGCACGGCGATAGGCCCTGATCTTGAAAATATCGTAGCCGCGGAACTCCTGGATGTCAGCGATTTCGGAGAAGATGCGGGCGATCTCATGATTTTTCATGGGTGCCTCCTCTCTTAAATTTTATCAGGTGAAGGCCAAGGAGGTAACTTCAACGTCCTTGTAATTCGTCGCCCATTGAACATTGCTGATGGGGAAGTTGCAAGGTTGTTTAACGGAATTCTGGACATATATGTTCTGACGCTGTTCATTGCAATGCCAACCGGCGGATCAAGTGCTCCGGTCCCGGAGCCTGCTTCCTTATCGGTAGCGGATTGTTAGTTCGAAACTTGAATTAAAAAGAGACCTTCTGCGAGGCCAGGGGCAACCAATGGGGGCGACGTCCTTGCTTTTTAGGCCAGTGTAGCTGTATACTCCTGTTTTAAAATATCAAGGAGCCGAAGTATGGGCGGCAAGAAACGGCTGCGAAGGACCTTTCTGTTGCTGCCATACTGCCAGTACCAGCCCCGCAGTGGAAGACGCTCCAAAAGGTGAACCATAATGCTGAAAAATCGTGAAGCAGCTCGTGCCAATCTGGAAAATCTTTACCGGATCTTTACCGTCCCGGAAGCGCCCGATTCGACCCTAGGCGCTATCGATCAGGCGATTGCCGCAGATGTCACCGGCTTTTTGCAGACCCATATCGTTGCCATCGAACGCGACCTCGAAGCTATCGAGGCCGATTTCGCCTCTGCCATCATCCCGGAAGAACCGACCTACGTCTCCGAATATACCGAATTCGTCAAGGAGAACCTGGTCGCCCAGTCGGTCCATACTGCTGCCCCCGGCTTTGTCGGCCACATGACTTCGGCGATCCCCTACTTCATGCTCCCCCTGGCGCGCCTCATGACAGCCCTCAACCAGAACCTGGTCAAGGTGGAGACATCCAAGGCCTTTACCCCCATGGAGCGGCAGGTCCTGGCCATGCTCCATCACCTGGTCTACCGCCGGGATGCCGACTTCTATCCCGCCTGGATTCACAACAGCCAGCATGCCCTGGGGGCCTTCTGTTCCGGCGGCACCATTGCCAACGTCACGGCACTCTGGGTGGCTCGCAACCGTCTCTTCGCTCCAAGCGCTGATTTTGGCGGGCTTGCACAGGAAGGGCTGGGCCGGGCGCTGCAGCATCGAGGGGCTGAGGGTATTGCGGTCCTCGTCTCCGAGCGCGGCCACTATTCCTTCGGCAAGGCCGCCGATCTCCTGGGCCTGGGCCGGGACAACCTGATCAAGGTGCAGACCGATGCCCATAACCGTGTCGACCTGAAGCTGTTGCGGGAAGAGGTCCGGCGCCTGCAGGACAGGAACATACTTCCGCTGGCATTGGTTGGCATCGCCGGCACCACCGAAACCGGCAATGTCGACCCGCTGGAGGCCTTGGCTGATCTCGCAGGGGAGCTCGGGTGCCATTTCCATGTGGACGCTGCCTGGGGTGGGCCGACTCTCTTTTCCGACCGGTTCCGCTCTCTGCTCAGTGGCATAGAGCGGGCCGACTCGGTCACCATCGATGCGCACAAGCAGCTTTATGTTCCCATGGGGGCGGGGATGGTCGTCTTCAAGGATCCGACGGCCCTTTCGGCGATCGAACATCACGCAAATTACATCCTGCGTCATGGCTCCAAGGATCTGGGAAGCCATACCCTCGAAGGATCACGGCCGGGTATGGCGATGTTGGTTCATGCCGGTTTATCCATCATTGGCCGCAAGGGGTACGAACTCCTCATGGATATGGGGATCGAGCGGGCGCGGACCTTTGCCGCCATGATCCGCCAGTATCCCGATTTTGAACTGACCAGCGAACCGGAGCTGAATATCCTTACCTACCGCTACTGTCCGCTCAATGTACAAAAGGCCCTGGCCGCAGCGCCTGCTGAGCAACGTGCCGGTATCAATGCGCTCCTCGACCAGGTCTGCCAGCTGCTGCAAAAACATCAACGGGAAGCGGGGAAAACCTTTGTCTCCCGAACACGGCTGCGAGTGGCTCGCCATGATGAAGAACTAACTGTCCTGCGCGTCGTGTTGGCCAACCCACTGACGACCGACGAGATCCTGGCGGCGGTTCTGGCCGAGCAGTGCGAGATCGTGCAGCAGCCGGAGATTCAGGGCTTGTTGCAGCAGGTCGAGGAAATCTGTACAGGTCTGACTGCAAAGGCGGCCGATCAGTCGCCTAATTGACCAACAACTATAAAATTATTCTTCTAGGAGTCTGTCTGACTTAGGGATCGAAGCGAGAGAATGGAAAATCGAGGACGGATATTTGGAAATTTGAGAGCGAATAGTGGACCTATTTGTCGAAAATTTACAGAGATCCGGACCGATTTGCCATTTTCGCAGCCGATTCATTCTAAGTCCGACAGACTCCTAGCTCGAATTTCCCACGGCTGGTATGCTGGCTACTCTCCTGTTAATTTCCTAGCTTCATTATACGGCAGAATTAATCAGGCTCTTTGGAATCTTCGGGAGTGAGAGCTCACACATCTAATAAAAACCCCGCTTCCGGTTCCAAGCGTGGTATATTGGGTGCCGTCGCCAAAAAAATGCCGACACAGCAAAACCGAGAGAAGGTGAAACTATGAGTATCTTTAACCTGTTTAATTGTAAGCCAGTATGTCGAACCCGCATGGTCAGCCAGGATTTCTTCGAGTGCAAGGTGAAAAGACCCAAGCCGAAATTTTGTGAGTATTCCCTTAGCATGGGAGAAAGCTTCATCTGCAACCACCTTGACCGCGCCGGGTTTTCAAGTAAAAAGTAGTGCCGAAGCCAACGTCCTGGAGTCCCATTCATCATGAAAATACAGAAGTTGATGATCGAGAACCGCACCAAGGTCTATGCGCTATTGCAGCATGCCTTTCCCGGCACTGATTATGAAGTGGCGTTGGTACAGAAACTCCACGAGAACAACAGGCTCGTGCATGAATGGGTCTGTATTCATACCAGCAAGGTCATTGCCTACATCGCATTTTCCAACGCCTATGATGGCACCGACATCTGTGGCTTGCACCTGGCCCCCATGGCGGTGGCCCCCGAATTTCAAAATCAGGGGGTGGGTTCGGAACTGCTGAAATTTGCCTTGCGACAGGAGGCGATCAAAAGCCGGACCCTGTTTGTCCTGGGGAAACCAGCTTATTACCAACGGTTTGGCTTTGAACCCTGCGGTGCCCCCATCTGTCCGTTTGATAAGAACAACTCCCATTTTCTGAGTATGCGAAACAACATTGCCGTCAGTTTTTCTGTGGGTTATGAGCCTGAGTTTAACGCTGCTGCCACATCATCCGGCAAGCAGGGAAAGAATCGCCGGTCACGGTAAGCATCAGAACGATCGATTCACTTTTATTCAAAAGGCGACCATTGGGTCGCCTTTATTGTTTCTTGTTCCTGAAAACTTATTCAAAAGGCGACCATTGGGTCGCCTTTATTGTTTCTTGTTCCTGAAAACCGATTTCCAGCCGACGTACAGCCAATGTCTCCCTATATCCACATTTGGGTGGACATGGACGGTAATGCCGGACTGATCAGCCGGCATTACCCGCAGCGCCACAAAAAAAGCCACCTTCGATCTGGTCCTGGCGCCGGAATAGAAAATCAAGTGGCTACTGGCGGCGTGACTTGAGCAGAAACGAGAAGATGAGCCCTATCAGGAGAAACCCGCATGCCAGGGCAAAACTGTAGAAGGATGCCCGTCCGGGATAGAGTCCAGCCGGATACCGATCCTTGATGAGGGCGACCAGCTGTGGGCCGGCGATACCGGCGGCGGACCAGGCAGTGAGGATTGTGCCATAGACGGCAGGCATGACCTTGCTGCCGAACAGATCGAGCACGAAGGAGGGCATGGTTCCGAAACCGCCGCCATAGCAGAGGAGAATGTAACAGACCAGCAGCGCAAAGAGCCAAGGATTGTCGGTGTACGTCAAGAGAATAAACGCCAGCAGTTGGGTGCCGAGAATGATTCTGAAGGTCTCCCGGCGGCCGATCCGGTCCGAGATCCCTCCCCACAAAAACCTGCCGATACCGTTGAAAATGGAACTGACTGCGATCAGGGTGGCGCCGTACCTGGCAAGAGCCTCCTTTCCCAGCGCCGGGTCTGCCTTGCTCCAGATATCCTGAAAGAGCGGCGACTGGAAACCGATAATGGCGATGCCGGCGGTGATGTTGCAGAAGAAGATCACCCAAAGCAGCGCAAATTCCCGCGAAATCAGGCAGGCACGGGTTCCCCTGCCATGCTCGTCCGGGCCGCTCCCGGCGCTCGCCATTGGCAGGATATAACCCGACGGCATCCATCCGGCGGGCGGATTCCTGACAAAGGCTGCAGCAGGAATGATCAGCAGGAGGAACAGCATCCCCATCACGGCAAAGACCCTTACCATGTCTCCGCCCAGTCGAGCCAGGAGCAGAGGCGCTAAAACCTTCGACATCAGGAGGGCGCCAAAGCCGAACCCCATGACCACCATGCCGGTGGCAAACCCTTTCCGGTCCGGAAACCACCTGGCCATCGTTGCGACCGGAGTGACATAGCTGAGTCCCAGGCCGGTTCCACCGATTACGCCGTAACCGGCATAAAGGAGCGGGAGGGAATGTATTCTGAGCGCCTGTGCTGCCAGCAGGTAACCGCAGCCGAACAGCATCCCGCCCAGCAGGGCAAGGATCGTCGGTCCTGTCTTCGGCAATAACATCCCTCCAGCTGCGGCAGCCAGACCGAGAAAGCAGATGGCGAGGCTGAAAGCCCATGCCACCTGGCTGTTCGACCAAAAGTAGGCGTCGCTGAGGGGTTTCTGGAAGAAGCTCCAGGCGTACACGGTTCCCAGGTTGACCATCAGCAGCGTGCAGATAACCGCAATCAGCCAGCGGTTGAATGTCTTTACCACCCGTGCACCTCCCTTTGTTCCCGTACAACCCCCGTGTAGCAGCTCCGGGTAGGAATTTGAGTATATAGTTGGAAGCAATTTTGTCCAGTTAACTAATGATGGGCAACAGTGGATTCCGGGGACGGAATTTGCGGGAAGCTTCCTTAAAGCAGAAGGCGGCCTGCTGGCCGCCTTTGATGTTTCATGCGCATATAAGCGCGGGTAAATGCCCTTACTGGCCCCTTTAGCCGTGCCGCATCATCTGGCGCCGACCACTCCGCAGGCTATCCTGTCACCGGAGTTGCCGGTTGGGTCGGTCTTCTCGTCGTCAGGCTTGGCGTGGATGATCAGGGCCGTACCACCATTTTTCAGCAACGAGGTCTTCCCTTTGCCCAGTGTTGCTCCTTCTGCTGTTGCCGTTAATTTTGCAGTGCCGTCCTTTTTCACCTCCAGGTTGGGCAGGTCGCCGGCATGCTTTCCTTCCGGGTGACCGGCACCGTGGTGCCTGCCGGTGGGGTTGAAATGAGCGCCTGCGGTGGCAAAACCGGGAGGCTCGCACTTGCCGTTTTCATGGATATGCATGCCATGTTTACCTGGCGGGAGGCCCGACGCCTTGATAGTCACTTCTACACCCCCCTTTTTCTCGGCGAAGGTTGCGGTACCGACCGATTTCCCGGTAGTGTCGACAATGGAAGAGGAAACTGTTTTTCCCGTTTCGCCAGCTCCGGCAACAGTGGCAGAGGCAATCAGCAGAAGGCATATGGTTGATCTGATCATTGCTTTCTCCTTGTAGGTTAGTTTCTGGTGCTAAAAGTGTGGATGTGGTTAACCTGCTGTCAATCCGGCTCAAATGGAGTGTTCCGCCGGATCCGTCAACGCTGCCTGGCGGCATCGACGCTCCAGATTCCACCTCCCTGGGCAGCTATGAAGAGGAAGATAAAACAATACAGCGCCGCCAGTTCGCCTTCATTCTGAAGCGGCAGCAACGCCTTCGTTCCATGGCCGATCCAGTAGGCGAAGGCCATCTGGCCGCTGGCAATAAAGGCTGCCCAGTGGGTGAACAGACCTATCATGACCAGTATGCCGCAAAACAGCTCGATGGGACCGGCCACATAGGTAATGAAGGAGGGGACTCCTGGCGGCATAGGGCTCGGAATAGCGAACAGCTTCTGGGCGCCATGCCAAAGAAACAGAAAGCCTGCCACGATGCGCATCAACGCATAACAGTGGCTACTGTAGCTGGACATGAACCATCTCATCGTGCACCTCCAGAAATAGCCGCTTATTCCGGCGAACCGCAGCCGACTGGATTTGTCTGCCACAGTGCCAAAGTCGCCCCTGTCGGGTCTGTGATGACACTGAACCAGCCGATGCCTGGAATCTCGGTAACCTCCTTGCAAATGGTCGCACCGAGGGTCATGGCCTTCGCCGTTGCCGCCTGAACATTGTCAACCAGTACATAGGCGAGCCATGAAGAGGAGACTCCGGGACCAGGGGTTTGCATCATACCACCCCCGGTACCGTCGCCCACCTTGATCAGGGTATAGTCCATCCCCGGTATATCCTCCAGCTGCCAGTCGAACAGTGCCGTGTAAAACGCTTTGGCACGGGCCAGGTCAGTTGTCGTCAACTCCACATGTACAAAGGGATTTCCCATGGCGCATCCTCCTATTTGGTCGCTAACGAATCTTCTATGATTATACATCATCGTGAGTGTGTGGCCCTGGAACGGGCAAGAAAAGAAAAAGAAATTGACTTCTGGACCTTTTGGTCCTAAAGTTTCGTCATGACAATGGGGAGACCTCTCGCATACGATCCGGAGAAGGCCCTGGATACGGCCATGCAGGTGTTCTGGTCCAGGGGCTATGAAGCGACAACCCTACAGGACCTGCTCCAGGCCATGGGGCTGTCCAAGAGCAGCTTTTATCAAGCCTTTGGCGGCAAGAAGGAAATTTTTCTGCGCAGCATGGCCCGCTACCGGGAAAAAATCGGGCAAGGACTATCCCAGTTGCTGGAGAACTCCGGATCGGCGCGGGAATTCATCGAGCGAATGTTGCTGAATTCGGCAGCCGAGGCCAGGCGTCCCAACGAGACCAGACGCGGCTGTCTAATTATGAATACCGCCACCGAGTGCGCCCAGAAAGACGGTGACATAGCCGGAGAGGTTTCCTCGGGATTTGAGGGGCTGCGCGCCCTGCTTTGCCGGGCGGTGAGGCGTGGCCAGGCAGAGGGGGGGATTACCCAAGAAGTGGAGGCCGAGGCCTTGGCCGGTTATCTGATCAGCAGCCTGGGGGGAATCAAGATGGTCGTCAAGGGTGGGGCCGATGAAGAGCGTGTCCGAGAGATCGTTGCCGTCATCCTGCGGGCATTGGACTAAATTTTTTTAGGCATTTCTGGACCGGAAGGTCCATAACTTCAAGGAGGATACCATGACCATTCAAGGAGAGAACTTCGCCGCAGAGCACACCGGACCTTTTGCGACACTACTGGAGAGGGATTTTCTCGGCTTTCACGGTAAGTACTTCATTGGCGAATCTCTGGGGCTCACCGGCTGCGAGGTGTCCCTCAACCGGCTGCCGGCAGGCAAGGGGATACCCTTTGTCCATGTTCACAAGAAGAACGAAGAGCTCTACATCGTCCTGGGGGGGACCGGCATCTTTTACGTGGACGGGAATGAGTTCCCGGTAAGCGAAGGGAGCCTGATCCGGGTGGCTCCGTCCGGCGAGCGGGCCTACAGGGCGGGTGATGCGGATCTCTATTTCATCTGCATTCAGGCCGAAGCGGGGAGCCTGACCCAGGCCACTCTTGAAGATGGGGTCAGGCTCGCGACCAAAGCCTCGTGGATGACCAAGTAGCGTATCTGTGATCGGGGAAATGAATGGAGACTCTTTAGTCCCTGCCAACTGCAGGTGGCGGTGGTAGCTTCCTATCCATATCCTTTGCGGCTTGTTTCCTCACCGCTGCTTTTCTTCCTTCATACCAGCTACACCGGTCAAGTGCCTTCAGGTGTCCAGGTATGAGTGGTGATCGATAACCTTGCTCTTTACTGTCTACGATATTATACTACGGCGGTAAAAGCGGGTGCTGACAGTTCCCGAGATCATCATCAAAGGAGAAATGAAAGTGAGAGCGAAAAGTTTCATCAAGGTAGTTGCTGGCGCATCGATAGTGGCCATGCTGGCAGCTGGTTGCGCAACCAATCCCGATGGCAGCTATGAATTTAAGCGAAGCGCCATAGGCTCTTTGGGTGGGGCGGCACTGGGCGCAGGTATCGGGGCGCTGGCAGGCGGAAAGACTCACAGGGGACGAAATGCTGCTATCGGTGGTCTGTCCGGCGCAGTCGTGGGCGGCGGCATCGGTTATTACATGGACCGGCAGGCGGCAGCCCTGAAGAAGAACCTGCCTGAGGCGGAGGTGGTCAGGGACGGCGACAAGGTTTATGTGGCTTTGCCGTCAGGTATTCTCTTCGATTTGGGCAAGGATGCCCTGAAGTCGGGAGCCAAAGAGTCTCTGAGCAAGGCGGCGGCAACCCTCAAGGCCTCTGAGACCAATATCGTCGTTCAGGGACATACCGATTCCACCGGCTCCGATGCCATCAACCAGCCATTGAGTGAAAGGCGCGCGAAGCAGGTTCGCGATTTCCTCACTGCCAACGGTGTGCCTGCGTTCAGGCTGACTGCTGTAGGCTATGGATCGAGCCGCCCGGCCGTTGCCAACGACACCGACGCCAACCGCGCCCTCAATCGCCGGGTGCAGCTGGA
Source organism: Geotalea daltonii FRC-32 (assembly GCF_000022265.1). Taxonomy (NCBI): domain Bacteria; kingdom Pseudomonadati; phylum Thermodesulfobacteriota; class Desulfuromonadia; order Geobacterales; family Geobacteraceae; genus Geotalea; species Geotalea daltonii. The sequence continues at coordinate 1,270,877 of NC_011979.1, forward strand.
GATCAGTCCCAACGAAAAGGCAATAGCCCAGAACAGCGGCAACAATTAAAGAGCTATACGTCCATAAGCGGATAAAGGCGGCCATTCCGGCCGCCGAGTCTGATGAAAAAGCCCCATCTGCGGCGTTGCCCTTACCATTCGTCGCTGCGGCGTACCGTTAAGTACGCCTCACTCCTCAGGTTTCGGGCGCCTTGCACCTAGGGCTTTTTGATCAGCCTTACATATTGTGATTTTGTCAGCAATCTGGGCGGCCATTCCGGCCGCCTTTGCTTTTGTGGGTGAAAAAGCTGGAAAACCGCCTTCCCACTGGCTATTATGGAAGCCTCAAGACGAGGAGGGATTATGGTGACCGTATGGCTGTTGTACTTAGTATTGGGGGCATTTGCAGGCGTCATGGCGGGGTTGCTCGGCGTCGGCGGGGGGCTGGTGATCGTACCGGTGCTGTCGTTCATTTTCGCCCATCAGCAGTTGCCTCCTGAGCATATTCTGCACCTGGCCCTGGGTACTTCCCTGGCCAGTATCATTTTCACCTCCATCTCCAGTCTCCGTGCCCACCATGCGCGGGGGGCCGTCAACTGGAACGTGGTGCGGCAGATCAGTCCGGGCATCGTATTCGGCACCTTTCTCGGCTCCTGGGTTGCCTCCAGGCTTTCCACCGCATTTCTCAAAGGTTTCTTTGTCGTTTTCCTCTTTTACGTGGCCATACAGATGTTCTTCAATATCAAGCCGCAGCCCCATCGGCAGCTCCCGGGAAAGGGCACGATTTTCGGCGTGGGTGGCCTGATCGGTGGGGTGTCCAGCTTCGTCGGCATCGGCGGCGGCAGCATGTCCGTCCCCTTTCTGCTCTGGTGCAACGTTGCCATGCACAATGCCATCGGCACTTCGGCGGCAATCGGTTTTCCCATCGCCCTTGCCGGTGCGGCAGGCTACGTGGCCAACGGTCTTGCTGCTTCCCTTCCGCCACACACACTCGGTTTCGTTCATCTCCCGGCCCTTATGGGAGTGGCGGCGGCAAGCATTGCCACTGCGCCCCTCGGGGCGAAACTGGCCCACTTGCTGCCGGTGGCGGGGCTCAAGAAAATTTTTGCGCTGCTGCTGGTGGTGATTGGAACGAAGATGGTGCTGGACCTTCTTTAACAGGTTGTTGAAAAACAGCCATTTCACCGCCGTCCTCGTCGCTCTCTTGTGCGGCGTAGCGCAGCTACGCCTCCGCGGTCGCTCCTGCGGGTGCGACGATCTAACTGTTTTTGAACAACCTGGAATTTTTCAACAACCTCTTAATGTTTCCGACAGTTTTCGGACTGGCCTTTTTGCATTTATCACAGGGTTACCCATTCCTTCGGCGCAAAGTTGCTCTCCATGGTCCAGGCCAGGGCCTGGCATCCCTCGACGCGGAAAACCGACATGAGACTGTAGCCACTCGCCTCGATCCATGGCTTCAGGAATTCCCGGCCCGGCGAGTTAACAATCTCCTCTTTCAGCGCCTGGTCGTCCACCAGTTTAGCCTTCCCTCGTACCCTTACCTGAATGTTTGCCTGCCAGTCATGAAAGCAGAGCTCCACCGCGGGATCGGCTATCATCTGCCGGTGGACATCCTTCATGGCTCCTGTGTGGAAAAGGATTCCCCGGTCATCGGCGAGATAAACAAGCATGCCCCGCACCCGTGGTTCCCCCTCTTCGATGGTTGCCAGATGGAATACCGGATTCCTGTTGATCAGCTCAATGAGTTCTTCTCTTTCCATCAGCTCCTCCTCGACTCTTTTTCCGCGAAGGTAACAGATTTGCAGCAATGGGGCTTCCGGATTCATGCTTTTTGCTTCGGTTATCCTGCTTTTACGGTGGTCATGACATCCGAGGGGGGGCAACCGAAACGTTTGCGAAAAGTGTCGGTGAAGTGGGAATGACTGGCGAAACCACAACGAAGCGCGACGGAGGTGACGCAGGTTTCGCCGGAGACCAGGAGACGGCGGGCTTTTGCCAGGCGCAGGTCGATCAGGTAATTCATCGGTGAAAGACCGGTCTCCTTGCGGAAGACGCGGCTGAAATGGGAGGGTGACATGGCCGCCACGGTTGCCATCTTGTCCACCGTTACCTTTTCACCATAGCGGCGGTGGAGATATTCGACAACGCGATTGATTTCTATCCGGTTCGAAATATGGGGCGCCGATGAATTGACACCATGGGCGGCCCGGAGGATGGAGTGGGTGATGCGGATTGAGACTGCTGCCAGCACAGCTTCCCCGCCGGGGAGTCCCGCTTCGTGTTCGGTCATGAACTCCTTAAGTAGATTGATCAGTTCCGGACCGGGAAAAAATCGATGGAAATCGTAGGCTTTTCCGGCAAGATCGTACTGCCGTGCCTCCCGGTCGTGAAGGGTATGGGAGATGAGGATGGCGATGTAGCGCGACTGCTCTTGTCCGGGAACTTCATGATGCAGTGATCCGGGATCGATGGCAACCACTTCGCCGGGGGCGGGGGTGATGTTTTTTCCTTTGGCCTGAAAATTGCCCTTGTCGTCGAAAGTGAGGACGAAGGAGTATGCCGGGTGACTGTGATCTCGGGTAATGGCGTAGAGACAGGGACCAACTGCCGGAATGAAGAGCCCTATGCCATCGCCGACGAAACAGTCAACATATTTGAGCTGTTCTTCCGACACCTCACCGACAAGGGCGCGTATTTTTTCCAGTTTACGGGTTTCCATAGTTTCTCCGGACGGGCATTATATACGATAGCGGAGGGGGACATGTCACTATCTTTATTGAGGTGTTTTTCGCGGTAAAGGTATTCGACCGATCAAAGTAGCGGCTACCGATGCATCGGAACCTGTGGTAAAGTTACCAGGTTTTTCATCAACCGGATAAAGGAGCAGCCATGAACAACTTCAGCTATTACAACCCCACCAAGATCATCTTCGGCAAGGGTAAGATAGCCTCCATAGCCAAAGAGATCCCGGCAGAGGCCAGGGTTCTCGTCACCTACGGCGGCGGCAGCATCAAGCGGAACGGTGTCTACGATCAGGTCAGGGAAGCTCTCAAAGGCCATGACTTCCTGGAATTTGGCGGTATCGAGGTTAATCCCGGCTATGAGACATTGATGAAAGGTGTGGAGGTAGTCAGAAAAGAGGCGGTGACCATGCTGCTTGCGGTCGGTGGCGGTTCGGTGGCGGACGGAACCAAGTTCATCGCTGCAGCCGCTAATTTTAAGGGTGAGCCGTGGGATATCCTGTCAAAACAGGCGCCGGTAAAATCCGCCATACCTTTGGGGGTGGTACTGACACTGCCTGCTACCGGCTCGGAATCCAATTCCTTTGCCGTGATCTCCCGCAAAGCTACCCACGAGAAACTGGCCTTCGGCAGCCCGCTCTGCTATCCGAAATTTGCCGTGCTTGACCCGGAAACCACCTATACCCTGCCGCCAGTACAGATAGCCAACGGTGTTGTCGATGCCTTCATCCATACCATCGAACAGTATCTTACCTACCCTGCCGCCGCTCCATTGCAGGACCGTCTGGCGGAAGGGGTCCTGCTGACCCTGCTCGAGGTGGGGCCGAAGGCCCTTGCCACGCCCAATGACTACGACACCATGGCCAGTCTCATGTGGTGCGCCACTCTGGCCCTGAACGGACTCATCGGCTGTGGAGTGCCCCAGGACTGGTCGACCCATATGATCGGCCATGAACTGACGGCGGCATATGGCATCGACCATGCCCGGACCCTGGCCGTTGTGCTACCGGGACTGTTGCGTAACCGCAGGGAAGAAAAGCATGAAAAGCTGCTGCAGTATGCAAGGCAAATCTGGGGCGTTACCGACGGCAGTGATGATGAGCGCATTGAATCGGCCATTGGCCGGACCGAAGAATTTTTTCAGTCGCTGGGGGTGCCGACACGGCTGTCGGGATATGTCGACGCCGTTTCTGCGCCGGAGGCCATTGCTGCGCGTCTTGAGGCTCGGGGTGGCAACCCCTTGGGAGAGCGGGCCAGCATTACGCCTGACGTGGTGCGTGAAATACTGGCAACCCGTCTCTGATCCAGGGGTGGCACCCTCAAATATTTGCCGGCCGTCGGGCAGCTATGCCGACGGTTTTTTTTCGCATTTGAGCGGCCACAACCTGCCGATTCAGTAAAAATGAACGTTTCCCCATGGAGTTAGGCCTTTTCAAAGGTGAAAAAATTATGGTATCGTCAGTCGCTTGAAACCAGGAGGTAGACGTGAAAACATTGCAGGCCGGATACATCTCTATGGGTCGCCCGGGGAAGGCAATGGCGAGATTTTCTTTGCTCGTGCTGCTGATAATGCTTGCCGTGCTCTCCGGTTGCAGCAAGCTGACCACGGAAAATTACGAGAAAATCAAGATGGGCATGGACTACGGCGAGGTAGCCGGTATTCTCGGCAAGCCGGACAGCTGTTCCGAGGCGCTTTTTGCCAAAAGCTGCATCTGGGGCAACGAGCAGAAGAACATCACGGTGAATTTCGTTGGCGACAAGACAATTCTCTTCACCAGCAAAAATATCAGGTAGTCTGGGAGAGGCTGTAAAAATACGGATTGAGATGACTGTTGAAGGAGTTCGTATGTCATCGGAGCAAGAATCTTTCGAAAGCCTGCCGGAAGTGGGTGGCCGCTGGCCGGGCTCCTGCTTTGCCTGTTCGGTAGATCATCCCCATGGGCTGCATCTGCGCTTCCGCCACACGGCAGAAGGGGTCGTTTCTAGCTGTGTCGTACCGGAGCACTACTGCGGCTTCGATGGGATGGTCCACGGCGGCATCATTACGACACTTCTGGACGAGGCATCGGCCTGGGCTCTGATGGCCCGCCACGGCAAACTGGGCGTGACACGGGAGATGACGGTCCGCTTCCTGAAGCCGGTCCTGACAGGGCAGGAGCTTACAATCGAAGCCTGCATCGTCGAATTCGACAGCAAAACGGCTGCCGTGAAGGGTACGGTAAAAAACAGCGAAGGTGAGATCCTTGCTGAAAGTTCCTGTTCCTGGGCTTTTCCGCGGTTATCGCGCATTGCCGGGCTGGCCGGGGTGGAGGAGCAGCGACTGCAGGCTTTTCTCGACGATTGTCGGCTGCCGGGCGATGGTGGTAAATGAAAAATCTGAAGGATTGTTTTGCGTAATGTCATGGGAGGTCCCAATGACGGGCCTCGGAAAGAGAGGGGATAGAAGAATGATGAATCAGAAGCAGACAGCGTATTTGAAGGAATGGCAGGGCTATGAAGGATTAGCCGAGCAGATGCTGCCCATAATCGGCAGACTTTACCGTGACCATAACGTGGTGACCACCGTCTATGGCCGTTCGCTGGTCAACACCTCCACTATCGATATTCTCAAGGCCCATCGTTTTGCCAGGCTTATTCTGGACGGAGAGCTGACGGTTGTGGATACTTTTCCCATCCTGGAGGCGGTAGGCAAGCTGGACCTGGCTCCGGCGCGCATCGACATCGGCAGACTGGCCATTCGTTACCAGGCACAGGCTGGGCAGTTGCCAGTGGACGAATTTCTCCGCCGTGAGCTTGCCCCGGTAAACACCGGCCGGGTGCCTTTGCTGGATGAGCCGCGGGATATCGTCCTTTATGGTTTCGGGCGTATCGGCCGTCTTTTGGCCCGGATACTCATTGAAAAGGCGGGAAGCGGTGAAAAACTGCGCATCAGAGCGGCGGTGGTCCGCAAGGGGAGTGCCGGAGACCTGGCGAAGCGTGCCAGCCTTCTGCGTCGTGACTCGGTCCATGGTCAGTTCCACGGCATCATCACCATCGATGAAGAGGAAAACGCCATCATTGCCAACGGCAACATGATCCGCATCATCTATGCTGACGCTCCGGAAGATGTGAATTATACCCAATACGGTATTCACAATGCCATTCTCATCGACAACACCGGTAAATGGCGTGATCGGGACGGGCTGGGGCGACACCTGCAGGCGAAAGGGATTGCCAAGGTCATCCTCACCGCTCCGGGCAAGGGGGACATTCCCAACGTGGTGGCCGGGGTCAATAACGAACTGATTACTGCCGAAGAGACCCTGTTTTCGGCCGCCAGTTGCACCACCAATGCCATCGTGCCGGTGTTGAAGGCCGTGAACGACCGCTTTGGCATCGTCAGCGGCCACGTGGAAACCTGCCACTCCTATACCAATGACCAAAACCTCATTGACAATTACCACAAGGCTTCCCGCCGTGGCCGGAGCGCTCCTCTCAACATGGTCATTACCGAGACCGGTGCCGCCAAGGCGGTGGCCAAGGCCCTGCCCGAGCTGACCGGCAAGCTGACCGGCAACGCCATCCGGGTGCCGACCCCCAACGTCTCCCTGGCCATACTCAACCTGGAACTCAAGCAAGGGGCTACGGTGGAGACTCTGAACGGATACCTGCGCGACATCTCGCTGGAATCGCCACTGCAGAACCAGATCGACTTCACCAACTCGCCGGAGGTGGTATCCAGTGATTTCGTCGGTTCCCGCCATGCCGGGGTCGTAGATTCCCTGGCGACTATTGTCCAGGGTAACCGCTGTGTCCTCTATGTCTGGTACGACAATGAGTTCGGTTACAGCTGTCAGGTGGTGCGCATGGTGCAGAAGATGGCTGGTCTTGAGTTGCCGGCAATGCCCAGCTGAAGGGCCTGCAGATCCACATCATATGAAAGCGAAGGCGACCGCAGGGTCGCCTTCGCTTTTGTGCTTCCCCGGCCTGGGCACCTTGTGAACGAACCTGGCCTGGGTGCAACACAATAGATCTGGCAGGATACTGCCGATGAAAGTAATATACGGTTTTACAGTAAATTTTGAGGAGAGCGCACAATGAGTGAGATGCTGATTCCCCGCACCCCATCCGCCCATAATTACCAGCTGTTGATCAAGAACATGCTCTACACTCCCATGGTCAACAACCCCGATCAGGAGATCGTTTACCGTCACCACTATCGCGGCACCTATCGGGATCTGCGCGAGCGTGTCTGCAGGCTTGCTTCAGTGTTGACCGGCCTTGGGGTAAAACCGGGGGACACGGTGGCGGTGATGGACTGGGACAGCCACCGCTACCTGGAGATGTTCTTCGCTGTGCCCATGATCGGCGCGGTGCTGCACACTATCAATGTCAGGCTTTCGCCTGAGCAGATCCTCTACACCATCGACCATGCCGAGGATGATGTCCTTTTCGTCAACAGCGAATTTCTGCCCATCCTGGAGCAGATCCGTGGCCGAATCGACCTGGTGCGGACCTACGTGCTCATTGCCGATGAGCCGTGCGACGCCCATACTGTCAAGTTTGCCGGAGAGTACGAGCAACTGCTGGCCCAGGCGGCCTCCCATTTCGACTTTCCCGATCTGGATGAAAATACCCGCGCCACCACCTTCTACACCACCGGCACCACCGGTTTGCCGAAGGGAGTCTATTTCAGCCACAGGCAGCTAGTGATGCATACCATGGGACTACTGGCCATGCTGGGATCGGTGGTCGGCCACGGCGGTTTTCGCCGTGACGATGTCTACATGCCCATGACCCCCATGTTCCACGTGCATGCCTGGGGAATCCCCTATGTGGCGACCATGCTCGGCGTCAAACAGGTCTATCCCGGCCGCTATTCGCCGGACCTGCTGCTGGAGCTGAAGGAGAAGGAGCAGGTGACCTTCTCCCACTGTGTGCCGACCATTATGCATATGCTCCTCAAGCATCCCCATGCCGACCAGATGGACCTTTCCGGGTGGAAGCTGATTATCGGCGGTGCTGCCATGTCCCGGACCCTCTGCCTGGACGCGCTGTCCCGAGGCATCGACGTCTTTACCGGTTACGGCATGTCCGAAACTTGTCCGATTATCACCATCTCCCAGCTGACCCCGGGAATGCTTGCCCTGTCCCCCGAGGAACAGGCGATGATCCGTTGTCGCACCGGCCTTTCTCTGCCGCTGGTGGAGCTGAGGGTAGCCGACTCGACTCTGCAGGAACAGCCATGGGACGGCAAGAGTAGCGGCGAGATCGTCGTCCGCGCCCCCTGGCTGAGCCAGGGCTATCTGAAAGACCACAAGGCGTCCGAGCGATTGTGGGACGGCGGATACCTGCACACGGGCGATGTGGCGGTGCGGGACGAGAAGGGATATGTGCGGATCACCGATCGTACCAAGGATGTGATAAAGGTGGCAGGGGAATGGATTTCGTCCCTTGAACTGGAGGATATCGTTGCCCATCATCATGCTGTGGCCGAGGTGGCGGTGATCGGCCAGCCCGACGAAAAGTGGGGTGAGCGCCCCCTGGTCCTGGTGATGGCAAAGCCTGGGGAACAGGCGAACGAGAAGGAAATTGCCCATCATCTTCGGCAGTACGCCGACAAGGGGGTAGTGAGCAAACATGTGGTGCTGGCCAGGGTGCGGCTGGTGGAGGCGATAGACAAGACCAGTGTCGGCAAGATCAACAAGGTTGCCTTGCGGGAGAAGTACCTGTAGCAGTTGCGCCTGCTTTCCGGCAAAAGCAGCGGATATGAAGCAGCCGGTGTTGATTGAAGATGTTTCTCTGATGGGCGGTCAAGATGACCGCCCTTTTATTTTTCTTTATCCCTCAGTGCTCGCCGTTCCTTATCGGGGAGGCTTTCCACGTATTCAATGAGGCCGCGCAGGGTATTGCCCAGGAAGTAGCGTTCACGGACGGTTAGGTCCTGGGGCAGGCGGCTGACGTTGCGGTAATTCTCATCCTTTTGCAAGAGCCAATCGACAATCGCTTCCTCCCGTTTTGCGCCTTCCAAAGAAATGTTTGCCGCAACTCCCTTGACCCAGAGCAGCAGCTGGTTGCGGGCAACTTGCAGATGCTTCAGCGCATCATCCACTAATCCATAGTGGGCAAAGACCATGGTGCGCGGAGCAAGATCTATCATCCGGTCAATGGAGTCCAGTGCCACCTGGAGGATAAAACGGGGCGGGGTGGCAGGGCGCATGTAAAGGCCGTCGGCAAGCTCGCAATGGACACCGGCCACCTCCCCGGCGAAAAGGAGGTCATCGAGCAGATAGCTGCAGTGGTGCTGGGCATGGCCGGGGGTAAGGAAGGCGCGGATGCCGGTTTTTCCGATAGTTTCTTCGTAGCCGATTCTTCCTTCGGGCACCGGGACGATTTCCCCATAGGCCTCGGCCAAACGGGGGCCGAGTACCTTGCGCGTGCCTTGCCACAGCTTTTCCGGCGCCGTCATGTGCCGGACTCCCTCGGGATGGCAGATCACCGTCGCCTCGGGGAATTCCTTGAGCAGCGCCCCGGTTCCACCGGCATGATCGATGTGGATGTGGGTGAGAAGCACATAATCGAGGCGTTCGATCCCTTTTTGCCGAAGTTGGCTGCAAAGATGGGTGATGGTCGAGAGCGGTCCGGGGTCGACGAGGATGGTGAAGGTCTCGCCCAGGTAAAGCCAGGAACTGATGAACTTGCGGAATCCTTCCAGGCTGGGTTGATCAAGATCAATGCAGAAGAGGTTGTTACGATTCAATGGAAACTCCTTTCACTGAAGACCATCGGAGGGGCAATAAGTTTACCGGCGGTGATTTTCGCCGAATAGAAGATACTTGTCAATGGATGATCCGCATCTTGTCTCTCTGCCGCATTGTTGCATTCCCCGGCTTTCCTGCAAGAATTTAAGAGGAGCATCAATTCACAGGCAGGAGGTTGAGATGGAATTCAAGCTGACGTGTCCCGCTTTTCACCATGGCTCACAGATTCCGTCCAGGTATACCTGCGATGGAGACGACATCAATCCTTACCTGGTCATTCAGGGCGCGCCGGCGGCGGCAAAGTCGCTGGCCTTGATCATGGATGATCCGGATGCACCGGGCGGAACCTGGGTTCATTGGTTGTTATGGGATATCTCTCCGGAAATAAAGGAGATAAAGGAGCATACCGCTCCCTTTGGCGCAAAGGAGGGTGTCAATAGCTGGGACAGGAGCGGCTATGGTGGACCCTGTCCTTCCTCCGGCCTCCACCGCTATTTCTTCAGACTGTTTGCTCTCGACATCAGGCCGAAGATTGCCGGGTCAGCGGCGAGGGAAGAGCTGGAAAGGGCAATGGAGGGGCATATCCTTGCGACAACTGAGCTGATGGGCACCTATGCCAGAACAAATCAGGCACCGATGTAAAAGCCTCTTGAACGAAAGGAGGGGCAGGAGTGATCACCTGCCCCTCCTCTACTGAAATGCCGTGTCAGCTCTGCATGGATTTCCTGCTATTTGACGATGTCCAGCAGCTCGACTTCGAAAACCAGCGTGGCATTGGGGGGGATAGCGCCGGAACCTGCCTTGCCGTAGGCTATCTCAGGCGGGCAGATGAGCTTTGCCTTGCCTCCGGTCTTCATCATCTGCAGCCCTTCGGTCCAGCAAGGGATTACCTGGTTCAAGGGAAATTCCGCGGCCTGTCCCCGTTTGTAGGAGCTGTCGAATTCCTGACCGTTGACAAGGGTGCCACGGTAATTTACCTTCACCTTGTCCGTTGCTTTCGGACTGGTTCCGCTGCCATCCTTGACCGGCAGGTAGATCATGCCTGAGGCAGCCTTAACCGCACCCTTTTCCTTTGCCGTCTTTTCAACGTATTCTTTTGCCTCGGCGGCAAGCTTTTCTCCCTGGGCATTGCGTCTGGCAGTGGCAAGTTCCTGTATCTTTGCCGTATAACCGGCTTCATCCACAAGGGGCTTCTTGCCGCTTACCGCATCGGTCAATCCCTGCTTGATCAGTTCCAACTCGGAGGGGGTCAGGTTGAAGACGGACAGCTGACGGGCGATGACCGTGCCGATGGCATAAAGGGTCTTCTGTTCTTCTGTCTTCGGCTCTTCGGCGGCGAAGACAGGGGTGGCGATGAGGGCGATCAGAATAGCGATGATGACTCTTTGCATAAATTCCTCTCTTTGAATTAATGTGAACAGGCTAAATAATATCAGCATTTTTTTAAGAATCAATCCCGCAAATTGTTTTACCTTGAAAGGGAGCTAAAATAGATGGATAAAAGTATAAAGGAGACCACCATGGGAGAAACAGCACGCATTACGGTTTCGGATGCCCACCGCAGGGTGGAGGAAGGCAAGGCCCTCTTTGTCTGCGCCTATGAAAGCGAAGATGTTTGCAAAGGCATGATGCTGTCGGGGGGAATGTCTCTTGCCCAGTTCAGGGCGCGCGTTCCATCACTGGACAAGGGGCAGGAAATTATTTTCTACTGTGCCTGACCCACCGAGCACACCTCCGCCGGTCGGGCGGAAGAATACCGGAAGCAGGGGTTCGTCAATGTCTCAGCTCTGCTGGGTGGAGTCGAGGCATGGAAAAAGGCAGGTTTCGGGGTGCAGAACCAGCGATGATTTGTATCTCAATGTCTTGAATATGCGGCCTTATGGTCGCTTTTTTTTTGGAATTTGATGACGATTTCTTTCAATTAGTCATGGGCAAGAACCGAAAAGTCAGAAATGAGATGTAGTTTCCATGGGTGCAGGAGAAACAAAATTGGCTTTTTTTAAATGGTATTCCATAAGAATAAAGCTTCTTGGCATCATGTTGCTGTCCGGATTACCGCTGGTGTTGGCGGTGGGTTCGCTTCTGCATGGCAATTTCAAGGGAGCTTACCGTGAATCTGAGCATGCGGCTATCGTAACTGCACAAGCCATTGCCTACCGCCATAATGCCCAGGTCGAGGGGCTGCGCCACCTTTTAGTCGCCCTGGCCCAGCATCCTGATATCAAAGCAAGGAATAGGGGCGCATGCGCTCGGATTCTCCAGGAAATAATGAGCCAGGGTTCTTCCAGCTCCAATATCGGCATTGCCGATACCAAGGGCAACCTGATTGCCTCGGGAACCCGCTCGCTGGCGCCTGACTTCAACATCCTGGACCGGAAGTATTTCCGGGATGCCCTTCGAAACAGGCGCTTCAGCGTTGGGGAGTTTGCCATCAGCAGGACTTTGGGAAAGGCTTCGCTGCATTTTGCCTTGCCGGTCCTTGATGCGTCCGGAGAGCCGCAGGCTGTAATTTTTGCCATACAGGACTTGAACCAGTTTGACACTTTCTTCAACCTGCAGGGATTTCCGGCCGATTGCAACCTTACCCTTTCCGATCACAGGGGGATGATCATCTACACCTATCCTGGCGTAAGAGGGTTGAAAGTCGGCAGTCCCGACAGGCTGGAGATTACCGGAATGTTGCATGGTGGCGGGGATGAAGGGACCTTTGTCAAGATAGGCCTGGACGGGGTGAAGAAGCTGTTCGCCTTCAAAAAAATCAGGCTGGAACAAGATGGGGAACCCTACATGTACATCCGGATTACCATCCCCCATGAAGTGGCCATGGCTGACGCAAACCGGTTTATCCTCACTTCTGTGGCAGTGCTTTTCCTTGCCACACTGTTAACCATAGCTCTAAGCAGTCTGCTGGCAGGCCGGTATCTGACAACGCCCCTGGAGCAGCTGTCGTCGGCAGCCCGGGAGGTGGCTCATGGCAATCTCTCCGTCAGGACTGCTCTTCCCTCCCATGACGAGTTGGGCTTCCTCTCCCGTTCCTTTGATGCCATGACAGAAGCCCTGAGCGCAAGACTGCAGGAAAAAGATGCGGCTGAAGCACAGCTCAAGGTAAGTGAGGAGAAATTCAGGGCAATTTTCGATCACCTAAGCGATGCAATTTTTATTCATGAAATCGGCAATGGCCGGATCATCGATGTGAACTATGCCATGTGCGATATGTATGGATATACTGCGACAGAGGCCATTAAATTGACTATTCAGGAGATAAGCCAGGGTGAGCCTCCCTATTCGGCAACAGAGGCGATGCAGTTCATGCAGCTTGCCGGAGATGGCGAGCCACAGCTCTTCGAATGGCATGCCAGGCACCATGATGGTTCCTTTTTCTGGGTGGAAGTGAGCATGCGCCGGGCGGCGGTCGGTGAAACGGATGCCATCGTTGTCCTGGCCCGCGACATTTCTGAACGCAAAGCTGCAGAAGCTGAAAAGAAAACTCTGCTGGAGCAGCTCAACCAGTCCCAGAAGATGGAATCAGTCGGCCGGCTGGCTGGCGGTATTGCCCATGACTTCAACAACCTGTTGACCCCCATCATTGGCTTTGCCGAGCTGGCGGCACAAGAAATTCCCGAAAATGGCACTACCAAGGCAAAGATCGACCGGATCGTCCAAGCCGCTTTGCGGGCCAAGGATCTGGTCCACCAGCTTTTGAGCTTCAGCCGGAAGCAAATTCTCGACATGAAGATCATCGATCTCAATGTGGTCATCTCCTCATTTTATCAGATACTGCGCAGGACCATCAGCGAACGCATCGAGATCCGACTGCAACTTTTTCCCGGACTTGGCGGAATACGTGCCGACAGGACCAATGTGGAGCAAATTCTCATGAATCTGCTGGTCAACGCCCAGGATGCCATAGACGGTGCAGGTACGGTCACCATCGAGACGGGGGAAGTCGTACTTGATGATGAATATGCGCGGTTTCATGCCGAAGCCGTGCCGGGACGTTATGCCCTGCTTGCCGTGACCGACACCGGCAACGGCATAGCCAAAGGGGACCTGCCCCATATATTCGAGCCGTTTTTCACTACGAAGATGACCGGCAAAGGCTCCGGTTTGGGGCTGGCGACGGTATACGGCATAGTGAAGCAGCATCACGGCAATATCTGGGCCTATTCCGAGGAAGGGCAGGGGACGGTCTTCAAGATGTATTTTCCCATGACAGAAGCTATGCCCTATCTGGCTGATGAAAAACCGATAGAGCAGGTTGACAGGGGGAGGACCCAGGGCGTTATCCTACTGGTGGAGGATAACGAACTGGTGCGGACCATGCTAAAGGAACTTCTGCTTGGCATCGGCTACGATGTTCTGGATGCCGAGCATCCGCGCCAGGCGATCCTGTTGGCCGAGGGTCGGCAGATCGACCTGCTGCTTACCGATGTCATCATGCCTGACATGGACGGACCGGAGCTGCATAGAAGACTGCTTGCCGCATATCCCGGTTTGAGAGTTATCTTCATGTCCGGATATACCGACAATGTGGTTGTGCAACTGGTGAAAGAGGTGCAAATGGCCAATTTTATTCAGAAGCCTTTCACTGTCCATGATATCGTCGAGCGCGTTGCGGCCATGATGGCCGCGGCGCAACGCCCAGTCAGCTGAAGAGGCGATTTTCCTGTTCCTGAACGCGGATGAAAGTGGTGCGCTTGGTCAGTTCCCGCAGCGCTTCTGCTCCCACATAGGTACAGGCAGAGCGCACTCCGCCGAGAATGTCTTTCACCGTTTCCGCTATGGGACCGCGATAGGGGACTTCGACCGTTTTGCCTTCCGAAGCGCGATATGCAGCCACTCCGCCGGCATGCCTGGCCATGGCTGTCTTTGAACTCATTCCGTAGAACAATTTGTACTGCTGCCCACCTCGCTCTACCAGCTGACCGCCGCTTTCGTCGTGACCGGCAAGCATGCCGCCAAGCATGGTAAAATCAGCGCCGCCCCCGAAGGCTTTGGCGATGTCGCCGGGGCAGGTGCAGCCGCCATCGGAAATGATCCGGCCCCCGAGGCCATGGGCGGCATCGGCGCATTCGATGACTGCCGAGAGCTGAGGGTAACCGACACCTGCTTTAGTTCTGGTAGTGCATGCCGAACCGGGGCCGATTCCCACCTTGACCACATCGGCGCCGGAGAGAAGCAGTTCCTCGACCATTTCGCCGGTTACCACATTGCCGGCGACAATGGTTTTATCCGGATAGGCTTCTCTGACGCGGCTGAGAAAGGCGACAAAGCTTTCGGAGTAGCCGTTGGCCACGTCGATGCAAATGAACTCCAACTGGGGATGATTGCCGGCAATTTTGGCCAGCTTGCCGAAGTCGTCATCGGAGGTGCCGGTGCAGACCATGATCCTGGAATAGATGCGACTGTCACAGTCCTTGAGGAAGTTTTGCCAGTCGGCAGGGGTATAATGCTTGTGGATGGCGGTGAGCATGTTGTGTTCTGCCAGCACCCCGGCCACTTCAAAGGTGCCGATGGTGTCCATGTTGGCAGCGATGATCGGTACGCCGGTCCACTGCCTTTTACTGTGGAGAAAGGTGAAGGTCCTTTCCATTTTCACCTGGGCACGGCTCTTCAGATTCGACCGCTTCGGTCTGATCAGCACATCCTTGAAGCCCAGTTTCAGATCCGTCTCAACCCGCATCCTGCACCCCCCTTGATTGTTGGAACCTTCTGCAGAGATTTATACAGTACCCATTTTACCTCAAGGTGGTGCATAATCACGTGGATTTCTACCGTGGAGGAATTGCCCATGGAGCAATACCGGGAAAATGATCTTGTGGATGCCTGCCGCTTGCTGTTCGGTGCTCATACGGGTGTGAACAGGGATTTTCTGAAGTACATGCAGCCCGATGGCCTGCGCCGGGCCTATCGTAGGCGGGCACGTGAATTCCATCCCGATGTGGCGCCTGCCACTGCCGACCAGGCAAGGCGTAACGAGCTGTTTCGTCGTTCTGTCGAAGCCTATGAGCTTTTGACTGTCTACCTGCAGCAGCGCCGGGTAACCGTGGCACCGCCGCGTCCAAAGCCGCAAAGGTGCTCCCGGCCGAATCCATGCCAGGACCGGACTGCCAATGAAAGGTACTACAGCGGCCTTTTTCCGTCGGTGGAGCTGAAGATAGGCCTCTTCCTCTATTACCGGGGGCATATTTCATACCAGTCGCTGGTCCGCTCGCTTCTGTGGCAGCGTGAGCAGCGACCTCCGCTGGGGGAATTGGCCTGCAAGTGGGGCTGGTTGAAGGAAGAAGCAATTCCGGTGATACTCAAAGCAACATTTATTCCCGGCTTTTTTGGCGAACGGGCGGTAAAGATGGGATTTCTCAAGGAACAGCAGCTCCGGGTCCTGCTCTTTCATCAGCGTTCGCTGCATCAGCCCATAGGCCGCTACTTCGTCACCAACGGGCTGATTACTGAAGACCTGCTTCGCCGGTCATTGCGGGAATGCGCCATACACAACAGGAAGGTGTGTGAAGGCCGCAGTTAGTTCGGAGGCTCGGCCGGCACCACTCCTGTAAAACATTGGTTTGAAATAAGCCAAGTCTTTCTTTACCCTCCCACGTCCTTGTGCTAGGATGCCCTGACCGTCGCATGCACGGTTCAGGAGGGGGAATGCCCGATCAGCAAACGCGCCGCCAGCGGTGGATAATCTTCTCCGTGCTGGCACTCATGTACATCCTCGTATACTTTTATCGCGTATCACTGGCGGTCGTTGCGGGAGACATCTCCAGGGAACTCAGCCTCACACCGCAGCAGCTCGGCTCACTTTCCGGCATCCTTTTCTATGTCTATGCAGTGGCCCAGATTCCGCTGGGGCCCATGATCGACAGGCTGGGCAGCCGCCTGGTCATCAGCGGCTGCGGTGTCCTCACCGCCATCGGCGGCATCCTCTTCTCCCAGGCAGAGACTCTCTCCACGGCCATGGCGGCGCGGGTTCTGATCGGCATCGGCACCGCCTCGGTGCTCATGGCCACCTTCACTATTTTCAGCCACTGGTTCAGCAAGCAGGAGTTCGGCCGCGTTTCCGGTTTCATGGTCGCCGTGGGCAACCTGGGAAACCTTTCGGCGACGGCCCCCCTGGCGCTGGCGGTGGCGGCTTTCGGCTGGCGCAACTCTTTCCTCATTATCGGCATAGGGCAGGCACTGGTAACGATGCTGGTTTACACTATGGCCAAAGATAGACCTGCCAAGGCTGTTTCCGCCGAACCTTCCAGTACGGCAACCCAGTCCCTGGGCTTGTTGGCTGCCTGGAGACAGATTTTTTCCAGCCGTGATTTTTGGCTCCTGGCGGTCATTTCGTTTTTCTGGTATGGCAACTATCTGGCGCTGCAGGGTTTGTGGGGGGGGCCTTACCTGATGGAGGTGATGGGGCTTTCCCGTGCCGCTACTGGTAAGATGCTGATGTTCACCTCGTTGGGCTTCATCAGCGGCAGCATGGTCACGGATACCATCGCTCGTAAATTCTTTCATTCCTATAAAAAGACGCTGCTGGTCGGGCAGATGGTCCTGCTGGTGCTCATGTGCGCATTTTTCGGCATAGCCGAACTGCTGCCGCTGCCGGTTCTGGCGGTACTTTTCTATGCCATCGGCCTGGCAGTATCGAGCGGCGTGATGATCTATCCCATCGTCCGCTCCATGTTTCCGGTTACCATCGTCGGCACAGCGCTTACCTCCCTCAATTTCTTCGTTCTGATGGGGGCAGCAATGACCCAGCACGTCATGGGGCTGGTCGTCGGGGGGCTGAAACAGGGGGCAGGGGGAATACCGCAGGCATTCCATGGGGCCTTCGTCTTTCCGGTGGCAGGGCTGGCCGTTGCCATTTTTCTCTTTTTCTTTGCCATGGATTATTCCGAGGTATGAGGCGAGTTCTTTTCAGCGGAGAGGTTCGAACAGGTATTCAAGGCCATTGACCTTGATCTCGTAGATGGTGCGCAGCTGTTCGCCCAGTTTTCCTTCGGGAAAGCCCTGCCCGGCAAACCAGACCACATAAGGCTCCGGAAGATCGATTAGCCGCACTCCCTGGTATTTGCCGAAGGGCATGCGGGCCCTGGCCAGTTCCAGCAGGGCATGGTGGTTCAAAGCAGGTGACTCTGTCACTGAAGTTCCTCCAGTGCCGTCACGAAAGCCCCGATCGTTTTCGTCTTCCTCAACCGTTTGACCGGTTTCTCCAGGTGGGGATCATTGATGAAATGGAGTACTTCCTTTATCTTGGCAAGAACCTGCGCCTCGCCACAGAATAGCTTTCCATAGCGTGCCAGCAGTTCCAGCAGATAGCTTTGCAGCATCGCCGACCGGTCATGCTGATCGGGCTCACTGGGGGCCGACTGCCGCAACCTCTGAAAAATGAAGGGGTCGGCTATGGCTCCCCTGCCGAGCATGAGGCCCGCGGCGCCTGTCTCCTCAAGGAGTTGTAGCCCTGCCGAGGCCGTGCGGATGTCACCGTTGGCTATGACCGGTATCTCCGTTTCCCTGACGACGCGGGCGGTAATGGCATGATCGGCCAGTCCCTGGTATTGCTGCAGCACGGTCCGTGGATGAAGGACGAGAAAGTCTACCTTCGCCGCTTCAAAAAGAGGGAGCAGGCGAAGGATTTGCTCCGGGTCGTCGTATCCTGCCCGCATTTTCAACGAAAAAGTGCCCTTGATCACCCGGCGCAGGGAGGGGATTATCTCGGATAGTACTTCAGGGTGACGGAGCAGACCACCGCCGGTAGGGCCTGAAGTCATGCGGCCATAGGGACAGCCCATGTTCAGGTTGATGTGAATCGCTCCGGTTGCCTGGGCAGCCTCGGCAGCGGATACGAGGGCATCCCTGCCATGACCGATCAGCTGCACCACCAGAGGCACGTCCTTTTCTGCGGCTGCCATTTCCTTGAGATCGCCGGCAGAAATGCGACGAACGGGGGCAGCGGCATTGACCCTGATGAACTCGGTAAAGACGGTGTCAGGCCTTACTAACTCGATAAAGAGGGAGCGCATGGCCCGGTTGGTCACTCCCTGCATGGGGGCGAGCATCAGCGGCCTCTTCCCCGGTTGCCAGGGAAGAGGTTGATGTTCAGAAAATCCGTTACAGGATCTCGACAAGCTCGAATTCATAAGTTATATCTTCACCTGCCAGGGGATGGTTGGCGTCCAGCAGCACCGCATCGTTTGTTACCTCTACTACCGTGACTTCCAGCACCTCATCGTCGTCGCTCGTGAATTCCAGTTCCTGGCCCACTTCCGGGGTAATGTCGGCAGGGATCTGGTCGCGGCCGATGCTGAAGACCTTTTCTTCATCATACTCGCCAAATGCGTCTGCTGCAGTGATGGTGAGCTTTTTCCGTTCTCCGGGAGTCATGCCGACCAGCGCTTCTTCTATCTGAGGGAAAAATTCTTCCTTACCGATCACGAGCTCCATTGGACCCGTTTCACAGCTGCAGCCGTCGTCATCACAGCCGCAGCCGTCGTCATCGCAGCCGCAGTCGTGTGAATGATCGTGATCTTCATAGGTGGTGTCGATTACGGTACCATCCTCCAGGGTGCCGGTGAAGTTGATCTTCACCTTATCTCCGTTTTTTGCCAATGCCATACCAGTCCTTCCTCTTCCAATAAATTTGCCAGCCTTGAAGACTAAACTCTAAGGGTTGCGTCTCCAGAAATCCAGCAAAATCTTGATGGTTGAAGAGATTGACAGGTAAAATAATTTAATAAACACCGTCGCCATGCCGATATTTCAAAGAAGGACTGCAAGTCTCAGGACTGCTTGAAGCTGATAATTTTGACAGCGTTTGGATAAGGGGCATTGATGCCGGAGCCACAACGGTATGAGAGGATAGAGGTCGCCCTGAAGATCAGGATTGCCTGGCCCGACAAGGGTACGGTCATCGGCACCACCAGATATGTCAGTGATGACGAGACACTCCTTGTTGCCGATTTTGACGAGGTGCCTGCACCCGGGACGGAAATGCTGCTGCAGTTGGACTGCACCGTTCTTGAACGGGAGGCGCCAATAGTTAAGGCAACGGTGCTGCGGGCAGAGGGGCGGGAGATAATTTTTCGCCTGCCCGTTGAAAATGCCGGCTGATCAAGGAACTTGCCGGCTGTCTGCCGGCGTAGGGAAGGAAAGGAATGGCATTCATCAGTCTTAAAACCAAGATGTCCGTTGCCGTTTCCCTGCTGGTGATCGCATTGGTTGGTGCGCTGGCCCTCTCCCTGTTCTCTTATTTTGAGAACCAGACAAAAAAGTCCATTGCCCAACACCAGGCAGTTCTCATATCGGGAATTGCCGATGATATTGACGACAAGATCCTGCGCTCCCTTAATGCGCTCATCTCGGTGGCAAAGACCATTTCCCCCGACATCATCAATGATCCGGAAAAGGCGCAGATATTCCTGGACAAACGACCGGGCACCCATTCCATATTCGATAACGGGCTTTTCCTTTTCTCTGCCGATGGCAAAATCATCGCCGAGAGCCCATATCGCCCGGGACGAAGGGGGCGGGACATCTCCTTTCGCGACTATTATAAAAAAACAGTGGCCACCCAGAGGCCGCAAATTTCCGATCCATATCTTTCCACCCATAATCCTGGAAAACCGGCCATTATCCTCACTGTCCCTGTTTTTGATTCCAGCGGTCGTTTGCAAGCCATTTTTGCCGGCAGCCTCGATCTGACAAAGCAGAACTTTCTCGGCAAACTTTCACACATCAGGCTGGGCAGAACGGGCTATCTTTTTCTCTTTACCACCGATGGCACTTTTGTCATGCATCCTGATCCAGGGAGGATCTTAAGGCCTGGTACCCTGATCGGGAGCAGCTTTTTCCACATGGCTGCCAACGGTTTCGAAGGGACCAAGGAAAGGGAAAATTCACGGGGCATCCGCGTTCTAACAACCTACAGGCATCTGCGTGCCACCAACTGGATCCTCGGCGCAAACTACCCTCTCAAGGAAGCCTATGCTCCGGTGGAGCAAGCAAAGTTTTATGTCGCATTGGCCTCTTTTTTCGGCATCATTCTTTCCATTCTGGTCGTCTGGCTTGGCATGAGGTACCTGACCATGCCTCTGCTGAACATGGCCCGACATATCAGGAGCATGCACGGTGAGCCGGGTAAAACATCCCCGGTGGAGGTACTGTCGGAGGACGAAATAGGCGAACTGGGGTTGGCATTTAACGATCTGCTGGACCGTGTGGGAAAAGAACAGGAAGCATTGCGCGAAGCCGTGCTGACTGCAAAAAATGAACGGGCCAAATCGGAGGCGATCGTTGCCGCCCTGGGCGATGGCATGAGCATGGTTGATACAGACTTCAAGGTCCTGTACCAGAATAAGGTTCACCAGACCTTGGCTGGTGGGGAATTCATCGGCAGCTACTGTTATCAGGCATTCGAAGGCAAGGATGCTCCCTGCAGCGGCTGCCCGGTGGCAATGTCCTTTGCCGATGGTTTAGTACATACGGCGGAACGGGTCGTTGAGCGGGACGGAGAAAAACTGTACCTGGAAATAACTGCCTCCCCACTTTTTGATTACGATGGCCGGATAAACGCCGGTATCGAGGTGGTGCGGAATATTTCCAGGAGGAAGCAGATGGAATCAGCCATTGAACAGATGGCTTTTCACGATGCACTGACCGGCCTTCCCAACAGGCGGTTGTTCAATGAGCGGCTGGCTCAGGCAATTGCATATGCCCAGCGCAATGATCAATTTCTTGCGGTCATGTTTCTCGACCTTGACCACTTCAAGGACATCAATGACAGCCTTGGCCATACCATCGGCGATGAACTGTTGAAGGAGGTCGCTACGCGGCTGAAACGCTGTGGAAGAAGGGCTGAAGACACTATCGCTCGCCAGGGTGGCGATGAGTTTCTGCTGTTCCTTTCTGAAATAAAGGACAAAGAAGATGCTGTGCACCTTGCAGCTCTTCTCTTGCAGGAGATGACTGCTCCTTTTATCCTGTCCGGCTATGAACTCTTTGTCAGCGTCAGCATCGGCATCAGCATTTATCCCCATGATGGAAGGGACGTGGAGACCCTGGCAAGTAACGCCGATATTGCCATGTACCGGGCAAAACAACAGGGGCGAAACAGCGTTAACCTGTATAATCATTCAATGGGAGAAAAAAACCGGCAGCGGCTGACAGTGGAGACAAGCCTGCGGCGGGCTATCGGAAAAAACCAGCTGGTGCTCCACTACCAGCCTCAGGTGTCGGTACATTCGGGAAAAATAATCGGCATGGAGGCACTGGTGCGCTGGAATCATCCCGAGCAGGGGTTGCTGCTGCCCACTTCCTTCATCCCCCAGGCGGAGGAAACCGGGTTGATCCTAGATCTTGGAGAATGGGTGCTGGAGACTGCCGCTGCCCAGAACAAAGCCTGGCAGGATGCCGGTTATCCACCGGTGAAGATTTCTGTCAATTATTCACAGAGGCAATTGCGTCAGCAAGATTTTGTGGAGAAGCTGCTGAAGTCACTGAAACAGACGGGACTGGAAGCACGCTGGCTCGAACTGGAAATACGGGAAGCGGTGATGGCCGAAGGCATTATGGATAACCTGCAGGCGCTGGCGGCCCTGCGTGACGTGGGGGTGCGGATCGCCATCGACAATTTCGGCGCCGGATATTCCTGTCTGAAACAACTGGGGGATTTCCCCCTGGATGCATTGAAGATCGATCTTTCTTTTGTCTCCCAGATCTCGTCGAGTGAGGTGAAAAAAGCTATTGCCGGGACTGTTGCCAGCCTTGCGAAGGGCTTGCACCTGTCGGTCATTGCCCAGGGGGTGGAAACCAAAGAACAGATGCAGCTGCTTTGTTCTCTCGGCTATGGGGAAATGCAGGGCAATTACTTCAGCAATCCATTGCCGGCCGAAGAAGCAGGGTTGCTGCTTTCAAGGGAAAATGACTGGAGTGGTCCGCTCTGGCAGCTCAGCCAGAAGTAGCATGGGAGCTTGTATTCATCCATTTTTCAGTTACACTTCTGGAATTACAGCGCAACTGGAGGATGCACTATGCTTCTGGAGAGAAAAAATGTGGTGACGTTCAAGGAAAAACCGGTAACGTTGCTGGGCCCCCAACTGAGGGTCGGCGATCCGGCTCCGGACTTTACCGTCGTTGACAATGCACTGGCGCCGATTACTCTTGCCAGCTACCAGGGGAAGGTAAAGGTCATAAGTGCGGTACCGTCTCTGGATACACCTGTATGCGAGATGGAAACCCGCCGCTTTAACCAGGAGGCAGCTACACTGCCGGACAATGTGGTGGTGCTGACAGTGAGCCTTGATCTGCCCTTTGCCCAGAAACGCTGGTGCGGGGCGTCCGGTATCGACCGGGTCATCACCCTGTCCGATTACCAGGAGCGCTCCTTTGGCCAGGCTTATGGCGTGCTGGTAAAGGAGTTGAAATTGCTCTGCCGTACCATCTTCATCATCGACGACAAAAACCTCATCCGCTATATCCAGTTTGTTCCCGAGATTACACATGAACCGGATTATGCTGCGGTCATCGGTGCGGTGAAAAATCTGGTCTAGCTACACCCATTGCGGTGAAAAAAGCCCCCTCCGTACAGGAAGGGGCTTTTTTTGGGTACAAGAGGGTTTCCCTTTGGCCGTCTATTCCCTGAATAAACCAGCCCTATGGAACGATTGTCACGGCTCGGTATCGTCGTCGGCATAATGGTCGATGTAAATTTTCTTGTCCACGCGGTCGAGGCCATGGGCAATAAGCCGTAATCCCATCATTATCAGGATCAGTCCGGTAAAGACGCTTGTCGCATGGCGAAATACGAGCAGCGTGGTGCCGATGCTGATATAGAAAATCCCGAGACGCTGGCATTTATGCTGCTTTTCCTCTCCCGTCCGCGACACGGCGAAGGCGTAAAACTGATAAAACATGATTACAAAGACCATCGTTGCCAGGTATTCAATAAATATAATCATAGCCGTTCCTCCTGCACAAATAATAATATAACCATGTAGCAGCTATTGTACAATGCCTGTCATGGAAAGCCCAAGGTGGGTGCATTTCTCCTGCCCCTGATTTTGATGCATGACTGTCTGAAAATTGTTATAGTGCCATGGAACCTTATCTGAAGGAGAGACGGATGGATGTAACGTTAAACGAAGTAGAGGTGCGGGTTCTCGGTTCACTGATCGAAAAGGAGCTGACTACTCCGGAATATTACCCATTGAGCCTTAATGCGCTGACCAATGCCTGCAATCAAAAATCCAACCGGGATCCGGTGCTGAACCTGGATGAAGGGGAGGTGGTCAGGGCTCTGGACAGTCTCAAGTTCAAGCAGTTGGCTTTGTTATCCGGCGAAGGGGGAAGAGTCCCCAAGTATCGCCATGCACTGATGGAAAAACTGCGCCTGGATCCACCGGAACTGGCGGTTTTGGCTGAACTGCTGCTGCGAGGTCCGCAGACAGTGGGAGAACTGCGAACCAGGGGGGAGCGGATGCATCCTTTTCCCGATCTTCCGGCTATTGAAGAGGTTCTGGAAGAGCTGATGGCCAGGACTCCGGCCTTGGTGATGCGACTGCCGCGCCAACCGGGAAGAAAGGATTCCCGCTATGCACAGCTCTTTGCCGGGGAGCCGCAAACTGCGGCAGAGCAGTCGCCACCACCGGAAGCGGCACGGCTCAGGGTGGTTGCGGAAAACGAGCGTATTGGCCACCTTGAAGAGGAGGTCGTCCACCTGCGTGGGGAGGTGGCAGAGTTGCGACGTCTGGTGGAAGAATTCAAATCCCAGTTTGAGTAAAAAATGGACAGATGCACGTGTAAAAACAGAGAAATCACCCTCTTTGAAACCATTGAGTGCGTTCTTTCGAACCTTGGGCACGAGGCACTCCCGGCCGACCGGCGTGTTCCTGCCGCTGTGGCGTTGATCCTGCGTCATGGCCCGGCCGGCCCCGAAATGCTGTTCATCGAACGGGCAAAGCACAAGGGAGATCCCTGGTCGGGTGATCTGGGCTTTCCGGGTGGCAAGGTGGAAATGAGCGATGTGGATGCCTGCAGTGCCGCAAAGCGTGAGGCGTTGGAGGAGATCGGCATCGATCTGGCTGCCGCCCGTTACCTGGGTTGTCTTGCCGAGATCACCGGCGCCACCTTGCCGGTCAGGGTGACTTGTTTTGTCTTTGCCCTCGATGAAACCCCTGAACTGACCTTGAATGGCGAGGTTCAGGATGTTTTCTGGGTTTCCCTTGCCGATCTCCAAGACCTGAATCGTCACACCCTCACGTCGGTACGCATAAAAGGGGAGATGGTTCATTATCCTGCCGTCATCATGCCGTTTTCCGGTAAGCCACCCTTATGGGGACTTACCTACCGTCTGGTGAAACGTTTTTTCGAACTGCTGCCGGAGGGGATACTTTAGACTCGAATATTGACGGTCAGGCCTCCAGTTAAAGTGACGGTCACTGGGGACGATAAGAAGCAGTATGTGCCTGAAGCTGGCCAGGGGGGCTGAATGGAACGCAGCAGGATTCTCCTTGTGGACGATACGCCGGAAAACCTGGAGCTGTTGGCCGAGATACTCGGTGAATCGTATGCCACCATTTCCGCCGGCAACGGTGAAGCTGCACTCGTAGCAGCAAGTACCCAGCCGCTGCCTGACCTCATCCTCCTCGATATCAACATGCCGGACATGGACGGGTACGAAGTGTGCCGGAGATTGAAGGAAGACCCGCTCCTGCGGGAAATCCCCGTCATCTTTCTCAGTGGCCTCGATGCCACCCAGGATAAGGTGAAAGCGTTCAAGGCCGGTGGCGTCGATTACATTACCAAGCCATTCCAGTTCGATGAGATGCAGGCCCGGGTCACTACCCATGTGCGCCTCAGGCAGTTCCAGTCAGAACTGGAGCAGAAGGGGCGGGAGCTGCAGGATGCCTATGACCGGCTGGACCGTGAATTCAGATGTGTCGGCGAGGTGCAGAAGAGCCTTTTACCTGACCGGTTACCGGATGTCCCCGGCTTCGATCTTGCCAGTTATTACTGTCCTGCCAGACGCGCCGGCGGTGACTATTTTGACGTCCTGCCCGTCAACGGCAAGCGATGGGGGATTTTTGTCGCGGATGTGACCGGCCATGGGCCCCCTGCCGCCATCGTTACCGCCATGACCCATGTAATGCTTCATCTGGCTCCATGCAAGGACCACCCCGACAAACTTCTCTCCTTTCTCAACAGAACCCTCTATGGCAGGACCCAGGAAGACCAGTTCGTAACTGCCTTCTATGGCATTCTCGATCCGGACAGCGGTGAATTCATCTTTTCCTCTGCCGGGCACACTCCACCTCTTCTTTGTAAAAAAACCGAAAATAGCAGAGCGGTCTGTTTTGACGCAGGTTTGCCCCTGGGTATCAACCCATTGGAAGAATACACCACAACCCGGCAGATTCTGGCAACGGGCGATATTTTTCTCCTCTATACCGACGGGATAACGGAAGCGGCCAGAAACGACGGGGAGATGTTCGGACTGGAGCGGCTGATGACTGTATCGGGAGCGCAGCGGAATCTGAGCGCCGGCCAGTTCTGCGAAAGGTTGTGCCAGAATGTGGACCAGTTCAGAAGAGGGGTTGAACAGGGGGACGATGTAACGGTACTCGTTCTGAAGGCAAAATAATCTGCTATTCCATTCCTCCCGAAGCCCGAGACGATCATGCCAGTCGTCTTTTTTTGTGCAATCTTGACGTCGGTCCGCGAATAATTTATTGTCGTGCAACAAAACGACTGGAAAGCGAGACGTCCGATGACAAAATTCATTGTTGCTGCCAGTGTTGCATGGATTTTGATTGCCGCAGCCGGCGTTTGCCCGGCAGACGAAACATTGCCGGAAACGGCGGGCTGTCCACCACTGTCGCTGGCGCCCCTTGCCCTGCCACCAGGAGTTGAAACAAACCCTTATTCCTACCGCATATCCACCTATGGCGGCCAGCAGCCGATAAAGATTTTCTTTGCCTCGGGTGCCTTTCCGCCAGGGCTTGTCATGTCCCCGGCAGGTGAAATAACGGGTGTGCCCAAGATTTCGGGGACTTTCGAATTCAACCTGGTTGCTGACGACAGCTGCCCGACCGGATCACAAAGGGTGTCCCGTTCCCTGAAGCTGGTCATCATCTCTGGAACGGGCCAGCAAGTGCAAGCATCGGTCATCAGGCAGCAGCAGTTGAAGTTGAAGGTGACGGCAATCCCGGCTGCGACTGCCCTGGCGGGCATAAAGCCTACCGAGCAGGTGGTGACTTACGAAATAGCGGCACAGCCTCCTGAAACGGCAACCCTGCATTCTCCCGGAGGGACCTTCTCCGTTGCCGGATCCGTTGTGGAGTCGGTTCCCGCGCCATTGGCCATAGCCATCATCAACGGAAGGGCAAAGGTTTCCGAGAAGGTGACGGTTTCGGCGAGAGTTCTGGAAAGAGCCCGGCGCGAAAAGTCAAAGATCATCTATAGCCGCCCATTCAGTGGCAGGCAGACCACTGAACTGGCGATGGTGGATTTTACCCTTGAATGATAAAAGGAGATTTAGCGTGAAACCTGGTAAAGAAGAGCTGGCCCTGGCAATAGACGTGGCGGAATGGGGCTGGCTACGGGTGCACCTGGAAAGAGACGGGCTGATACTGATTTCCTCCGACATGGACCTGGCGGAAGCGGGATGGAGGATAGCCACCGACGATACCCCTGTTATCAGCGGCTGGATCGAATCGGGCACGGTCGGCAAACCCTCGCTGGCGCAGATTGCCAAGTGGGATGAGGACAAGGGGAAGCAGTTCCAGATGCTGATTGTCAGCCCATATATCCTCATTCAGGATAAGGCTCTGAATATACAATGATGGAGGGCAAGACGATGGCTGACGAAACACCCGTATCCTGTTCAAAATGCAGCGCTGTCTGGCAGAAGTGCGGTGTCACCAACTGCTGGAGCGGCGATCCTGAGACCGCTCCGCCAAAGCCTGGCAACTGCCCGTCAGAAGCATATGCAGATATCATTCACTCATCTTTCAGCGAATATAAGAGAGACAGCGAAGACGCCAGACTGGCCAGGGTGGCGGCCAGGGTGGAGGGGCTATGCTACCAGAAGGTAGAGGGAAGTGATGCGGTAAATGCCCGATGGACCAGGGTCGAGGATACCATCGCCTTCGCCCGGCTCATGGGCTGGAAAAAGATCGGCATTGCTACCTGCATCGGACTTCTTGACGAAACGGAGCGGCTGGTGGCCATTCTCAAGGCCCAGGGGCTGGAGCCCCAGAGCGTCTGCTGCAAGGCGGGGAGTATCGATAAGAAGGAGCTGGGTCTTGCTGAATCGGACAAGGTACGTCCGGGTACATTCGAGCCTGCCTGCAACCCCATTGCCCAAGCGGAAATCTGCAATCGCCTTGGCTGCGAGATGAACATTATCGTTGGCCTTTGCATCGGCCACGACATGCTCTTCAGCAAATACTCAAAGGCACCGGTCACGACCCTGGTGGTGAAGGACCGGGTTACCGGCCACAACCCGGCTGCAGCTCTCTATGGTCAGAATTTTTACTACAAAAGGCTGCAGAAACAGCCGGTATTGCCGGACGAAAAATAGACGCTAGAAGATCAGAGGGTAACTGGCCTGCCGGGTATGGATAGCACCGCTGCCGGTGAGGGTGCTGGAATAGAGATGGAATTGAGTTACCTGAAAAGGTTCGCTGGCGAAAGCCTTCTCCTTTTCCTCAAGGGCTATCACCAGCCGTGCCGGCGTTTCCTTCAGTCTGGCGATCGTAATGTGGGGGGAGAATTTACGGCCTTCCAAAGGGATACCAGCCTCCAGCAAGGCCAGCTCCACTTGCTGCTGCAGTGCCAACAGCTGCTCGCTCACTGTCATCCCCACCCAGAGCACCCGGGGGTGTTTTCCGGGCGGGAAATGACCAATGCCGCAAAGGGCAAGTTGAAATGCCGGTGAGGTCAATTCCTTAAACGCTGTTTTTATGGCTCGCATAGTCAGTTCATCAGCGTCGCCGATAAAGCGTAAGGTGAGATGCAGCTGTTCCTCCGCGACCCAGCGAGCCCCCGGCAGCTCACATCTGATGTCCGTCACCGATTTTTTCACCTTATCAGGCAAGTCAACAGCAACAAACAGTCGGTGCATGGTCATTCCCTTCTTTCTGCAAGAGTTTGTCCGGTCTGCTGCAGATCGATCAGGTAACGACCATTCTCATCTCGTATGGTGGTGCCCATCGGGCTGGAAATTGCCCGTATACGCTCGATGACATCCTTACCTCTTTTCCCCTTTAATATGGCCGGCTGAAACCTGACCTCATGGTTAAGGACGTTGATGGGAATCAGTTCGGCTTCCTTTATCCCCCTATCCAACGTAATCCGGGCGATGATGCTCCTGTCGGAGTTCCTGCTCAGGCTGCCGAAGGCAAAGTTGCCCAGGCTGTAAAAGATCAGGCCGTTCCTGTAGCTTTCGATCCCCTGCAGAACGTGGGGGTGGTGGCCGATGACCAGATCTGCTCCGGCCTCTACCGCCCTACGGGCTGTTGAAACCTGATATCTTTTCGGCGTGGCGGCCCCTTCCTTTCCCCAATGAAACGAAACGATCACGTAATCAGCATTGGCTCTGATTCTGGAGATATCCTTTTCATAGTAGGAAGGATAGCCGGGTGCTGTCCCGGCGCGCATGCCGGTGGCGAAAAATTCTGCAGGGTAAGTGAGGGAATAGGAAAGGAATGCAATTCTATTACCGTTGCAGTCGATAATTGCCTCCCGACGGGCCTCGGTCAGGGATTTACCGGCTCCGCTGTGTTTAATTCCCTGTTTATCCAGGTGATAGATGGTATCCAACAAGCCGTCGGTGCCGTAGTCGAGCATGTGATTGTTTGCCATGGTCAGCACCCTGAAGCCAGCCCTTTTTAATGCTGCAGCAGCTTGGGGAACGGCTTTGAACCGGTAACTTTTGTCTTTGAATTCCAAGCCGCCGCTGGTAATTGGCGTTTCCAGATTGCCCATGGCGAGATCCCCAGCTTTCAGAGCTGCAACAGTAGCGGCAAACGGATAGTCGTAGCCCATACGTTCCAGCGCCGCGCCTCCCTTGCCGGCGAGCATGATGTCGCCAACGGCGTTGATGACCACTTGGCCGGCGATGGCAAGGGTAGGCATGCTCAGGGTAAGGACCAGTAAAACCAACAGCAGTCGGGAATGCATGGCGGGCTTTTCTCGTTAATGGATTTTTTCTATTAAAGTATTGACTATTTTTCGGTCAAATGCTAAAAAATATAGCTTCGTTTATCCGATTGTAAAGGCCTTTTTCATGCTGGACGTGAGATATATTCGTGAAAACCTGGAGTTGGTGGAAACGCGCCTGAAAACACGCGGTACAGGTATTGACCTGGAGCGGTTCCGGCAGCTTGATTCCCAAAGACGTGAACTACTCCAGCAGACTGAAACCCTCAAAGCCTTACGTAACAAGGTTTCAGAAGAGATAAGCCGGGTCAAGGACAAAAGCCAGGCACAGGACCGCATCGCAGAAATGCGTGAGGTGTCCCAGCGGGTCAAAGGTCTGGATGAAGAGTTGAAGGGCGTAGAAGAGGCGCTGGAGTATTTCCTGCTGACGGTGCCCAATATTCCTTCTTCGGCAACTCCTGTGGGCGCTTCCGAAGCGGACAACGTGGAAATCAGAGTCTGGGGCGAAAAGCCTCACCTGGACTTCACTCCAAAGCCCCACTGGGAAATTGGCGAGGATCTTGATATTCTGGATTTCGAGCGAGGCGCCAAGCTGACCGGAGCACGCTTTACCCTTTACAAGGGACTTGGCGCTCGCCTGGAACGGGCTCTTGTCAATTTCATGCTCGATCTCCACACGGGGCGCCACAATTATCTTGAAATGCTCCCGCCCTTTATGGTAAACAGGGAAAGCATGACCGGTACCGGTCAGTTGCCGAAATTCGAAGATGACCTCTTTCATTTGGGAGAGGTTGATTATTTTCTGATCCCGACAGCAGAGGTGCCGGTAACCAATATTCACCGCGGTGAGATTCTCAAAGGATCGGAGCTGCCGCTCTGCTACACGGCTTATACGCCATGTTTCCGCAAGGAAGCCGGATCATACGGCAAGGACACCAGGGGCCTGATCCGCCAACACCAGTTCAACAAGGTAGAGTTGGTCAAGTTCGTTCACCCTGGCCATTCCTACGCTGAATTGGATAAACTTCTGGACAATGCTGAAGAGGTGTTGCGGCTGTTGAAGCTCCCCTATCGGGTGGTTGAGCTTTGCACTGGCGATATCGGCTTCTCCGCAGCCCGGACCTTTGATATTGAAGTATGGCTGCCAGGGCAGGACTGCTACCGTGAAATCTCTTCCTGTAGCAATTTCGAGGATTTCCAGGCTCGACGCGCCTCCATACGCTTCCGTGAGGATGAAAAGGCCAAGCCTGAATTTGTCCACACCCTTAATGGCTCCGGGCTGGCAGTGGGAAGAACAGTTGTGGCCATTTTGGAGAATTACCAGCAGCAGGATGGTTCTGTTGTAATTCCTGAGGCGTTAAGGCCATATATGGGTGGTGCCGAAAAGATTGGTTAGCTTTCCGGAGGAATGGCCGAGTGGTTGAAGGCGGCGGTCTTGAAAACCGTTGAACGAAAGTTCCGTGGGTTCGAATCCTACTTCCTCCGCCATAAAGACTGTTCTAAGTTCTAAGTTCCGATAAACATAGAACCTAGAACATCGAACGTAGAACTGATTTGAGGAGAGATGGCCGAGTAGGTCGAAGGCGCTCGCCTGCTAAGCGAGTATACTGGGAAACCGGTATCGAGGGTTCGAATCCCTCTCTCTCCGCCACTTATTGTCAATGGAGTTGCTTTTAGGTTTGGAGGTTGTGTGAAGACAGTGCTGAAATCTTTAATTTTGACCCTGGTGGCGATGGTTGCTTTGGGGGGCTGCTCCAAAAAAGAGGAAAAAAAGCCCAGCGAGACGGCAGCGCCGCAAGGTCAGGTGACTAAAAAGCAGACCACAGTTGTGGTGCCGGATAATGTCAAAGGCAAGTGGAAAGCGGTGAAGATTGCCGTAACCGATAAGACAACTAAAAAGGACACCATCTACACGGTGAATATCGGTGCCGAGGTAACCCTGCCGGGAGGAAACCTGACCTTGAAGGTGGATAACTTCCTTCCCCAGTTCGTCATGGAGGGAACCACCCTTACATCCCAGTCAAACGAGCCGAAAAATCCTGCAGCGCAGGTTAGGGTGATTGAAAACGGCAAGGAAATTTTCAAGGGATGGCTGTTTACTCTTTATCCCACAACCCATGCATTTCAACATCCCCGATACGGCTTTACCCTGCAGGACTTTGTCCCGGCAGGTTAGGACATGCGCTCGTAGCTCAGCTGGATAGAGCACAAGACTACGAATCTTGGGGTCGGGAGTTCGAATCTCTCCGAGCGCGCCATAATAAAGGGTCGGCAAAAATGCCGGCCCTTTTCTTTTAGCAACTTTAGCACCTTGCCGTGTTGCCCATTGATAAATCTCGGAAGGAGCCGGGGCATGAACCTACTTTACACTCTCGATCTCCTGGGTACCGCTGCCTTTGCCGCATCAGGCGCGCTGGCCGGAGTGCGCCGCAATATGGATCTTTTCGGCGTGCTAGTGCTCGGTCTGGTTACTGCCACCGGTGGCGGCACTATCCGGGATCTGCTCCTGGGAGACACGCCCCCCTTCATCTTCAAGGATGAAACCTACCTTTATTTATCCCTGTGTGTGTCTGTTGCAGTATTTCTCTTTCATCGAAACATTGATCGTTTTCATCATCCGCTGCTCTACTGCGATGCGGTCGGGCTCGGGACCTTCGTCGTCATCGGTACCAGTAAAGCCATTGCCTTCCACATTGGATTTTTCGGTTCCATCATGATGGGAGTCATGACAGCTACTGCAGGGGGCATGGTCCGCGACATGCTCTCCACCCACGTGCCATTGGTGCTGCAAAGGGAGGTTTATGCCTCGGCCTGTCTGGCCGGCGCCGCACTTCTCTACCTGCTGCACTTCACTCCACTGCCGGGGAACTATGCCTCGCTGATTGCAGCTCTGGCGGTCATAGTGCTGCGCCTTCTCGCCATCCGTTACAACTGGTCGCTGCCGCGGGCCTCCCACAATGAGCATGCCGATTGACTTACAGATCAAGCTTTTGCGGCTGTCTCTCGTTTATGATTTTTCGATGCTGATGTAGAAGGTCTGCTTGCCTCTCTTGAGCAGCAGCAGAATCGGCTCACCCTTCTTGATCTTTTCAGCTTCTGCACGATATTCCGCCAGATTCTTCACCGGCTTGCGATTTATTTCCCTCACCACATCACCAGGCTTTATTCCGGCATCATCAGCAAAACTCCCCGGCTCCACATCCACTACCACTACACCTGTCTTCTCCTCGCTTTTCAGCTGTTCTCTCAGTTTCGGTGTCATATCCTCCAGTTTCATGCCGAAACCGTGAAGCGGCGGTAGCGCCTTTGACGCAGTCCGTTCTTCGGTCAGTTCCTCCACCTTCATGGTGAAGGGGATCTCTTTGCCGTCGCGAATGGCCGTGCCCTTGATCTCCTTGCCGACAGCGGTCCCCGCAACAACGCGCGATAAATCGTTGGCAGTTTTAATTTCCTTGCCGTCAAAGGAGGTGATTATGTCGCCACTCTTCATCCCCCCCTTGTCTGCAGGACCGCCGGCAATGACGTCGGCAATGAGTGCACCCTTCGGCTCTTTGAGGCCGAAAGCTTTCGCAATGGGTGGGCTGACATTCTGGATGCTGACTCCCATCCAGCCGCGGACAACCTTCCCTTTTTCCTTCAACTGGTCGACAACCGATGACGCCAGTGTTGAAGGCACCGCGAAACCAAGCCCCTGGCCTCCTGAGACGATAATGGTGTTGATACCGATGACTTCCCCGGTCACGTTGACCAGCGGTCCGCCGCTGTTGCCGGGATTAATGGGGGCATCGGTCTGGAGAAAGTTGTCATAGGGTCCGGAACCGATGACCCTGGCCGTGCCGCTGATTATGCCATGGGTCACGGTCTCTTCCAGGCCGAAGGGGTTACCGACGGCGATGACCCAATCGCCGACCCTCATCCGGTCGGAATCTCCCAGGGAGAGCACCGGCAGGTTTTCAAAGGGGGAGGCGATCTTGATCAGGGCAAGATCGGTTTTAGCGTCCCTGCCGATGACCTTTGCCTTGAACTCACGGCCATCCGACAGCTTGACCTTTATTTCCTCGGCATTGTCCACCACGTGGTTGGTGGTGAGGATGAGTCCGTCCTTGTTGATGATGGAGCCGGAGCCGAGACTCTGCTGCTTCATTTCCCGCTCACCGTTCTCACCGAAATTGCGCTTGAAAAACTCGCTGAGTGGACTGTCGTCATTGGGCCCCAGGAATTGCTCAAGGGGGTTGGCCGGCACCTTTACCGTCGAAGTGGTACTGATATTGACCACCGCTGGTTTCACCTTTTCCGCAATATCGGCAAAGGACCGGAATGAGCTGTTCACTTCCGGCTTTTTCTTGCTCTCGCAGCCTCCCTGGGAGGTGCTGAGTACGAGGATGGTCAGAACCAAAAGGGTTACTCTGCGGATAACGGCCATTCTGCATTTTAGCATGAGCTGCCTCCAAAAGAGTTTGACTGCTAACGCCCTGCCACTTCCCACACTTGGCTATCGGGATATATCTATGGGTACTCCCCTTTTTTGATAAATTGCCACCTTTAATTTCAGCAGGTCTACCTGTTCGAGAATGTCCTGTCCTTTGAGCAAAGCCAGTGCCTCCGCAAGGTAGTCGGTGCCGTCGGATCGGTGAATCTCAGCCAATATTCTACTACCCCTGATGCCGATTTTCACCGCCTGCCTGACGATGGTCACCTTCATTCCGACCGGCACTGCTTCATACAGCTGCAGAATGTCTTCCGGGTAAAGTCTGAGACAGCCGTGACTCACCCTTCTTCCTTGTCCCCAGGGCCTGTTGGTGCCGTGAATCAGTACATCCTTGATGGACAGGCGCAAAGCGCGGCTCCCCAAGGGGTTGTCTGGTCCGGCCGCCACTGTTTTCCGCAGTTCCGGTCTTTCCTGCAGGATTGATGGCGGGACATGCCAGACCGGATTGGCAAGCTTTTCAATTACGGAAAATGACCCAAGTGGTGTCTCTTTGCCAGCTTCTCCGATACTGACCGGAAAAGTCAAAATTCTCTTCCTATCTCCGGGAGCAAAAAAATAAAGCCTCATTTCCGCAAGATTAATGACGATACCCTCCTGAACCGGCAGCTGCGGTATGATCCAGGCCGAAGGCAGCTGGATATCCGTGCCGGAGGGAGGAACAAAAGGATCAAGCAAAGGATTGGCATCTGCTATTTCGTTGAAGCCAAGATCAAATTTGCGCGCGATTTCAATAAGGGACTCACCCGGCATGACACGATAAAAATTGACCATGCCGATGCAGTCGCCGTTATGCAAAAAGACTTTTGCCGATGCAGGCCTGCAGAGCAGGGCCAAGATGACGGCTACCATCATAATCATCTTATTTTTAGCCAGATTCATGCTTGCTGGTGCAGAAAAAAACAACGGGACATCCGGCATGTGATCTCCCGTCATTTCGACCTTGTTCCCGTTGGGACCGGTCCCGTTATTTGCGCTGTTGAAGCTCAAATGCTTTGACGGCACGATTGCCAGCTTCTTCGGCCTTTGCCGCCGAACTTTCCGCTCGGGCAGCGGCCGACTCGGAGGTTGCGGCTGCAGCTTCTGCCCGGGCAGCAGAGTTCTGCGAGCCTTTTTCAGTATTGATCAGCGACGTTTTGACTGTTTCAGCGCTATTCCTGGCGGATTCGCTGTTTTGTAAGGAAATGGTAACTTTCTGGTCCTGGTCGCTCAACTGCTTCTCAAGGGCCGACACCTTTTGCTCCAGCTGGATGACCCGGTGGGAGAGTGGTTGGATCTGATCGGTAACCGACTTGTTTGTTGCGCAGCCGGAGACAATAAGGAGCAGCAGGCTTGCCTTTATCAATCGGCCCATGGCCATTGGGGGTCTCCTTGCGATATTAATTTAAACTAATTTAATTTTACTCTTGCCTGCACCTAAGTCAAATGAAGCTTCGGCGGCAGAACGGGGCAGCTTTGGGTTGTGCCGCTCCGAAAGCGGTTGTCAAATGGCGCTTGTGGGATAAAATGTGCGGATAATGTGGAATGGGGGGGCGATATGATAATCGGCATACCAGGGGAGATCAAACAGCACGAATACCGGGTGAGCCTCACTCCGGCGGGTGCAGCTGATCTTGTGCGGGATGGGCACGTTGTGCTGGTAGAAATCGGTGCCGGCACAGGAAGCGGCTTTGACGACACTATGTATCTTCAGGCAGGGGCAGAAGTATGCGGCAGAGAGGATCTTTTTGGCCGCAGCGAACTAATTGCCAAAGTAAAGGAGCCATTGACCGAAGAATTCAAGTTCTTCAGGGAGGGACAGGCTCTTTTCACCTATCTGCACTTGGCCCCCAACGCTCCCCTGCTGGAATTTCTCCTGGAGTGTAAAATCACCGCCATTGGATACGAGACCCTGGAGAGAGACGGGGCACTTCCCCTTTTGACCCCCATGAGCGAGGTGGCGGGAAGGATGGCCCCGCTGATGGGGGCATTCTACCTGCATAAGCAGGATGGCGGAGCAGGCATCCTGCCTTGCGGTGTGCCGGGGGTGAAAGGGGCTCGTGCTCTGATATTGGGCGCCGGGGTAGTCGGCACCAATGCAGCACGAATCTGCACCGGCCTCGGCATGGACACCACCGTCCTCAACAGAAGTGTGGATAGGTTGCAGGTGCTTGAGGAAATTTATTCCGGAAGGCTGAAAACGCTGGTGCTCAATGGGCAGATTCTTCATGATGAGATAGCTGCTGCGGACTTGGTGATTGGAGCGGTGCTGGTGCCTGGAGGAAGAACGCCCCTTCTTATTTCGCGGGAAATGCTACGGACCATGAAACGGGGCTCAGTGCTGGTGGATGTTTCTATCGACCAGGGAGGCTGCGCAGAAACAAGCCGCCCCACTACCCATGACAATCCTATTTATCTGGAAGAAGGAGTGGTGCATTACACAGTGGCCAACATGCCGGGCGCCTATCCCCGGACCTCGACCCTCGCCCTGACCAACGCCACCCTTCCGTACATCAGAAAACTGGCAAAACTCGGTATCGATGGGGCTTTGGAGAGAGACCCTGCCCTGGCCGGGGCTGTAAATACCAGGGGGGGCGCAATAGTCCACCGGGCTCTGGCAGATGCAATGCAAAAGCGTTAAAAGCGAAATATTCTCCCCCTCGCTTCTTTCCTGCAGCTGCAATTAATTGACATGGTTACAGGGTATTGTATCTTTAATTATATCAATTTAATTCAGCTGGAGGGAAATTGATGCGGCGGTTTCACATTCTGTTAGCGGCAGTTCTCCTCCTGGCTTCTCCGGTAAATACCTCTGCCTATGATTATCCGGTTGCCAATCCGTACATCGCCACCATCGCCGGCACTCCTACCTCCTACAAGGCCGATCTGAAATTGGCCATTCCTGAAGAGCACAAGGAACTGAGTATTGCCGAGGGGCGGAAGGTTCCCTCCATCTTCTGGTTCCAGAACAGGATGAAATATTCGGTGACGCTGCAGGACAGAAAGGCTCCTCTGATCTTTGTCATTGCTGCTGCCGGATCCAGCTACAACTCTCCCACGACCAATATTTTGCAGCGAGCCTTTTACAAAGCCGGCTTTCATGTGGTCTGCCTCTCCTCCCCCACCCATCCCAATTTCATGGTTACCGCCTCCACGACCGGCGTGCCGGGCTATGTACCCGATGATGCCCGCGACCTTTACCGGGCCATGACCAAGGTCTGGCAGGACCTGGACGGGGAGGCGCAGGTTACGGAATTTTATCTCACCGGCTACAGTCTGGGGGCGGCGGATGCAGCCTTTGTCGCCAGATTGGATGAGGAGGTGAAGGGCTTCAACTTCAAAAAGGTCTTGATGATCAATCCCCCCGTCAATCTCCATGCCTCAATCCTGCTTCTCGACCGGATGCTCCTCGATAACATCCCCGGCGGCATCGCCGGCCTCAATCCCTTCGTCGACCAGGTAATGACCAAGTTTGCCGGGCTCTACCGGGGAATGGAATCGCTGGACTTCAACAATGATGTGCTGTACCAGGTGTTCGAAGAGGAAAAGCCGGACGACCGGGAGATGGCTGCCCTGATTGGACTGTCCTTCCGCCTGGTATCCGCCAACATGATGCTGACCGCTGATATCATCAACAACCAGGGATACCTGGTGCCGAAGAACCGCATTTTGACACCCAACGACCCCACCACCGAATATCTGAAAGTTGCATTGCGCCTGAGCTTCGACCAGTTCTTTGATGAATTCTTCTTTCCTTTTTTCAAGGCGCGCATGCCGGGACTGACCAAAGAAGCTCTTATTGCGGAGGTCAGTTTGAAGAGCCTTGAGCATTATCTGCGAAACACTGACAAGATAGGAGTTATGGTCAATGCCGACGACATGATCCTTGCTCATGAAGATTTGGAATATCTGGTGGGTGTATTCGGCAACAGGGCCAAGATTTACCCTCGGGGAGGGCACCTGGGCAACATCGATTACAAGGAGAATGTGGAAGACATGTTGGCTTTTTTCGGTGCGGGGAGAGAAGACCAATGACCGGGAGAGCCCTGGCTACAATTGGAAGAATCCTTCTGGCAATTGTGCTCATGGCCGTTGTCTGCGGCTGTGCCGCGCCACGGCTGGAAGCAGAAATACCGGCGCGCCACACCCTGGATGAATTCATCGAGACCGAGCGCCAGGACGACCCGCTGGATATCTACGACCCTGTGGAACGGTTCAACCGGGGAGTCTACCGCTTCAACTACTACGCTGATAACTATGTCTTTTTGCCGGTGGTCAATTTTTACGAGTTTGTAACGCCGGTATTCCTCCAGGACCGGGTCAGCAATTTCTTCAACAATGTCTCTGAACTGAGCACTCTGGCCAACTGCATCCTACAGCTTAAACCCAAATGCACCGCCAAAACTGTCGGCCGTATTGTCATCAACACCACTCTGGGCATCGGAGGCATGTTCGATCCGGCAACCCAGTGGCAGATCGACCGACAAAGGGAAGATTTTGGCCAAACCCTCGGTTATTACGGAGCCGGACCAGGGCCGTTCGTGGTTTTGCCCTTTATGGGGCCTTCGAACCTGCGTGATACTATCGGTCTTTCTGCAGACATAGGAGGCTTTTTCTTCATCGACCCGTTCGATTTCGAGCACAACAAAGCGCTCGGCTTGGCCTTCGACACCATGTATCTGGTGGACATGCGCCACAAGATAAAATTCAGATATTTTGAGTCGGGTTCCCCCTTTGAGTACGAACTGATACGCATGCTTTACACCAAGGCTCGCGAGTCGGAGATCAGAAATTAGTGTCCCATCATCAGACAAAGGGCGTCTACCCGGCGCTAGCCTCCCGTATCAACCGGTTTCCCCAAGGCGCCCTCCCTTCGGATTTGCTTTACCGGATACTTTCCCTGCTTTTTAACGAAGAAGAGGCAGCGCTGGTGGCCCTGCTGCCCCTCAGGCCATTTACTGCGGCAAAAGCAGCTCGCCTGTGGAAGGTGACAGAGGTGAATGCCCGGCTGGTACTGGATACGCTCGCTGAACGGGCGATGCTGCTTGATGTGGAAAAGGAAGGCACGGTATATTATGTGCTGCCTCCACCAATGGCCGGATTTTTCGAGTTTTCCCTGATGCGGGTCCGTTCCGACCTTGATCAGCAGGCTCTGAGCCGGCTTTTATACCAGTACATAAACGTCGAGGACGCATTTGTCCGCGACCTGTTTGCCGGTGGCGAGACCCAGCTCGGCCGGGTGCTGGTCAGCGAGCCTTCTCTTGCAGACAACAACGCTGCCGTTGTCCTCGATTATGAGCGGGCCAGCGAAATCATCAGCACCGCCAGCCACCTTGCCGTAGGCCTTTGCTACTGTCGGCACAAGATGGGACATTTGGGGCGAGCCTGTAGGGCGCCCCTGGGCAACTGCATAACC
The DNA here is from genome assembly GCF_000022265.1 of Geotalea daltonii FRC-32. NCBI lineage: Bacteria > Pseudomonadati > Thermodesulfobacteriota > Desulfuromonadia > Geobacterales > Geobacteraceae > Geotalea > Geotalea daltonii. The sequence goes on from NC_011979.1 coordinate 1,310,369, forward strand.
TTGAACGATGCGGCCGAGTCCTTGATCCGCCACGGCACTGCCCGGAGGATCGATGTTGCCGAGGGGCTTGACCTCCTGCAGGAAGCATGGTCTCTCAACCTTTTGCAATGTGCCGACAATGTTCAGCAGGGGGTGAATTTCATCTGCAACTGCTGCAGCTGTTGCTGCGAAGGGCTGATTGCCGTCCGCCGTCTTGCTGTCAGCCACCCCCTGTGCACTACGAATTTTCTGCCGGTGGTCGATGCCCATTCATGCAGTGGTTGCGGCAGGTGCGCCGATATCTGCCCGATCGGGGCCATATCCGTGGTCTCGAAACACGAAGTGGATGGGGTGCCGCGGACCAGCGGAGTGGTCAATGGGGATATATGCCTCGGCTGCGGTATCTGCGTCCGTTCCTGTTCAGCCACGGCCATAAAACTAGTGCCGCGGCCGAGGCGGGTGGTGACCCCTGTCAACACAGCTCACCGCATCGTGCTCATGGCAATAGAGCGGGGCAAGCTGCAGCAGCTGATTTTCGATACCCAAGCCCTGTTCAGCCATCGGCTGATGGCGGCAATCCTAGGTGTGATCCTGCGCCTGCCCGGCGTCAAACAGCTAATGGCTTGCAGTCAGATGAAGTCCCGCTACCTGGAGCGCCTGCTGGCCGGGCGGAATATTATCTGATTTCGTAATCCCACCAGAACCAGTTTTTTCAATGTTGTTTTCCTCGTTTAAAAATTAATAATTTGATTCTTGAAGCAAGAAATGGTGAACTATAACGCTTCATGTCATCGATCAGCAGACAATCGGCACAAATGTTATCAAGGAGCAGATTTTGAATTTCCGTTTTTGCAGGAAAGTGACCCTTTTCGGCTTGCTGGTTATCAGCATGGCTGCGTGCATCGTTCCCTCGGCCCTGGCCCAGGAGGGCTTTGCCGCCTATCCCCACCTGCCTCCCTCATATTCCTCCATCAAGGTCTTTGACAGCAAGGGGCAGTTCGTCGGCAGACTGCTGCCGGAGAAAAGATACTGGGTCTCCATCGATCGCATCCCGGCGTTCCTGCAGAAGGCGGTTATCGCTGTAGAAGACTCACGTTTTTACGAGCATAACGGCATCGATGTGCGGGGCATTGCCCGGGCATTGGTAAAGGATGTGGTCAAGGGCAGAATGGCCGAGGGGGGGTCGACCATCACCCAGCAGCTGATCAAGAACAAGTTCCTCAGCAGCGAGAAATCCATTGACCGCAAGCTGAAGGAAGGGGTGATGGCGATGGATTTTGAAAAGAAGTACACCAAGAAGCAGATCCTGGAAATGTACTTCAACGAAATCTATTACGGCAACGGGGCCTGGGGCATTGCCCAGGCTGCAAGGATTTATTTCGATAAAAGCCCCCAGGAGCTGACCGAGGCTGAATGCTCTTTGTTGGCCGGGGTGCCGAAAAACCCGGGGCGCTACAATCCTCTGGGAAAAGCGGAAGAGGTGTCCAGGCGGAAAGCGGTAGTCCTCAAGCGCATGGCTGATTTGAACATGATCACTACGCGGCAGCAGCAGAAGCTGAAGGCCCAGCGTGTTGCAGTGACCAGAGCGGGTCAGGCACCCTATTACCTGGCCCATATCAAGGGGAAACTTATCGAGCAGTTCGGACCGCAGGTTATCGAGCAGGGGGGGCTTGAAGTGACGGCGGCCATGGACCTGGAGCTGCAGAAGCTGGCGGAAAAAACCCTGCATGATGGAGTGAAGCGCATCTCGCCACAGATGGAGGGAGCACTGTTGTGTCTGGATACCAACACCGGCGATGTACTTGCCGCAGTTGGCGGCACCGATTACAAACAGAGCCCCTATAATCGCGCCTTCTTCGCCAAACGGCAGCCAGGCTCGACGATTAAGCCCCTGATCTATGCTGCTGCCCTGGAAAAGGGAATTGCAACCAGCAGCATCTGGAGCGATACCCCGGTTGCCTACAACCGTGGCAACAACGAGGTGTGGAAACCCCTCAATTATGGGCGGGAGCAGTATGGGGAGCTGAGCCTGCGACAGGCCCTGGCCTATTCCAACAACGTCATTACCGTAAAGCTGCTGGATACGGTCGGCGTCCCGTATTTTGTCGATTTTGCCGGCAAGGTTGGCCTGCCGATGAGGGCGGAAAACGGCCTTTCCCTGGCGCTGGGCAGTGACGAGGTGACACTGAATGAGCTGGTCCGCGCCTACAGTCCGTTTGCCACCGGCGGCCTGCGCCCCGAGCCGAGAACAATTATCCGCATTTATGATCGCAATCGCCGCACCTGGACTGAGAATCCTCCCGTCATCACCCCGGTTCTTTCTCCGGCCACTGCCTATATCTCCACCCAGATGCTGAAGGATGTCATGACCTACGGTACGGCCAAGGGACTCAAAAAGTTCACCCAGCTGTACCCAGCCGCCGGCAAGACCGGTACCACCGACGACTATCGGGATGCCTGGTTTGTCGGTTATACTCCCGGGATCATAACCGGGGTCTGGCTCGGCTACGACAAACCAAAACCGGGGGGCAAAGGCTTTACCGGCGGCACGGTGGCTGCCCCCATCTGGGAGCGTTTCATGCGGCAGGCGGTGACGTCGAGACCGGTTGCCGACTTCCAGAAACCGGAGATGGTCGTTTCCGTCGCCATCGATCCCGCGACCGGTTACCTGGCGGCACCCGATTGCCCCGATAAGCGTGATGAACTCTATATTCCGGGCACCCAGCCCACTGAATACTGTCTCCAGCATGGTGGAGAGTCATTGAACCCTGTTGCTATGCCACCGGTACAACCGGAAGCGCCGGAGGGACAGCCCGCGCCGGAAGGGGCTCAAGAGCCGATACAGGAAGAGATAAAAGAATAGGTCGCTGCTGTCAGCTTCTTTTCGAAAGCCCGGGGAACTTACTCTCCCGGGCTTTTTTGCTATAATTTCTCCATGGCCAAGGTGGACAGAATTCGTCAGCTCATCGCGAAAGAAGCGGCACGCCTCATGTTCGAGGAGGGGGTCAAGGAATACCTTGATGCCAAGCGTAAGGCCGCCCGGCGCTTCGGCCCGGAAAAAGCACTCTCCCTTGGTTCTCATCTCCCTGCCAATTGGCAGATCCATGCCGAGGTGCAACGCCTCATCAACATCCACGATGAAAAAGTGCTGCCGGCGCGGCTGATGCATTTTCGCCTCATGGCCTTAAGGTACATGGAACTTCTGGAACAGTTTCACCCCTATCTGGTCGGCTCGGTCCTGAGCGGTGCAGTCACCGAGCGCAGCGATATCGACCTCCATCTCTTTGCCGACTCCACCGAACAGGTGGAGGCGTTTCTTCTGAGTAAGAGAATTTCTTTCGAGGAGGAACTGGTCACCATCCGCCACGGCGGAGAATTTTTCGAGTATCCACATATCTACCTGGAGGAGGACGGGGTGGTGATTGAGTGCACCGTCTATCCTTCCGAGGACATCCACCGCATCCCCAAAAGCAGCATCACCGGCAAGCCCATGGAACGTGCAGATGCCCGAAAATTGAAAAAGATCATCGCTGACACGGGCTTGCCATAGGAATATGGTCTGTGCACATCCTTGCACCACCGGCAAAAAGTTCTACCCTTTATAGAAGAGTGTGACTTTTTCCCATTCGGGAGGCTGATGCTTCACCCATCGACGTCTTTCATTTTTCTGTCTGATAGCCAGCAAGGAGGCCTTATGAACTACATCAATGTGGGTAAAGAGAACTCCTGCAACATCGACCTCTACTATGAGGATCACGGTGCGGGCAAACCAGTGGTTCTGATCCACGGCTGGCCGCTGAGCGGCGCTTCATGGGAGAAGCAGGTGCCGGCCCTGATCGATGCCGGTTACCGGGTCATCACCTATGACCGCCGCGGGTTCGGCAACTCAAGCAAGCCTCTTTCCGGCTATGACTATAATACCCTTGCCGAGGATCTGCACAAGCTCATGAGCAAGCTCGACCTCCGAGATGCAATATTGGTGGGATTTTCCATGGGAGGTGGCGAGGTGGCACGCTATCTCGGTGTTCACCGCTCAGAGCGGGTCAGCAAGGCGGTCTTCATGGCAGCCATAACGCCATTTCTGCTCAAGACCGCTGACAACCCGGAAGGGGTGGATGGCCAAGTCTTTGACGGCATCAAACAGGCCATAGTTGCCGATCGCCCTGCCTTACTTTCCGGCTTCCTGGAAAAGTTCTACAATCTGGATGAGCTCAGAGGGGAAAGGATCAGCGACGAGGCGGTCCGGCTCAGTTGGAATATCGCAGCCCAGGCATCCCCCCAAGGCACACTGGATTGTGTCTCGGCATGGCTGACGGACTTCAGGGAGGATCTCAAGCGCATCGACATACCGACGCTGGTCATTCACGGCGACGCCGACCGGACGCTTCCTCTGGCAGCGACAGGGGAACGAATTTCCCAGTTCGTCAGGGGGAGCCGACTGGTGAAGGTGGCAGGGGGGCCTCATGGTCTCAACTGGACCCATGCCGAGGCAGTGAACCGGGCACTCCTGGAGTTTCTTGGCCAGGGCAGATGATCCCCCGTGAGAATGAGGCTGACACTAAGAAATGATGGCGTAGTTTTGGACCTGGAAATGGCCTGAGCTGCAATGGCGAGCTTTGAGTTGTAAAGGTGGTGAAATCAGCTGGTAGGCGGCAGACCTGATTTTTCAAGGTCTGCCCCATTGCCCCCGGCAACGGTGGCAACCTTCTCCGAATATTTCACATCAACTGCGATGATCAGTTTAATTCTCTCCGTCAGTGGCTTCCAGTGCCTCCATATTCCGTACCAAGGCTTCAGGTAAAACAGTCTTCCTGTCCTCCCGGAAATCGTAAGCAACCAGCACACCCTTCCCCTCAGCTGCCAATTTGCCCAACCGGTGGCTTACCACACGATATTCCATGGTGAAGCGATCCGCCTCGATGCTGACGATTTTCGCTCCCACTGAAAGGGTATCCGGATAGGTAAGCGGGATCCGGTAGCGGCAATCGGTTGAGGCGAGGACCGTGCCGATACCTGTTTCTTCCATCATCTGCCAGGCACCGATCCTGTCGTAATAAGCGATGCGTGCATTTTCCATGTAGCGGAAATAGACGACATTATTTACATGTTTCTGGGAGTCCATCTCGCCCCAGGCGACGGGAAACTCCACGACAATGGGGAATCCCTTCAAAATCTGGTCAATCATGCCCTGATCTCCCTTTATATACCCCTCTGCACTGTTCTTGCTGTGGGACCAAATTATCAGACAAATTGGCTAAAGACAACGAAAGAGGCGCGTGGCAGGCTTTGAACAACGTACAATCGGTGATCTTTCCACGTTGATTGGAAAATAAATCTTGTATTAAATTGTTACCTTGTTGCCACGCCACCTCAATCTTGATTTGTTAGAAAAAGGTATTAACTTTCATACAGGAGGAACGGAAATGCTGGAAATTTTGCGCAAAAGAAGAAGTATCATCTCCCTGGTTGTCACGGTCCAATTGATACTGTCCTTGGCCGGATGCGGAACGACGGACACGATCGGCGGGGCGAAAAACGTCATCCTGGTTGTCGCAGACGGCATGCAGCTGGAGCACGAACGGGCTGCAGGCAATTACCTTTATGGCGCGCCCGAGGGGGCTTTGCAGCACCAGAAGTACAACTACAAGGGGGCAGCTTCCACTTGGGACGTGACCACCTACAACCGCTATGCCTTTGCGGCTTATTCCAGCAACGGTTTCAGCAGCAGGCGCTACAGCGACGCTACCGTCAATCTGGACAATCTTGCAACCTTCGACCCCGCCCTCGGCTATAATCCTGCAAAAGGGGGAAAACTGCCCTATCGCCAGGATACCACTGGTCAGACCGGGTATTTCGGCACCAAAATAAAGGACAGCAGTACCGGCACTGCCAAATATCCCGCAACAGACTCGGCGTCGGCAGGCACGGCACTGGCGACCGGGTTCAAAACCGATGACGGCAACATCGCCTGGCGTAGCGGCGATCCGGCCAACGGCCGACTTGCCAGCATCGCCGAAATGTATCGCAACCAGAAGAAGGCATCCATCGGCGTCGTCAGCACGGTACCCTTTTCCCACGCCACTCCGGCCGCTTTTGTCAGCCATAACACCAACCGCAACAACTACCAGGCCATAGCCCAGGAGATCATCACCGTGTCCCGTCCGGAGGTGGTCATTGGGGGCGGCAACCCCAACTTCAATGATCCGGCAGGGATTACCGGACCCGCTGCTTACCAGTATGTTGATGCTGCCGATTATGCCGCGCTGAAAGGTTCGACCGAATACACTTTCATCGAGCGTAAGGCGGGTGTTGACGGCGGAACAGCCCTGTCCGGCGCGGCAGATGCTGCGGCGGCAGGAAACAAGAAGTTGTTCGGACTCTTCGGGGGCGCGGGAGGGAGTTTCGAATACCATAAACCAAGTAATGACGGTACTTCGCAGATTACCCGTGGTTCCATTGAAAATCCCACCCTTGCCGATGCTGCCAAGGCAGCACTTAAAGTGCTCGGCAAGAATCGGAACGGCTTTTTTCTCATGGTGGAGCAGGGGGACATCGACTGGTCCAACCATGCCAACGATTATGCTTCCATGATCGGCGGCATCTGGGACCTGAACGAGGCGATTAAATCCATCGAAGCCTACGTGGATCAATCCGGGGATGATGTGACCTGGGATAACACCATGCTTATCGTCACCTCGGACCATGGCAACAGTTATATGCGTTTGGCGAAAGACCTGGCCAAAGGGAGCTTGCCGAAGCAGAACCCCATCAGTGACGGCGGCGCTCCGGCCGGCTATGACAGTTCCGTCGGCTATTATTACGATCCGACGGAGGTGACCTATGGCTTTGCAGGCAAAGGGGTCAACTCCCATTCCAACGAGCTGGTGACCCTCTATGGTAAGGGCGCCGGGCTGTCTCAGCTCTCCGCCTATCAGGGGCTCTGGTATCCGGGGACGACCATTGTCGACAACACCCAGATTTTCAAGGCCATGCTGGGTGCACTGGGACTGATCGACGACAACCGCATCAAGGCCAACTGAGGTAAGCTGAATGCGTTCTCACGGGGCTGAAGGTTGCGAAGTCTTCAGCCCTTCTTCTTTCCTGTCAGCAGATGAAGGTGCCTTACAAGGAATTTCTGTTACCCTTGAGGAGATGACTTCACCTCTCCGCCAATATGCCGTTGCCGAAGATGCCATCCTCCGCTACCGCGTCCATGGCCACGGCAGCCAAAAGCTGATCCTGGTCCACGGTTTGGCTTCCCGCGCCGAAACCTGGACCGACCTCGTGCAGCTTTTCCCTCCCGACCGATATACACTCTATCTCCTCGATCTCCTTGGCTCGGGCGGATCGGCCAAACCTGCCAAGGCCGATTATTCAATTCGCGCCCATGGGCGCCGGCTGCTAAATTTCATTGAAGGATTGGGGCTTTCAGGAGTGACGCTTGTCGGGCATTCGCTGGGGGGAACGGTGGTACTTTTTGCGGCCATCGAGGCCCTGGCCGGACGGGAGGTGTTACTTAAATCTCTGGTCATCATTGGAGGGCCGGGATTCATTCAGCGGCTGCCGCTCGTGGCGCAGGTATTCCGGTTTTCCCTGGCGGGCAAAGCGTTCGTTGCCATCCCTTCGCCGGAGGCGTGGGTAAAAGTCGGCCTGAAAGTCGCCTACTACGACAAAAGACTGGTGGACCGGGAGCACGTGGACCGCTATCTCCCCTGTTACCGGGACCGGGCCGCCAAACTGGCGCTGGTGGCAACTTGCCGTGCCCTCGTCCCCCCCGACAGCGACAGGCTCATCGGCTGCTACGGAAAACTCCGTCTGCCCGTTCTATTGCTGTGGGGGCGGCATGACCGGATTGTCAGTGTGTCACAGGGGGAACGGCTGAAAAAGGCAATTTCCGGAGCGAGGTTGGAGATTATCGGGGATTGCGGGCACAATCCCCAGGAAGAGAGGTCGGAAGAGACTTTCCGTATTATCGATGGTTTTATTCACCATCACATCAGCAGAACAAGCAACAGCTGAACAGCGACGATCTTGCCGATGGTGGCCACCGGATAGACCGAGGCGTAGCCGATGTTCGGGAGGTCGTTGCCGGTCTGCTCCAGGGCATAGCCCAGTACGGCCGGTTGGGTCTGAAGGCCGGCGACCATGCCGATCAACAGGCTGAAGGGAATCTTAAGCAGACGATGGCCGACCCAGAGGGTGGCAAGAGCGGTGAGACAAGTGATGGCGGCGCCGGCGGCGAAGATGGTCAGCCCGCCACCTTGGCTGAAGGTGGAGAAAAAGCTGTAGCCGGCCCGGGTGCCGACTCCGGCCAGGAAAAAGACCAGGCCGATCTGGCGCAGGGTCATGTTGGCGCCGTATGGCAGGCTCCAGACCATGGAGCCGGTGCGGCCGACGGTGCCGAGAATAAGGGCGACGATGAGCGGGCCTCCGGCAAAGCCGAGCTTGATGGTGATGCCTCCCGGCAGCGGCAGCGGGATAGTGCCGAGCAGCAGCCCCAGAGCTAGGCCGAGGCTGAAAGTCATGATGTCCACTTCGCTCACCGCCCGGTACGAATCGCCGAAGTAGGAGGTGACCCTCCCTATCTCCCGGGTCCGGGTCAGAACTCGCACCCGGTCCCCCAGTTCCAGCACCATGTCCTCGTGGGGGAGAAAATCCACATCCCCGCGCCGCACCCTGGTAATCACTGCCCCGAACTTCTCCTGCAGCTTCAGTTCCCCGATGGCGCGCCCCGCCACATGGGTGTTTGAGACGAAGATCCTGCGGTAATCGTATTCACTGCGGTCGAGGCCGATGTGCTCGCTGCTCTGCTCGCCCAGAAAAACGGCAACCCTGTGCAGCTCTTCCTCGGTTCCCACGGCAATCACCATGTCTCCCGGTTCTAAAACCGTCTGTGGTGTTGACAGAAAGACATGATTCCGGCGCTTGATGCGGCCGAACAGCACATCCCACTTCTGCTCGCGGCTCAGCTGGTCGATGGTAGCCGAGATATGGGCATGGGTGACGCTTATGGTGCAATTCAGGAGGGGCTCGCTGCTGGCGCCGAATGTATGCATTCTCTTTGCTTCGGCAGTGTAGTCGATATGCCAGAGACGCTGGACAATGGTGATGGCAAGGACGACGCCGATAACCCCAACCGGATAGGTGATGGAGTAGCCGACAACCGGTTCGGCCAGCATCAGTTCCACTGCCTGTGCCGGCGCGGTGTGTTTTATGGTCTCCAGGGCACTGGCCAGGGCAGGAGTGTTGGTCAGGCAGCCGGCGAACATTCCGGCGGTGAGGGAGGCCTTTAGGTGAAGAAGCCGGTGGGCGATGACGGCAAGTCCCGAGGCAAAAAAGAGCATGCCGATAACCAGCAGGTTGTTGCGCAGTCCTTCCCGCCTTAGGGAAGCGACAAAGGCCGGGCCGCTGGACAGCCCGATGGTGTAAACGAACAGGCCGAGACCTAAGATGTAGACGATCTCCGGCAGCTTCAGGTCCGGATGGATAGAACCTACTGCCAGGCCGACAAAAAGAACGGCGGCAACGCCAAGGCAGCTGCCGTGGACCTTCAGCTGCCCCAGTGGGTAACCGATGGCTGCCACAACGAACAGCAGCAGAAGCGGGTTATTGATGAGAACTTGCAGCATGGACCTGCCGATAAGAAGAAAATTAAAATGATATTTTTCTTATCGGCAGTTTGTACCTGAGCTGAAACAATTTTGCGGCAACGCAGCAGAGCGATCCCGCAATAGTTTTTCAACAACCTGCTGGAAGGTCAGCCTCCGACGATGGTGCCGCCGTTGGGGTGAAGGACCTGTCCTGTCATGTAGGAGCCCCCCTGGGAGGCGAGAAAGACATAGCTGTATGCAATCTCAACCGGCTGGCCAGCCCTTTTCAGTGTCACGTTTTCGCCGAACTGTTCCACCTTCTCCTGCGGGAAACTTGCCGGGATGAGCGGGGTCCAGACCGGTCCCGGTGCGACTGCATTGACCAGTATTCCTTTTTCCGCAAGGGAGAGGGCCAGGGAGCGGGTAAAGGCGACGATGGCCCCCTTGGTGGAGGAGTAATCGATCAATTTCGGGTTTCCCTTGAAGGCGGTTACCGAGGTGGTGTTGATGATCCTTCCCCCTTCCCCCATATGCTTCAGGGATGCCGCCGCCATATGGAAATAGGCGAAGATGTTGGTCCTGAAGGTTCGCTCCAGCTGCTCGGCCGAGATGTCTTCAATGGTTTCGGCATAGTGCTGCTCGGCGGCATTGTTGACCAGGATATCGATCCTGCCGAATCGGGCCGCCGTCTTTTGCACAATGCCGGTACAGAAAGCTTTATCGGCCACGTCCCCCTGGAAATAAAGACAGTCCACACCTTCCCGCTTGACGATCTCCCATGTCTCCATGGCGTCCTGCTCTTCCTTCAGGTAGGCAAAGGCCACGTCGGCCCCTTCCCTGGCGAAGGCGATGGCCACTGCCCGGCCGATACCGCTGTCACCGCCGGTGATGAGCGCCTTTTTCCCCTTAAGCCGGCCACTACCAGCGTATGAAAGTTCGCCGCTGTCGGGACGTGGCGTCATTTGCTGTTCAACGCCGGGCTGTTCCTGCTGCTGCGGTGGAAAACTCTTATCGCTCATGATCAAGCCCTCACATGGACTATTTCATTCTTTCCCTCACCATCCAATGGTGACCCTTGCTTTTGGCGTGATTCATGCCAGCTTCCTTGGCCACTTCCCTGCTGGGTAGCCAGCCGGTAATGGCGCCGCAGCCATCGGTGCAGTGGGGCAGATATTCATGGTCGGTATAGTCGAAATCCATTCGGACCTCCCGGGACTTTTGAGTCCCCAGGCTCCTGTCAAGTCTGATGATTAATGTCATCTCAAAGCCGGAAGCCTTTACTCAACGGCCAGTGCCGGTCGAACTGGAATACGTTCCCATGGTGCCGCCGGCGCCTTGACCCTCTACTCCGAATTTATAGCTGCCGGATCTGCCACCGGTAATACCACCCATACCCTGACTGGTGTCGGTCCCGGTGGTGGTGTCGGGAGAGACTCCGGGATAACTGCCGCCAGTGCGGGTATCCACATCGATGCCGTAATCGCCGTGGGTTGAGCCACCAGCACCGCTGCTGCTGTAGCTCTTATAAGTAGCTCCTCCCGCACCGCTGCCGCTCTCCACTCCGTAACCGGATGTTCCGCCTGTGGAAGTTCCGCGTTCCTCCCGGTACTCAATGGCTCCGCCTGGGCCGCCACTTTCGAAGCTTCTGTAGATGGTAGCTCCACCGGGTCCGCTACTGCTGTAGCTTCGGAAGATGGTTTCTCCGCCAGGGCCGCTGCTGCTGTAGCTCCGATAGATAGTTGCTCCTCCGGCACCCGAGCCGGCGTCAGAACCAAGACCAACTGCAGGTTCGTCCATGGTTTCGTTGTCGTCTGCGCTGAAAGCCAATCCTGACAGGGCAACCAGCGCTGCAGTGACAAAAATAAGACGTTTCGCATTGTTCATCGCTGTTCCTCCTTTGTCTGGGTGTGTTGTGCTGTCAGCTGTATCATGGGTTTTGTAAATTTACTGCGGGCCGATCTGCTCCGTTGACTCGTTTGACTCGGCTTCCAGCCGACCAGTCACTTTTTCAAGCCCTGGGGTAGAGCAGTCGCCTTGTGAAAGCGCTACGCCAGAGGCTACTGCAACTATAGCAATAAAATTAATTTTTACAAATTTATCGCCTCCTGGAGTCCTTGTTTCCCTCCCATGGACCTTTTCCCTCAAATTTTCCCTGCAGGCACCGACTGTAATTCCCATAATTCCAATTGCTCTGCCTGAGCTCACTGGATAGTTTGCGGTTTTGTGAGCAGGCGCACTTATGGCAGTGCCCCTTTCATGTTCTATTGGACCTGCGCTTTCAAACGGAAGGCGGTTCAACACAAGGAGGATCAGAAAGTGACCAGACAATTCATATGTTTGATTGCCGGAGCCCTGTTTTGCGCTTCGCCCGTGCTCGCAGAAAAGGTTGGGACGGAGACCATAAAGCTTGCCAAGTATGATGAAAAAAACCTTTTTCAGTTGAAGAGGCCGGAAGTGGCTTTGGATCTGAAGGAAAAGCATGAATACTACGACATCAGAGGCACCAGCTTGACGGAATTGCGCAAGCAGATGAAAGAAAACGGCACACGGTGGAATGACAACCATACCTATGCGGCCCTGACGACCTGGAATATCAGGTACAACTACGACATTAACGAAAGCGGCGGCAGATATTCTGTAGCTTCGGTGAAAACCAAGGTCGACATAGTCTACCGTTATCCGCGGCTTGCCAGCGCAGCCGGCATGTCCGAGCAACTGGCAGGACAGTGGAGCTCATATATGGAGAATGTCACTATTCACGAAATAGGTCATAAGGACATTGCCGTCAAGGCTGCCGCCGACATCAACGGGGCGCTGTCTTCATTGGGCAACTTCAGTAGCCGGAGGGAACTGAATAATGTGGTTGACCGGGTTGTCGAGGCAAGATTGAAAACCCTGAAGGAGGATCAGATTCGATACGACGCCGAGACCCACCATGGAGAAACCCAGGGCGCAATTCTTCGTTAGCAGGGCTAGTAGCGGACGGAGTAGGCCCGTCCGCTACTAAATCATTCCCCCATGTACTACACCCACCGTATTAACCCCATTCGTAACCCATTCGTCGTGAAAAAAATGACCTTAAGGTTGATTGTTCCTTAACTGCCTTCAATTACACTTGTTTTGTCTCCCGGCATTTCTCTCTCTTTCAAGGAGCAAACCATGAGAACCATCCTGCTCATTATCCTGATCATACTCCTGGTCGGCGCTCTACCCTTATGGCCCTACAGCTCGTCCTGGGGATACTACCCCAGCGGTGGTCTTGGGCTGGTGCTGTTGATACTGCTGATTCTGGCTTTGCTCGGGCACATCTGAAGCATTGTGCATTCCCGGCAGTTTTGACTAGCAGAATAATAAAGGGGCGAAGAATATGAGACGCACATGGATGGCACTCGTTCTGGCCTTTTTCACCTTTTCCGGGTTCCTGATGGCCTTCGGCGGCGAAGACGGCAAGAGAGAAGACTATCAGAAACAGATAGAACTCAGGCTCAGGACATTGAGACAGAATTTGGACGAACAGAAGGCCAGGTCATCGATCCTTAAGGACGATGCGAAGGTACGGTTCGACGAAGATATGCGGATCTTCCGGGAAAAGGAGAAGATCGCGGCTGCAAAACTGCAGAGGCTTAGGGCTGCCACGGCAAGGACCTGGGGGCGGGGCAAAGCAGGAGTGGAAGCTGCCATGCAGGATTTGAACAGGCAGTATGAGATAATGGAGGAACGCCTTAAAAACCCCTGACCGCGTCCCTGTGCAACAGGCCGGTTATCCCACCAGTGCCGCGAGTGTAACGTACCGTTCGGGACATTAGCCCGATCACAGGTAATGCGGCATCCACAAGTCTCATTCAAAATATATATCCCGGAGTCTTGCCGAGCATTCGACTTGGACCAGCCGATTGACGACGATTTGTCCAACGGGTTGCTAAAGACCGGAGCGATCATGTCTGAAAACAGATGGAAACTAGGTCTGGGCGCAGAACTGCTGGACAACGACAAGGCATATTTCAAGGTCTGGGCGCCAAAAGCAGGCAAGGTGGCGCTACGCCTCTTTTCCCCTGGTTCCGAGAGGTCGATCGATCTCGCTGCCGGTGAAGATGGCTACTTTACAACCGAAGTGGAAAAGGTTTCTGCCGGTGACAGCTATCTTTACCTGCTTGACGGCCACACCGAGCGGCCTGATCCGGTATCCCGCTTTCAGCCCCAGGGGGTGCACGGACCTTCCATGATTGTCGATCCCCGGCAATTCCCCTGGCAGGACCAGGGATGGCAGGGGATACCTCTTGAAGCTTACGTTATCTACGAATTGCATGTGGGGGTATTCAGCGATGACGGCACCTTTACCGCGGCCATTCCCCATCTGGACTACCTGAAGGACCTGGGGGTAACGGCGGTGGAGATCATGCCGGTGGCCCAGTTTCCAGGAAACCGCAACTGGGGTTACGACGGCGTTTACCCCTTTGCTCCCCAGAGCAGCTATGGCGGACCCGAGGGACTCAGGGAGCTGGTTGATGCCTGTCATGGCAAGGGGCTTGCCGTCATTCTCGATGTTGTCTACAACCACTTCGGACCGGAAGGAAATTATCTCAACGATTACGGCTACTATTTCACTGATCGCTACCGGACTCCCTGGGGTGATGCCATAAACTTCGACGGCCCCCACAGCGATCAGGTTCGTGAATATTTCATTGCTAATGCCCTCTACTGGATACATGAGTACCACTTCGACGCGCTGCGTCTGGATGCCATCGATCGCATCTACGACCTTGGCGCTACCCATTTCCTCCGAGCCCTTGCCGACGAGGTGCACCGCCATGGGCAGCAGCTGGGGAGGCGGATTTACCTTATTGCCGAGAGCGACCTCAACGATGTGCGGCTGATAAATCCGCCTGAAACAGGGGGCTACGGTGTGGATGCCCAGTGGAACGACAACTTTCACCACGCCCTGCATGCCCTGCTGACGGGGGAAAAGGAAGGTTACTACCAGGACTTCGGCCGCTTCGACCATCTCGTCAAGGCCTTTACTGAAGGCTATGTCTACAGTGGCGAGTATTCCAGGTATCGCAAAAAGCGCCATGGCAATTCGGCCAAGAATTGCCCAACCGTCCAGTTCGTGGCTTTCTCCCAGAACCACGACCAGGTGGGCAACAGGCTTCACGGTGACCGCCTTGCCGCCAAGCTGCCGTTGCAGAAGCTTTTGCTCGCTGCGGGCACGGTGCTTCTTTCGCCTTATCTTCCCCTGTTGTTCATGGGGGAGGAATACGGGGAAAAGGCGCCCTTCAACTACTTTGTCAGCTATGGGGACAGCTTCCTCATAGAAGCGGTGCGCAAGGGGAGAAAAGAAGAATTTGCCGCCTTTGCCTGGGCTGAAGAGGCCCTCGATCCCCAGGATCCGGATACTTTCATGCAGTCAAAGCTTGACCTGAAGGTGCGGCAGGGTGGAGAGCATGCCGCCCTCTTTGCCTGTTACAAAAAACTGCTCTCCCTTCGCCGGGAGGTGCCGGCCCTGGGCTGCGTGGAACGGAGAGAGATGACGGTCATACCCTTCGAAGAGAAACAGGTACTGGCGCTGACGCGGCGGGTGGGAAACAGCAGTGCCCTGTGCGCTTGGAACTATAGCGATACACCCCAGGACGTGGCGGTGGAGCTTGATAACGGCAAGTGGCAGAAGCTGTTCGATTCGGCTGCAACCCAATGGGGCGGGGCGGGAGAGATGGCATATTCGACCCTGACGGCAACCGAAGGACGAGTGCGCATCGCCCTGACCCCATGGAGCTTTACCGTCTACCTGCGGGAGGAGTGAAGGGTGAGGGGTGAGGGGTAAAACCTCGAACTTCGAACCTCGAACCTCATAGAACATAGAACATAGAACCTAGAACCTAGAACATAGAACCTCGAGGTAACAATGGAGCGCTTCATCTGCATTCATGGACATTTTTATCAGCCGCCGCGGGAAAATCCCTGGCTTGAGGCCATTGAAATTCAGGATTCGGCCCGACCCTATCATGACTGGAACGAGCGAATCGCCGCCGAATGCTATGCGCCCAATTCCGCGTCCCGTATCCTGGACGGTGAGGGGTGGATCAAGGATATCGTCAGCAATTATGCCAAAATCAGCTTCAACTTTGGCCCAACACTCCTTTCCTGGATGCAGGGTTGCGACCCGGAACTTTACCAGGCAGTGCTGGATGCGGACCGCCAGAGCATGGAGTGGCGGTCCGGGCATGGTGCTGCCATCGCCCAGGTATACAATCACATGATCATGCCCCTGGCCAATGCCCGCGACAAGTGCAGCCAGGTAGTCTGGGGGCTCAGGGACTTCGAGCACCGCTTCAAACGCTTTCCCGAAGGGATGTGGCTGGCGGAAACGGCTGTGGACCTGGAAAGCCTGGATATCCTGGCCGAGCAGGGGATTAAATACACCATCCTAGCCCCGCGCCAGGCAGCCTCCTTCAGGAAGATCGGCGAAGAGCAGTGGCAGGAATGCAATGGATCCATCGACCCGACCAGGGCCTATCTCTGCCGGCTTCCCTCCAAACGGACCATCACCCTCTTTTTTTACGACGGTCCCATTTCGCAGGCGGTCGCCTTCGAGGATCTGCTTAATCGCGGCGAGGCCTTTGCCAACAGGCTTCTGGGAGGATTCGACGATGGCAGGGACTGGCCGCAGCTTTTCCATATCGCCACCGACGGGGAAACCTACGGCCATCACCACAAGTTCGGCGATATGGCCCTGGCAGCCGCCCTGGACCATATGGAAAGCAACAGCCTGGCCCGTCTCTCCAACTATGGTGAATACCTGGCCAAATTTCCTCCGACCGTTGAGGTGCAAATCCATGAAAATTCTTCCTGGAGCTGTGCCCACGGCATCGAGCGCTGGCGGAGCAACTGCGGCTGCAATTCGGGGGGGCATGGAGGGTGGAACCAGGAATGGCGGGCACCCCTGCGCAGTGCCCTGGACTGGCTGCGGGACCGGCTGGCGGAAAGGTATGATGAGCTGGGACGCCAGTATCTCAAGGACCCGTGGCAGGCTCGAAACGAATACATCCGGGTGGTGCTGGACCGGGATGAAGCAAACCGCAACACCTTCTTCGCGGAGCAGGCGCGCAGGAACCTGAGCGATGATGACAAGGTGGCGGTGCTGAAGCTGCAGGAGATCCAGCGCCACGCCATGCTCATGTATACCAGTTGCGGCTGGTTCTTCGACGAGCTTTCCGGCATCGAGACGGTTCAGGTAATCCAGTACGCGGGAAGGGCACTGCAGCTGTCCCATGGGCTTTTGGGGCAGGATCTGGAAAGGGGATTCAAGGAAAGGTTGTCCGCCGCCCGGTCTAATATCCCGGAAAACGGCAGCGGTACCCAAATCTATGAAAAATTTGCCCTTCCGGCCCAGGTAGACCTGACCAAAGTGGCGGTCCACTTTGCTTTCAGCTCCCTGTTCAGGGAATATCCGGAACAGACCAGGATCTTTTCCTATACGGTCAACGTGGAAGACTACAAGAAGATGGTTACCGAAGATGCGGCATTGGCAACCGGCACGGTGCGCATTGTTTCCGAGATTACCCAGGAGAGCTCCAGACTCATGTTCTGCGTGGTCCGCATCGGCCACCACGATTTCAAGGGGGGGGTAAGTCCCTGCCTGATAGAAGCAGCATGTGCCTCCATCAAGGAGGAACTGCTGGAGGAATTTGACCGGGGGCATTACATAGAAATAGTCGGTCTGTTGGACAAGCATTTCGGCATGCACAATTTCTCTCTCCTGGATCTTTTCCGCGATGAACAGCGGGAAATCCTGAACCTCATCCTCGATGCCACCATGGAGGAGTTTACCCAGGACTATCGCAGCATCTATGAGCACAACCGCCATCTGATGGAGTTTGTCCAGGAGACCGGCATGCCGGTGCCGAAGCGATTTTTGGCTGCTGCAGAGATAAGCCTGAACACGGAGATAAAAGAGGCGCTCATGGCCGAGGATATGGATGGGGACCAGGTGCAGAGGGTTATCGCCAACATGCAGCGCTGGCAGGTGGCTGTGGATCTCCCCGAGGTGGAATACAGCCTGCGCACCTTTGCCGATGGGCTGATGGACCAGTTTTACGGGAACCCATCAGACCTTGCGCTGCTGCAGAGAATCAAGAGGTTCGTCGAGCTGCAGAAGTCGACACCCATTCAAGTGGATCTCTGGGACATGCAGAATGTCTATTACAAATTGGCGAAGACTGCATATCCCCAGTTCCAGAGCCGAGCCGGGGAAGGGGATGGGGCTGCTGCAGGATGGGTTGAGGCCTTCAAACAGCTGGGGGCGATGCTTTCCATGAATCTGGGAACAATATTGCCCGAGGGATAAGATGAGAAGCGAAAACCTTTGCCGCCGGAGGTGTTGATGCTTACCCATTTCCCTTCTCTCCATGGGAGAAGGTGGCCAAAGGCCGGATGAGGGGTAGCGCGCTGATTGCCGGCATCTCCCCTCACCCCTGCCCTCTCCTTCAGGGAGAGGGTGAACGGTAATAAGCGAGCGAGGTATGCTTTCCATGGTAGTCATTAATCCTGTTGGAGGTGCAATGGTAAACGAGAACCCGCCGGCTGCGAGAATACCTGTTGCAACCTACCGGCTCCAGTTCAACCGGCAATTCAGTTTTGCCGCTGCCCAGGAGATTGTCCCCTACCTTAACGATCTGGGGGTGAGCGATATCTATGCATCGTCCTACCTGACCGCCAAAGAAGGAAGCATGCATGGCTACGATGTTGTGGACCAGAACCGGCTCAACTGGGAAATAGGCACCGGCGAGGCGTATGCAGAGTTGATCGGCGATCTGGACAAATTCGGCATGGGGCACATCCTTGATTTCGTCCCAAACCACATGTGCATAGAAAGCAGGGAAAATGCCTGGTGGATGGACGTCCTGGAAAACGGTCCCTGTTCCAATTATGCCAACTTCTTCGATATCAATTGGCAGCCGGTAAAAAAAGAGCTGACCAACAAGGTATTGCTGCCGCTTCTGGGAGACCAGTACGGCAAGGTCCTGGAGAACGGGGAGCTGCGACTGGTCTTTGAAGAAGGGTCCTTTTCCGTAACTTATTATGAAACCAGGCTTCCCGTGGAGCCGACCACCTGGCTGCAGATCCTCAGGCATCGCCTTGACGTGATAGAGGCGGCCTTCTCCGCCGATGCTCCGCTTCTCCAGGAACTGTTGAGCATCATTACCGCGTTGCAGCACCTCCCCACCACCACCGAGCATGATCCGGAAAAGATCGCCGAGCGGTACCGGGAGAAAGAGGTGGTGAAGAAGAGGCTTTTGCTGCTATGCGGCCAGAGTGTGGAGATTCTCAATTTTATCACCGAAAACGTAGCCATC
This sequence comes from Geotalea daltonii FRC-32, assembly GCF_000022265.1. Lineage (NCBI taxonomy): Bacteria > Pseudomonadati > Thermodesulfobacteriota > Desulfuromonadia > Geobacterales > Geobacteraceae > Geotalea > Geotalea daltonii. The sequence goes on from NC_011979.1 coordinate 1,329,288, forward strand.
TTCAACGGCAGCAAGGGGGAGCCTGCCAGTTTCGATCTGCTGGACCAGCTTCTCTGCCGGCAGGTCTACCGCCTTTCCTTCTGGAAGGTGGCGACGGAGGAGATAAATTACCGCCGGTTCTTCGACATCAATGCTCTGAGCGCCATCAGGATGGAGGATCCCATTGTCTTCAGGGAAACCCATGCCCTTGTCCTGAGGCTTATCCAGGAAGGGAAGGTGACTGGACTCCGCATCGACCATGTGGATGGCCTTTATGACCCGTTGACCTACCTGGAGCGGTTGCAGCGGAACTGCTTCATCCAGTGCTGCCTGGGTCAATCGGGGGCGGGTCCCGAATTGGCCGATGCCGGAACTGCCGCCGATTGGATAAAGAGGTGCAACGACGACTATAACGGAGTGATTGCTGAAAATCCGTCATACAAGCCATTCTTTATAGTTTGCGAGAAGATCCTGCTCAAGGGGGAGCAACTGCCGGAAGAATGGCCTGTATTCGGCACCACCGGCTATGACTATCTCAATTATCTGAATGGCATTTTCATCGACCAGGAAAACCTCAAGTGGCTGGACCGCAGCTATACCAGGTTTATCCGCCAGACCATCAACTTTGCCGAAGCGGTCTACGAGAAGAAAAAACTGGTCATGCAGGTGTCCATGTCGGGGGAGATCAACACCCTTGGGCATTATCTGAATAACATCTCGGAAAAGAATCGCCTGACCAGGGATTTCACCCTTATCAGCCTGACCCGGGCCATCATCGAGGTCATTGCCTGTTTTCCCGTCTACAGGACCTACGCCAATTCTTCGATCATTCGGGAGAAAGACGTCCAGTACATAGAAACCGCCGTGGCTAAGGCCAAACGCCGCAATCCCGCCATCAGTACTTTCATCTTCGATTTTCTCCGTGATGTCCTGCTGCTCCGCCAGGGGGAGAATGCCAGCGAAGGGGACCGGCTGGAATGGCTGGATTTCGTCATGAAATTTCAGCAGCTTACCGGGCCGGTCACCGCCAAGGGGATGGAGGATACGGCCTTTTACGTCTATAACCGCCTCGTTTCCCTCAACGAGGTGGGAGGGGCTCCGGACAGGTTCGGTATTTCCGTCGATGCCTTCCACAGCCAGAATGCGGACCGTTTCAGGACCTTCCCCCATGCCCTTGTCACTACGGCAACCCATGATTCCAAGAGGGGCGAGGACGTAAGAACCCGAATCGATGTCCTTTCCGAGGTGCCGGAGAAATGGCAAAAGTCGCTGGTGAAGTGGAGCCGCCTCAACAAGCGGAAAAAAACCATGGTGGACGGCCAGCCGGCGCCGGGGCGCAATGATGAATACCTGCTCTACCAGACCCTGGTCGGTGCCTGGCCGGTGGAGGAGGCTTCGAATCCGTTTTCGCCGGGATTTCACGCCAGGATCAGGGAGTACATGGTCAAGGCCACCCGCGAGGCCAAGGTTCATACCAGCTGGATCAACCCCAACGGGACCTATGAAAAGGCACTGACGGACTTTATCGATGCCGTCCTGGGGGATGCTGCCTTTCTCAGGGATTTCAGAGCTTTTGCGGCCTTGGTTTCCCACCACGGCATGTTCAATTCCCTGTCCCAGGTACTGCTCAAGATAGGCTCGCCCGGCATACCCGATTTTTACCAGGGAACGGAACTGTGGGAATTGAGCCTGGTGGACCCGGACAACCGGCGGCCGGTGGATTTCCGCATCCGGCGCGAGATGCTCAGCCGGCTTAAGGAGCGAGAAGCTCAGGTGGGGGCAGGCCCCCTGGTCCGTGAACTGCTGGCGGCGAAAGAGGACGGCGGCATCAAGCTTTACCTCATATACCGCGGCCTCAATTACCGGCGCGCAGAACGCCGGCTCTTTGAAAACGGAGACTATCTACCCCTGGAGGTGCAAGGGGAAAAATCCAGGCATGGATGCGCCTTTGCCCGCAGGTGGGAACGGAAAATCCTGATTATTGCCGCCTCCCGGCTGACCGTCGGACTGGTTGGCGATCTGGGGCCTGTACCCGTCGGCAGGGATGTATGGAAAGACACCGCCCTTTTCTTGCCGTGGGAAGAGCAGGGGGCAAAATACCGGAATATAGTCACCGGCGGGACCATTGCCGGAGCGGACCGGGGTATGGGTACTGCCCTTGAGCTGGCCGAGGTTTTCAGCGATGCTCCGGTCGCCATACTGGAGCGTCTCCACTAACGCGCAGTAGTTTTCCTGTAGAGCAGACATGACATCTCGACGAGGGGGCTCATATGTCTGAAGGGAGAAAACGGGTAGTCATCGAAGGGGTCTTCCCCCAGGTGGATTGCGGCTTGTATCCTGTCAAAAGGATCTGCGGGGACGAGTTGACGGTGAAGGCCGATATTTTCTGCGACGGCCACGATGAGGTGAGCGCCGTTCTGCTCTACCGGGGGGAGACGGAGCAGCCGTGGCGCGAGGAGCAGATGAAGCATGTGGGCAATGACCGCTGGGAAGGCTCCTTTGCCCTCCGGAGCACCGGGGTCTGGCATTACACCATTATTGCCTGGGTGGACCATTTCAAATCGTGGCAGAAGGACCTGCTGAAAAAATACGAGGATGGACAGGATGTGACGGTAGAACTGGACATGATCAGGGATCAACTCAAGAAGGCTGCGGAAACGGCCGCCGGGAATGGGAATCATCAAGCCTCAGAGCGGCTGCATGCGGCGGCGGACGAACTTTCCAGCCGCCATAGCCCGGAACAGCGGGTGGCGCTGGGACTTATTTCTGAAGGACACCTTTACAGCAGTATCATGGACAGGCCACTGGCAACGCGTTATCACCATGAGCTTTCGGTGGTCGTCGAGCGTGAGAAGGCCGGCTTCAGCGCTTGGTATGAGCTGTTTCCCCGGTCCCTGGGGACAGACGGCAAGCGGCACGGTACCTTTCGAGACTGTGAGGAGCTTCTGCCCGAATTGGCGGGAATGGGCTTCGATGTGCTCTATATCCCCCCCCTCCATCCCATTGGTTCCACCAATCGCAAGGGAAAGAACAATGCCCCAACAGCCGACCCGGACGATCCGGGCAGTCCCTGGGCCATCGGCGCCATAAGCGGGGGACACGCCCAGCTTCATCCCGAGCTGGGTACCATGGAGGACTTCGAATCCCTGGTGGTCAAGGCGGCGGCCCATGGCCTTGAGGTCGCCCTCGACCTGGCCTTCCAGTGCTCCCCCGATCATCCCTATGTGCGGGATCACCCGGAATGGTTTTTCTGGCGGCCTGACGGCACAGTCCAATTTGCCGAAAATCCGCCGAAGAAATACCAGGACATCATCCCCTTTTACTTTGAGACACCGGACTGGCAGTCGCTCTGGCAGGAGCTGAAGCGGGTCGTGACCTTCTGGATCGAAAAGGGGATTCGCATCTTCAGGGTGGATAACCCGCATACCAAGCCCTTCCCTTTCTGGGAATGGCTGATAGGCGAGATAAGGCGCGATTATCCGGACGTGATCTTCCTGGCCGAAGCCTTCACCAGGCCAAAGGTCATGTACCGTCTGGCCAAGCTGGGCTTCAGCCAGTCCTACACCTATTTCACCTGGCGGACCACCAGGGACGAGCTGACCGCCTACCTGGGGGAGCTGACCCGCAGCGAGGTGCGGGAATTCTTCCGACCCAATTTCTGGCCGAACACTCCTGATATCCTCCCCATGCATCTCCAGTACGGGGGGCGGCCGGCTTTCATCATCCGCCTTGTCCTGGCGGCGACCCTGTCATCCAGCTACGGCATCTATGGCCCGGTCTTCGAGCTGGGGGTCAACGATGCCTTGCCGGGGAAAGAGGAATACCTGGACGCGGAGAAATACGAGATCAGGAACTGGGACCGCAATGCCCCCGGTAACCTGAAGGAGCTGATTACGACCATCAACCGCATCCGCCGGGAGAATCGCGCCTTCCACAGCACCTATAACGTTACCTTCTATGAGACGGACAACGACAACCTCATTTTCTACAGCAAGGTCTCCCGTGACGGCGGCAATATCATTCTCGTGGTGGTAAACCTGGACCCGACAAGGGTTCAAGGGGGGAGGCTGCACGTTCCCCTTGAGCAGCTTGGAATTGCTCCGGGGCATCCCTATCTGATCCACGATCTCATCAGTGATGAAAAATCCATCTGGCAGGGGGCCTGGAATTTCATCGAGCTGGACCCCCGCCGGATGCCGGCACGCATTTTCCAGATCCGTCCGCGTCTGCGCCATGAGGCGGATTTCGACTACTACATGTGACGAATCGGCAGGAGTAAAGCCATGACAGGACTGAAAGACGAACCCCTCCTGTGGTACAAGGACGCCGTTATTTACGAGGTTCACGTCCGAAGCTTTTACGACAGCAACGGCGATGGCATCGGCGATTTCCGCGGGCTCTTGAAAAAGCTCCCCTTTCTCCATGACCTGGGGGTGACGGCAGTGTGGATCCTGCCGTTTTATCCGTCGCCACTCAAGGACGACGGCTACGACATCGCCGATTATTACCGCATCCATCCCGATTACGGCACCCTCGGGGACTTCCAGGCGGTGCTGCGCGAGGCCCACCGGCTGGGTATCAGGATCATTACGGAGCTGGTGCTGAACCATACCTCCGATCAGCACGCCTGGTTCCAGAAGTCGCGCCGGGGTGGGCCACGGTCGGTGTGGCGGGATTTCTACGTCTGGAGCGACACCCCGGCCAAATATCAGGATGCGCGGGTCATCTTCAAGGATTTCGAGTCCTCCAACTGGTCGTGGGATCCGGTGGCCAAGGCCTACTTCTGGCACCGGTTCTATTCCCATCAGCCGGACCTGAATTACGATAATCCACGGGTCCACGAGGCTATGCTGCAGGTCCTCGATTTCTGGCTCGGCATGGGGGTAGATGGTTTAAGGCTCGATGCGGTGCCGTACCTGTACGAGCGGGAGGGGACCAACTGCGAGAACCTGCCGGAGACCTACGCCTTTCTCAACAAGATCCGCCAGTTCATGGACGAGAAATATCCGGGGCGGATGCTCCTGGCCGAGGCCAACCAGTGGCCGGAGGACGCGGTTTCCTACCTGGGGAGCGGCGCCTGCCACATGGCTTTCCACTTTCCTCTCATGCCGCGCATGTTCATGGCCCTGCAGATGGAGGAGTCCTTTCCCATCATCAACATTCTGGAACAGACTCCGGGCATTTCCGAACATTCTCAATGGGCGCTCTTCTTGCGCAACCACGACGAACTGACCCTGGAGATGGTCACCGACGAGGAGCGGGATTACATGTACCGGGTCTATGCCAGCGACCCCCGAGCCCGCATCAACCTGGGTATCCGCCGTCGCCTGGCGCCGCTCATGGGGAGTGACCGGCGCAAGATCGAGCTGATGAACGTGCTGCTCTTTTCTCTGCCCGGCACTCCCATCATTTATTACGGCGACGAGATCGGCATGGGGGACAACTATTACCTGGGGGACCGTAACGGCGTCCGCACCCCCATGCAGTGGAGTCCCGACCGCAATGCGGGCTTTTCTGCTGCCAACGCACAGCGTCTGTTCCTGCCGGTGATCATCGATCCCGAGTACCACTACGAGGCGGTCAATGTGGAGAACCACACCCGTAACCCGTCATCGCTGTTGTGGTGGATGCGGCGTCTCATCGATCTGCGCAAGCAGTATAAGGCCTTCAGCCGTGGCTCACTTGAGTTTGTCCGGTTACGCAATCCAAAAGTCATTGCCATGATCAGAAAATTCGAGGAGGAGACAATCCTCATCTTCATCAACCTGTCCCGCTTTTCCCAGGTGGTGGAGATAGCCTCTCCTGAGTTTCTCGGCCATGTACCGGAGGATATCTTCAGCCGCAATCGGTTCCCGGTGATCAAGGACAGCCCCTACGTGTTGATTCTCGGGCCATACAACTACCATCTCCTGCTCATGTCCAAGGCCCAGGAGGCGGAGGCGCCTGCAGCGGAATATGTGTGTCCCGAATTGTCGGTAAGCGGTTCCTGGGAGAACATCCTGAGACGGTCAGGTTTGGCCCAGATGGAGCGGCGGGTGCTTCCCGGCTACCTGCGAAAGACCCGCTGGTTCCGCAGCAAAGGGCAGACCATAAGCAAGCTGATCATCGGCGATAGTCTGCCCGTGCCGGCCGATAATACTTCCTTCTTCCTGAGCTTTATCGAGACCGCCTACACCGAAGGGCAGACCGAGACCTATCTCCTTCCCCTGCATTACCTGCCGTTGACCGAAGGTGAAGAAATCCTGCAGGAATACCCTGAGGCGGTCATTGCCCGGTTGAAGGTGAACAATGAAGACGGCATCCTTTACGATGCCATGTACAGCAGCATCTTCCGTCACGTTATTTTCGGCCTGATCGCGGGAAGAAAGCGTATTGAGGGATCTGAGGGAAGGGTCTTGTCCGGGCGTCCCGGACATTCCTTTGCCGCCATTTTCCGGGAAAAGAAGGCACCGCTGCAATCCAGAGTGGGCAAGGTTGAGCAGAGCAACACGGCTGTCCATTTCGACGAAAGTTTCTTCTTCAAACTTTACCGGCGCGTGGAGGAAGGGGTCAATCCCGAGGTGGAAATTGGCAGATTCCTGACGGAAAAGGATCGCTTTGCCCATGTTGCACCGCTGGTCGGGGTACTGGAGTATTGGCAGAAAGGGACGGAACCGATCACCCTTGGTATCATGCAAGGGCTGGTAGAGAACCAGGGGGATGCCTGGGGGCTGACCATGGACGAGGTTGGGGAATACGTGGAACGGGTCCTGGCAAGCAAGGAGGATATGAAGGTGACGCCGCGGCTGCCGGCCAATATCTATGATGCCGATCACGGGGCGCTTTCACCGAAAATGCAGGAACTGATGGGAGGCTTTTATCTGGAGATGGTGCCCCTCTTAGGCAAGAGGACGGCCCAGCTGCATCTGGCCCTGTCTGCCCACAGCAAATACCCGGCTTTTACCCCGGAGCCATTTTCCATCTTCAACCAGCGCTCGCGTTTCCAGTCCATGCGCAACAGGGTCCGCACCGTCTTCGATCTTCTGAAGCGGAACCTGAAAAACCTCAAGGACGAGATCCGGCAGGAGGCGGAACACTTGCTCTTGCTGGAACAGGAAATCATCAAAAAGCTCGGCAAATTTACCGGCCGCCGGTTTTCTGCAATGAAAACACGCATCCATGGGGATTATCACCTGGGACAGGTGCTCTATACGGGCCAGGATTTCATCATCATCGATTTCGAGGGGGAACCGGCGCGTTCCATGCGGGAAAGAAGGATCAAGGATTCGCCGCTCAGGGACGTTGCCGGCATGATCAATTCGTTCCAGTATGCGGCCTATGCAGTGCTGGTGCAGCATGCCCATATCCGTACCGAGGATATTCCTTTCCTGGAGCCATGGGCCGAAGCCTGGTACCGTTACGTGGCCGGCACTTTCCTCCATGCCTATCTGCAAAATGTGAAAGGTGCCCAATTTATCCCCAGCCTGGAGGCGGACGTACAGACCATCCTCGACATATACATCCTGGACAAGGCGATCCATGACCTGGGCTATGAGATCAACAACCGTCCCGACTGGCTGTTGATACCTCTGCGCGCTATTCAGCGTCTGATGAAGAATGCGGATCAGGCAGAAGAGATGGTCAAATGAAAAATATTTAAAAATAAGTTGCTTTTAATTTAAAACTATTTATACTTGTCCTGCATGCTCGCTCTGCATAGCCTGGATTGCAGGCTGTTGAAACCCAACAGCTTGCTATAAGGAGGTACGGCAATGACAAGGTTCTATCAGGGGATAGTGATGGCGGCAGTTATTCTTTCCGCCGGAATCATCGGCCAGATCGATGCGGCCAACGAGATGAACATGAAGCTGGAGAACCATGCCGAAGCCAGGCGGCAGGAACAGGCAACCGTGCGGCAACAACAGCCACCGGAGATGAAGACAGCAATGGCCGGGCTTAACGAAAAAGATAACCACTTCCCCTGAAAATGGAAGATTCTCTGAGACGATGAAAAAGACCCGAGCTTGCTCCGGGTCTTTTTTTATGGCGAAGGGCAGTTGCATGACCAGGAATGGTCTTGACTGGCAAAGCGATTGCGGTTAGACTGCATCGGCTTTCACAAAGCCGCTCGAAGCGGCATCAGGCGCCCGTAGCTCAGCTGGATAGAGTACCTGGCTTCGAACCAGGGTGTCGGGAGTTCGAATCTCTCCGGGCGCGCCAATAATTAAACAAGAGGTTATGGTTTTGGCCATAGCCTCTTTTTTTGTGCCGTAGTAAATGCTAATGAAATTTTTCCGGATAGCATTGGGTAGGATTGACTGTCATTCCTTCCACAACACTGCTGAAAGTCGCAACTCATTAAGCCCGGCGCGAGCTTCCCGCCAAGTAGGAAAATGCTCTCTATGTCAGGGTTCGAACGTGGGGATTGCGCGCCTCATGAACTCGTCAAACAATGGCACAGTGAAAGCCACATCTCCGTATGATGGGCTATAGATCATTCCTTTTTTTATCAGGCCGGCACGTAACGGCCCCATGGCGCTAATCTTTATATGCAACTGATCTGCAACGTCACTGGTGCGACAAGCGCCACCACCAAGTTCGGCCATTGCTCGCAGAAACATCTTTTCGCGCGGAGTCAACCGGTCGAACCGCACCCTGAAGAAGTTTTCATCCAATCGCTTTGAGACCAGATCGCTGGCTTCCTGCACAACCTGCAAAGAAATTGGGGAGGCAACGGCATGGTTCCAGACCTGATAACCCCATTCTTGCAGGAAATAGGGATAGCCTTGAGTCAATCTGAATATTTCTGCCAGGGCGTCAGGGGCAAATTCTTCGTGAGCTGCCCGTACGGGATCTTGAAGTGCCTTATTCGCATCCGGTTCCGGCAGTGGGCCAACCTCTGGAAAATTAAATAATCGCTCGGCGTACGATTTGGACTCTCCGGCCAGACCCGGCAGGATTGGCAGACCGGCGCCAATAAGCACCAGTGGGAGCTGACTCTGCTGCATTTTGTGCATTGCCATGATCAGGGCACTCAGTTCCAGTTGCTTGAAGTACTGGATTTCGTCGATTAGAATGGTTACTGCAACACCGCGTTCCTGTGCTGCTTCAGCCACGGTCATGAAGAGGCTGGGAAGATCGACCTCAAGGTCGCCGCTGTCAGCCGCACCCGACTCCGGTTCAATGTCCAGACCGATGTCGAACTCGCCCATCGAAATCTTGATTGCGCCGACAAAGCTCTTGAGCACGGCAAGCCCCCTACGAGCCTTATCTCCGGCTCCGGCGATCCGGTCTAGATCGAACAAAAGGCGCCGCAGATGTGGGGCCAGCAGGACAGCCAGGGATTTCCCTTCGTGCGCTTCAACCAGGATGGTACGATAGCCAATATTTTTAGCTCTCCGTTCAATCTCATTGAGCAGCACAGTCTTACCAACTCCGCGCAGCCCGGTGAGCAATAGGCTCTTCTCCGGCCGTCTTGCGAGCACCCGGCCCAAAAGGACTTCCGCCTGTTCCAATATGGCGTTGCGACCTGCCAATTCTGGTGGTGGAGAACCCGCTCCGGGGGAGAAGGGATTTTTGATTTTATCCATAACCACCTCACTTCTATAAAGATATATAAGGTTATATCAGAAAAATGCTATAAGTGTATATAAATTGCTATAACCATCAGCCTGATAGAGATAGATCACACCAACCGTGTCCTCCTGTTAATAATTCCTGCATCATCCCCCTCGCAAACCCGCATGTCTGCTGGGCATGATTTCCTTCAGGCGGTAGCATCTTTATTACGTGCGTTCGAATACGCCACCTCTGGCAATTTGCGGCATTTAATAAATTGACAATGTGCCGTAAATAATATAGTCACATCCAATGTGCTGCCGCAACGAGGGATGCAGTTCAGGAAATAACCGGGGAGTTGATGCATGAACAAGGAACGATTCCTGAACAGGAATGAGCTGACACTGCTGGTTTCACTGTTTACCGTGGCCCTCCTGGTAAGGCTTTATTTCATTCCTTTCTATCGAGTCATTTCAGCCGATGGCGTTGGCTATGTATCTGCGGCGAGAAATCTTATCAACGGCAACTTTGCTCCGCTTACTACCTATGGTGTCATATATCCGTCATTGACGGCGATGGTAAGTTTATTAGGCGTAGATACGGAGTCAGCCGGTCGCCTCGTATCGGCAGTGATGGGCAGTCTGCTGATCTTTCCGCTGTACCTGCTTGCCAGGGATTTCTTTGAGCGTTCTGTTGGCATTATTGCCTGCATTCTCGTGATCGCCTGGCCGCCACTGCGCTCCTGGGCTTGCGAGGTCATGACCCAGGCAACATACATCACCTTGCTCGTCACATGGTACTGGCTTTTGTGGCAGGCTTTCCGCCGCGGGTCCGGGCGATGGGCGCTTGTCGCTGGCGCTGTAGCCGGGCTTTCATACCTTACCAGGCCGGAATCTCTGGTTGCCTTTGCCTTTATGGCGCCGGTACTGCTCCTGCCGTGCGGCGGCACCAGGAGCGTGAAAAAACGACTCCTTCTGATTTCAGTATGTGCAGGTTCTTTTATACTGATGTTGTTGCCCTTTGTCCTGCTGGTTCACAATGTTACCGGCCAGTGGCAATTGACCGGCAAGGGGGGCGCAACCCTTGCCGATGCCTTGAGCGAGTACCTGGGCCGGCCGGATCTGAAAAACGAACCCGGCTTTAAGGGAATCGGATTTCTTGAAGTGATTCGCTCCTACCCGGATTTTCTCTGGATAAACCTTTCGCAAAATCTGATCAAAGTCTTCCAGACCATGGTGCCCTTGTATATGTGGATCGCCGTGGTAACCGGTTTCTTTTGGGGAAGGTGGAAGCGGGAGCAGATAACCCGGCGAGTGTATTTATTGGCATCTTTTGCTCCCTTCGGCATCATCGTGGTCTTTTTCTTTGTTGGGCCTGAATACCTGCAACCGTACCTGCCGGTGCTTTTTCTATGGGTGGGTAATGGTCTGTATTCCGCTGAACTTTGGCTGTCGGGACTGTTTACTGCAAACAGTGGCCTTTCTAAATATATGGCTTGGGCACCGGTTTCCATTATCGCGGTCTCACTGCTTACCCTGTACACTTTTGCCGCGCAGATTCCCGCAGATCGCAACAAGCCTTATCAATTCGAAGATGATGGCGGTCGTTACGACCAGCGTCGTATCGGAGAGCTCCTGAAAAAACATCTCCCCCCGGGAGCAAAAATAATGACCCGGTGGGGAAGAATATCCTTTTATGCCGAAATGGAAAATGTAGGCATGCCCCAGACGGACCTTAAGGAGATGGTATCCACGGCCAGGCAGAAAGGGGCAAGATATATAATAATCGATGGTATGCTGGCCGGTATGCGACCGCAATTCGAGCTGCTTTTCCTGCCTCTTTTCAATGCACCTGCGTCAATCTTCAGTACAGCCCCACGGGACGGAGACTCTTTCACCCCCTTGGCCGGGGTGCGCCTCCATCTGTTGTATAAAGATCCTTCCAGTGTCGGAGTAGCGGTTTATGAAGTCACACCTTAAAGATTCAGAGGCACTGTCGGGAAACGGGAGACAGTCAGTCGCCGTAGTTATCCCCTGTTATGGCGTCCGCAATCATATACTTGGCGTGATCAGTGCGATTGGCCCGGAAGTGCAGGCAATTTATGTGGTAGATGATGCTTGTTTCGAACAGACGGGAAGATACGTCTCGGAAAAGTGCCATGATTCACGGATTCGGGTTCTTTTCAACAGGGAAAACCGTGGTGTAGGGGGGGCTACGATTGCCGGTTACCGGCAGGCGATCAGTGACGGCGCCGACATCATTGTCAAGCTTGATGGTGACGGGCAGATGGACCCCAAACATATCCCCATCCTGATTTCACCCATTGTTAACGGTGTTGCAGATTACACCAAGGGCAACAGGTTCTACTACCTTGAAGGGGTGCAACAGATGCCCCTGGTGCGCCTGCTCGGCAATGCGGCCCTTTCCTTTATTGCCAAATTTTCTTCCGGGTATTGGGATATTTTTGATCCCACCAACGGATTCACTGCCGTGCACTCCAAGGTGGTGGAACATCTACCCCTGGAAAAGATAGATAATCGCTATTTCTTTGAGTCAGACATGCTGTTCAGGCTGAACATCATTCGTGCTGTTGTGATGGATGTGCCGCTTCCCGCAAGATATGCGGATGAAAAAAGTAACTTGAAAGTCTTCCGTTCGATCCCTGAATTCGCTTGCAAGCATATGCGGAATACCTTGAAGAGAATCTTTTACAACTACTATCTTCGTGATTTCAGTGCCATGTCGCTGGGTCTTTTGCTGGGACTCCTGGCCCTTTCCATAGGCATGGTTGTCGGAAGTACGGCATGGGTGACATCTGTGCGCACTGGAGTGGTGGCAACCAGCGGCACGGTAATGCTCGCTGCATTACCGACGCTGGTGGGCATCCAGTTGATTTTATCTTTTCTGGCGACAGATTCTGCAAACGTACCGAAAATACCACTGCAAAAACGTTTATAATCCCGTCTTGTAAAGAAACTCTCCTCGCTGGCACACTTGAGATACATTTCTCGTCACCTCATCATTCACTGACAACGCACTCTGCCTTATGTGAAGGTTTCCCTATTAATTTTCCGTTGACAAGGAGCCGCATCAGTAGTTATAAAGAATGAACGTTCATTCCGTAAAAGAGGATTTGTAGAATGGAAAAATGTGACAAAAAGGAAACGATAATCCAGGCGGCTCTCGAACTTGTTGCGGAACATGGCTTCCATGGTGCCCCCATGGCGATGATCGCCGAGAAGGCTGGGGTTGGAGCAGGGACCATTTACCGTTATTTCGACTGCAAGGACACCCTGATCATGGAGATCTATGGCATTGTCGAAGAGCGATTCGTGACGGCGCTCATGGAGGGGTACCCGGAGAAAGGCTCAGTGCGCGAGCGGTTTCTCCACATGGGCGCGGTGCTGGTCAGGCACCTTATAGCGGCCCCGCTGGAGCTGCGTTTCGTCGAACAGTTTCACAATTCTCCATACGGCGTTGCCCATCGTCGGGAAAAGCTTTTCGGCGAACGGGAAAAGGACATCATAAGGGAACTTTTCGACGAAGCCAAGCAGCAGCAGATCTTCAAGGACCTGGATTTACCCATACTTTTCGCCCTGTCTTTCGGGCCGCTGGTGGACGTGAGCAGGGATCATATCCTGAAGTTCATCAACCTCACCGATCAGCTGATCGAACAAACGGTCGGTGCCTGCTGGGATGCGGTAAGGCGCTGAGTACAAACGGAATGAATATTCATTTCTACTAATTTTGAGGTTACAAGTGCTTACCAAGCTGTTTCTTTTATTGCTGGCTGCCATGTGGAGCTTGATCATAATCATCGCTTTTTCACGGCGCAAATGAACCCGCTGCTGCAGCCGCAATGGCGGTGTTTACTATAGGCTTTATTCAACAAAATCATACGAGGTATTTCAATGCAGATCACGAAGAGAGCACAATTAATCGCCGTCACCACCATTATCAGTGGTTGCATGCTGCTTTCCGGTTGCGGAAAGAAGAAGCAGGCAGGTCCGGTAAAATCCGGACCCCCCGAGGTAGGTGTCATCGAGGTGAAGCCGCAGCGGGTTGCCTTGACTACCGAACTGCCTGGCCGCACGTCGCCTTATATGATCGCCGAAGTCAGGCCGCAGGTGAGTGGCATCATCCAGAAGCGTATTTTTACTGAGGGCAGCGATGTGAAGGCCGGGCAAGTGCTCTACCAGATTGATCCGGCCACCTATCAGGCTGCCTATGCCAGCGCCAGAGCGGCAGAATCCCGCGCTGAAGCCAACCTGGTCCCGGCCCGACTCCGCGAGGAACGTTTCCGTGAACTGGTTAAAATAAAGGCCGTGAGCCAGCAGGATTACGATAATGCCTATGCCTCACTGAAACAGGCCGAGGCCGATCTGGCTTCAGCCAAGGCGGCGGTCGAAACGGCCCGCATCAATCTGGCATACACCAAAGTGACTGCACCGATCAGCGGCCGTATCGGCCGCTCGACCGTGACCAACGGCGCCCTGGTTACCGCCAACCAGCCGGCTGCCCTGGCCACCATCCAGCAGCTCAGTTCCGTATATGTGGATGTGACCCAGTCCAACTCGGAGATGTTGCGACTGCAACAGAGCCTGGCCAGTGGTCTGCTGAAAAAGGACAATGCGGGTCAGGCGCGCGTCAAGCTGATATTGGAGGACGGGACTGCCTATCCCGTGCCCGGCACGCTCAAGTTTTCGGAAGTAACCGTGGACCAGAGTACCGGTTCCATCACTCTGCGGGCAGTGTTCCCCAATCCGAAACAGACATTGCTGCCGGGCATGTTCGTCAGAGCCGTCCTGGAAGAAGGGATAAATGAACAGGCAATTCTGGTGCCCCAGCGTGGCGTGACCCGCAATCCGGCCGGCAATGCCATGGTCTTGGTGGTCGGGGCTGAGGATAAAGTGGAGCCCAGGGTAATCAATGTCGCCCGGACCGTCGGCGACAGCTGGCTGGTGAGCGACGGCTTGAAAACCGGGGACCGGATCATCCTGGAGGGAATCCAGAAGGCCCGGCCCGGTACCCAGGTCAAGGCCGTGCCCTTTAACAGCAACCCGGAACCAGCGCCCACCGGCGCAGGACAACCTGCCGCAACAGCTAAAAAATAAGGAGCCTCTCCATGCCTCGCTTTTTCATAAACAGACCCATATTTGCCTGGGTAATCGCCATCATGACCATGCTGGCCGGTCTGCTGGCCATCAAGACCTTGCCGGTTTCCCAGTATCCGCCGATCGCGCCGCCGCAGATAACCATCAACGCCATGTATCCCGGTGCTTCAGCCCAGACCGTTCAGGATACGGTCACCCAGGTGATCGAGCAGAAGCTGAACGGCATAGACAACCTGATTTACATGTCATCCACCAGCGACTCGGCCGGCGCCGTGGCCATTAACCTGACCTTCAAGGCAGGCACTGACCCGAACATCGCCCAGGTGCAGGTGCAGAACAAGCTGCAGCTGGCCACGCCGCTCCTGCCGCAGATCGTCCAGCGCCAGGGGATTCAGGTGGTCAAGTCCACAAGGAACTTTCTGATGGTGGTCGGACTGGTGTCGGAGGATGGTTCCATGGGCCGCCATGCCCTGACCGACTATATGGTGGCCAATATTCAGGACATCATCAGCCGGACGGAAGGGGTCGGCGAGGTAACGGTCTTCGGCTCCCAAAATGCCATGCGCATCTGGCTGAACCCGGTCAAGCTGAACAATTTTCATCTGACTACAAGCGATGTGATTGCCGCAGTTCAGGCACAGAACGCCCAGGTTTCGGCCGGCCAGTTCGGCGGCAATCCGGCGCCGCAGGGGCAGCAGTTGAACGCTACCATCACGGCGCGGACCCTGATGCAGACGCCGGAACAGTTTGATGCCATAGTTCTTCGCACCAACCCTGACGGCTCGACAGTCAAGCTCAAGGATGTGGCTGAATGTAAAATCGGCACCGAGAATTACGATATCGAGGCACGCTACAAGGGTAAACCCATTGGCGGCATGGCCCTAAGACTTGCGGCCGGCGCCAACGCCCTGGATACGGCCGATCGGGTCAAGGCCAAGATGGCTGAACTGGAAAAATTCGTTCCCCAAGGGGTGAAGGTAGTTTATCCCTATGACACCACCCCCTTTGTCAAGATCTCCATCGAAGAGGTGATCCAAACCTTGATGGAGGCGGTTTTCCTGGTCTTTGTCATCATGTTCCTATTCCTGCAGAACATCCGTGCCACCCTGATCCCGACCATCGCCGTGCCGGTGGTGCTGTTGGGGACCATGGGGGTGCTCTCCGCCGCAGGTTTTTCCATCAACACCCTGACCATGTTCGCCCTGGTCATTGTCATCGGTCTGTTGGTGGATGACGCCATTGTCGTTGTGGAGAACGTGGAACGGATCATGTCCGAGGAGGGATTATCCCCCCATGATGCCACCATCAAGTCCATGGGGCAGATCACAAGCGCCCTGTGGGGCATTGCCACCGTGCTGACGGCAGTCTTTCTGCCCATGGCTTTCTTCGGCGGTTCCACCGGCGTCATCTATCGTCAGTTTTCCATCACCATCATCTCAGCGATGATCCTTTCGGTATTGACGGCGATGATCCTGACCCCCGCCCTCTGCTCCACCCTCCTGAAGCCGGTGGCAAAGGGCCATGAGGCGTGTGAGTCGGGATGGTTCTGCGGTTTCTTCCGCCTGTTCAACAAAGTGTTTGACTGGAGCAGAGGCAAGTATGAAGGGATTGTCGGCCGATCTTTTGGTAAGCCGGTGCGCTATCTGGTGGTGTACGGCGCCATTGTCGCTGCCATGGTGTTCTTTTTCCTGCGGCTTCCCACCGCCTTCCTGCCTGACGAGGACCAGGGATTCATCATCTGCCAGGTCCAGTTGCCTGCCGGCGCCACCCAGGAGCGAACGCTGAAGGTTATCGAGCAGATGGAACAGCATTTTCTTGAAAAGGAGAAAAAGTCCGTAGAATCAATTATTACTGTTGCCGGCTTCAGCTTCGCCGGTCGTGGGCAGAATATGGGCCTTGCCTTTGTAAGGCTCAAGGACTGGAAACTGCGCCCAACTCCTGATTTGAAGGCGCCGGCCGTTGCCGGCCGTGCCATGGCGGCCTTTTCTCAATATAAAGATGGTCTGGCCTTTGCCTTTTCGCCACCGGCGGTGGTGGAACTGGGGCAGGCTAACGGCTTCGACTTTCAGCTGCAGGACCGTGGCGGTCTGGGGCATGACAAACTGATGGAGGCGCGTAACCAGCTTCTGGGGATGGCCATGAAGAACCCCAAGCTGATCGCGGTGCGGCCCAACGGCCAGGATGACTCACCCCAGTTCAAACTGGATATTGACGATGTTCGGGCCGGCGCCCTCGGGGTCTCCCTGGCGGATGTCAACAGCGTTCTGTCCACTGCCTGGGGGAGTTCTTACGTCAATGACTTTATCGAGAACGGCAGGGTAAAGAAGGTCTATCTGCAATCCGATCCCAAGTACCGGATGCTGCCGGAGGATATCAACAATTGGTATGTGAGCAACAAGACCGGCGAGATGGTGCCGTTTTCAGCCTTTGCCACAGCACACTGGCAATATGGTTCTCCCCGCCTGGAGCGCTATAACGGCATTCCGTCGGTGGAGATCATGGGGCAGGCGGCCCCTGGCGTGAGCACTGGCGAGGCGATGGCCGAAATGGAAAAGATGGCTGCCCAGTTGCCTCCCGGTATCGGTTATGAATGGACCGGGCTCTCCTATGAGGAAATACAGTCAGGCAAACAGGCTCCGGCCCTCTATGCCATCTCGCTTCTGGTGGTTTTCCTCAGCGTGGCGGCTCTTTATGAAAGCTGGACCATTCCCTTTGTTAACCTGCTGATGCTGCCGCTGGGCCTGGTGGGGGCGGTTATGGCCATTACCCTTCGCATGTTGCCCAACGATGTCTATCTCCAGATCGGCCTGCTAACTACCGTCGGGCTTTCAACCAAGAACGCCATCCTGATCATACAGTTCATCAAGGATCAGATGCATCAGGGCCATGAGCTGGTCGAGGCTACCCTGGCGGCGGTGAAGATCAGGCTGCGCCCGGTTATCATGACCTCGTTGGCTTTCTTCTTCGGCACGCTGCCCCTGGCACTTACCAAGGGGGCTGGGGCCGCAGCCCAGAATGCCATAGGAACGGCGGTTACGGGAGGATTGCTCTCGGCAACCTTCATCGATCTGCTGTTTATTCCATTTTTCTTTGTGCTGGTCTCGCGCATCTTTGCCCGAAAGCGGGTCGTTGAACCGGCTGCCGGCGCCAATGCCCAGGAGGTGCATTGAGATGAATAGAATAAAAAATATGTTGTATCTTTCCTTGGGGGCACTCCTCTGGTTGAGCGGTTGCGCCACGACCATGGCCCCTGAATATAGCCAGCCCGCCGCACCGGTGACCAATGCCTGGCCCAGCGGCCCCGCTTACAAGACGGAAGCCGCCAAACCGGAACAAAAACCGCTGGCTGAAATCCCGT
Source organism: Geotalea daltonii FRC-32 (assembly GCF_000022265.1). Classification (NCBI taxonomy): domain Bacteria; kingdom Pseudomonadati; phylum Thermodesulfobacteriota; class Desulfuromonadia; order Geobacterales; family Geobacteraceae; genus Geotalea; species Geotalea daltonii. The sequence continues at coordinate 1,347,276 of NC_011979.1, forward strand.
GGCAGGAGTTCTTCGTCGACCCCCAGCTGCAGAAACTGATCGCCCTGGCCTTGGACAACAACCGCGACCTGCGAGTTTCCATTCTCAACATGGAGCGGTTCAGAGCCCAGTACCAGATCAGGCGCGCTGACCTGTTTCCCAATGTGGATGCCACAGCAGGAGCAACCTATCAGCGGATTCCTGAAGATTTCTCGGCCACCGGCCGGGCAACTACCGTTCACCAGTACGACGTGGGGTTGGGAGTCAGCTCCTATGAGGTGGACCTGTTCGGCCGGGTGCGAAGCCTGAAGGACCAGGCTCTGGAACAGTATCTGTCCACAGAACAGGCCCGACGCAGTGTCCAGATCAGTCTCGTATCCCAGGTGGCTACTGCCTATCTTACACTGGCGTCGGACTTGGAGCGCCTCAAACTGGCCAAGGACACCCTGGCTAACCAGCAGGAATCTTTCAAGCTGACCAAAAGCCGTTTCGACTCCGGCGTTTCTTCGGCTCTGGACCTGCAACAGGCTCAGACCAGCGTGGATGCTGCGCGGGTGGACATTGCGCGCTTCACTGCCCTTACAGCCCAGGATGCAAACGGTTTGAACCTGGTGGTAGGGGCATCTGTGCCAGCGGAACTGCTGCCCCAGTCCCTTTCCGAGACGCTGACAGCATTGAAAGATGTGGCCCCGGGCCTCCCTTCTGATGTGCTCCTGTATCGTCCAGACATTCTCCAGGCCGAATTCCTGCTTAAGGGTGCCAATGCCAATATCGGCGCGGCGCGGGCTGCCTTCTTTCCCCGCATTACGCTGACCTCCAACGTCGGCTTCGGCAGCGACGAACTGGGGGGGCTCTTCAAAGGAGGCGCCTTCACTTGGGGCTTTACGCCGAGGATATCGGTGCCGATCTTCGAGGGGGGGCGCAATCGCGCCAACCTGAAGGTGGCGGAAGTTGACCGGGATATCGCTGTGGCCCAGTATGAAAAGGCCATTCAAGTCGCCTTCCGCGAGGTAGCCGACGCTCTGGCCCAACGGGGAACCATTGACGAGCAGGTGGCGGCGCAACAGTCACTTACCGATGCCACTGCCGAAAGTTTCCGCCTTTCCGAGGCCCGTTACGAAAGAGGGGTCGACAGCTACCTCAATGTCCTCGATTCGCAGCGTTCCTTGTATGCAGCCCAACAGAACCTGATTAGCGCCCGTTTGATACGGCTCAACAACCTGGTTAGCCTGTACAAGGTGCTGGGGGGTGGGGCAGGCAAGTAACAGAAGGGGAGGATGTTACCGATGTTCTGAGCCCGACGGAAATTTTCCGCCGGGCTCTTTTTATTTCCCCCAGTGGCTTTTCCGGTTAAATAAACTTTCCTTGACAGATAGATAAAAATGAATTAGTTTGATATTAAATTATATCCACCTGAACAAAATGAGGTGCTCTTATGTACGCAAAGAACAATCCATCATTCCTGTCCTTGAATACCTACACAAAGCTGATGCGGGCTGCGGAGTCGGTTACGGTCAGGGTAAACCGCCACATGTCGGCTGCGGACCTGACCATCAGCCAGTTCGGCGTTCTCGAAGCCCTGTACCACAAAGGGCCTCTCTGTCAGCGGGACCTGGCAGCGAAGATCCTCAAAAGCACCGGCAATATCACCATGGTCATCGATAACCTGGAAAAACGCCACCTGGTCAGGCGGGAACGGGACAGCGAGGACAGACGTTACCTGACCATTTATCTGACGGATGAAGGGACAGCGCTGATCGCCGAGGTTTTTACTGCAGTGGAAGCAGCTATCGTTAAAGAAATGTCGGAACTGTCCGAAAAGGAACAGGAGCAGCTGGGCATTCTGTGCAAAAAACTCGGCTTGAAAAAAGGGAGAAAGTAAAAAAAGGAAAAAATTTAGTCAATTAGTTTAATATCAAACAGTATTGTTCCTAACCAACACCAAAAGGAGAAAACCATGAAAAAAGCAATCGCATCCATAACTGCCATTATCGCCCTGGCACTGCCGCTGGTGGCTTCAGCCTCCACCTGGAACATCGACCCCGACCATTCAAATGTTGGATTTAAGGTACGACACCTGATGGTTTCCAACGTGAAAGGCAGTTTTGACAAGTACACGGGAAAAATCGAGCTGGATGACAAGGACATTACCAGATCAAGGGTAACAGTGGCCATCGACACCAACACGGTCAACACCAACGTGCAGAAACGGGATGAGCACCTGCGGAGTGCGGACTTCTTTGACGTTGCCAAATATCCGACCATGACTTTCGTTTCGAAAAAAATTGCCAAGGCAGGCAAAGACAAGCTCAAAATGACGGGGGACCTGACTCTTCACGGGATTACCCGCCCGGTAGTGTTGGCTGTGGAAGGGCTGTCAAAAGAGAGCAAGGACCCATGGGGTAACATCCGCCGCGGTGCTATGGCTACGACCAAAATAAATCGCAAGGATTTCGGTCTGGTGTGGAATGCTGCATTGGAAACCGGTGGGGTTACGGTCGGCGATGAAGTGACAATTACTCTGGAGATCGAGTTGATCAAGGCTCAGGCAAAATAGCGGGATCCTGGGGCTGTACGCAAAAATAAAGGGGGTGGCAGGCAGCCATCCCCTTTTGTCTTTAAAGCAGGGTCGTCAGAAAGAATCACCTTTCTTTTTTTGCCTCATCATCTTTGGTGGGCTTGATTTCTATTTCATCCTTGCCGTCAGATGCACGCTTGAAATTTTTAATGCTTTTGCCCAGTGCGCTGCCGATTTCCGGCAGTTTTCCCGCTCCAAATACAACCATGACGATTACCAGGATGACAATAAGTTCCGGCATGCCGAATCCAAACATAGATCCTCCACATTTTGTGCAAATTTGTAGCAAGTATTGCATTGCACATGTAAAAAATCAAGAAATTACCTGTTCTTTCTGACCTTCCGGGGGCGACAAATTAATTGCACATTAATCTTGGGACCAGTATATTAGGGAAAAAATAAGAAGGTGAGGAATAACTGAAGTGAAAAGGATTCTGCTGGTTGAGGACAATCCCGATGATGAGGCTTTGACCCTGCGGGCATTGCAAAAGGTTGCTCTCAATGACGAAATTGTCATTGCCCGTGATGGGGTTGAGGCTCTCGATATTGCCTTCGGCCGAGGAGAGTATGGCAACGGTAACGGGAGCAGTAAGCCTCGTCTGATACTGCTGGACCTCAAACTGCCAAAGGTGGACGGGCTGGAAGTGCTGCGCCAGTTGCGAGCCAACAGCGAAACCCGGACAATTCCGATCGTTGTTTTTACCTCTTCTTCGGAAGAGCTGGACATTCTGCACAGCTATTGTCTTGGGGCGAACAGCTATATCCGCAAGCCGGTGGAATTCAGCCAGTTCTGCGACGCACTGCGCCAGATAAGTGGCTATTGGCTGTCTTTATGCCAGCTGCCTCCGCAAATTGATTGCCAACGATGACCGGCAGCTGAACAGTGTCTCCCCCTCTCCCCTTCTATGCAAGACCACGCATAACATGATATCATCCTTCTATGGATTTCAGACTAAGCAGTGACTACAAGCCACGGGGTGACCAGCCCCAGGCCATAGACGAGCTTACCCAAGGTATTATTCGGGGGGATCGTGATCAGGTGCTTCTGGGGGTGACCGGCTCCGGCAAGACCTTTACCATGGCCAACATCATCGCCAACATCAATCGCCCGGCGCTGATCCTGGCCCCCAACAAGACGCTTGCAGCCCAGCTCTACGGCGAATTCAAGGAGCTGTTTCCTGACAATGCAGTGGAGTATTTCGTCTCCTACTATGACTATTACCAGCCCGAGGCCTATCTTCCCACCACCGACACCTTCATCGAAAAAGATTCATCCATCAATGACGAGATCGACAAGATGCGTCACTCGGCTACCCGCTCCCTGCTCACCCGTCGCGACGTCATCATCGTTGCATCTGTTTCCTGCATTTACGGCATCGGCTCGCCCGCTTCCTATCAGGAGATGCACATCTTCTTCCACCAGGGGGACGATGTTCCCCGGGACGAATTTCTGAAAAAGCTGGTCGCCATCCAGTACGAAAGGAATGATGTCGATTTCCACCGCGGTACCTTCCGGGTCAGGGGGGACATCGTCGAGGTGTTTCCTGCCCACGACGATGAAAGGGCACTGCGCATCGAATTTTTTGGCGATACGGTAGAGGCCATTTCGGAGATCGACCCCCTGCGCGGCCAAGTGATCCAGAAACTGGCAAAGTGCGCCATCTATCCGGCCTCCCATTATGTGGCCAACAAGGAGACCCTGGACCGGGCCATCGAGCAGATCCGCCTGGAACTGGAGGAACGGATCCGCTATTTTCGTGAGCAGAACATGCTGCTGGAAGCCCAGCGCATCGAGCAGCGCACCTTTTTCGACATTGAAATGATGGAAGAGATGGGATTCTGCCAGGGGATAGAGAATTATTCCCGGCATTTCGATGGGCGCTCAGCCGGCGAGCCACCCTATACCCTGATCGACTACTTCCCCGGAGATTTCGTGCTCTTTATCGATGAATCCCACATCACCGTTTCCCAAGTGGGGGGGATGTATCGGGGGGACCGCAGCCGCAAGGAAACGCTGGTCAACTACGGCTTCCGCCTTCCTTCGGCCCTGGACAACCGGCCCCTCAACTTCCAGGAGTTCACGAAAAAGTTGAACCAGACGGTCTATGTATCCGCGACGCCGGCTGAATACGAGCTGAAACAGGCGGGGGGCGTAGTTGTGGAGCAGGTGATCAGGCCGACGGGGCTCCTGGACCCGCAGGTTGAGGTCCGCCCTGCTTCGGGACAGGTGGATGATCTGCTCCATGAGGTTCGCCTGACCGTGGAAAAGGGTGAACGGGTGCTGGTGACAACCCTGACCAAGCGGATGGCCGAAGAACTGACCGATTACTACCGTGAACTGGGCATTAAAGTCCGTTATCTCCACTCGGATATCGACACCATTCAGCGCATGCAGATTATCCGTGACCTCCGGCTCGGCGAGTTTGACGTGCTGGTGGGCATAAACCTGCTCAGAGAGGGATTGGACATCCCCGAGGTGTCCCTGGTGGCAATCTTCGATGCGGACAAGGAGGGTTTTCTACGTTCCGAGCGTTCTCTGATTCAGACCTGCGGCCGTGCCGCCAGAAACCTGTCGGGCTGCGTCATCATGTATGCGGATAGTGTTACCCGATCGATGCAGGCTTGTATAGATGTCACTTCGAAGCGGCGGCAGATTCAGCAGGAATATAACAGGGAAAACAACATTACCCCCCAGAGTGTGAAGAAACAGATACGCAACATTCTGGAATCGGTGGAGGAGCATGACTACGTCACCGTGCCGCTGGCGGCGGAGACCATGGAAGAATACGTGGCGGTGAAGGATATTCCCAAGCTGGTGAAGAAGTTGCGCAAGGAGATGCTTGCTGCGGCGAAGGAGCTGGATTTCGAAAAGGCGGCAGGCTTACGGGACCGGATCAAAAAGCTGGAAGACCAGGAGTTGAAGCTTCGTTAGGGTTCATATACCGGGTTTTTCCGAAGTTTTTTTCCTTCGTTTCCTGCGCCGTCGACGTTTTTGCAGAGGCTCCCCATCGGGTCGAATATCAGATTGAGGTTCCAGCTGAAATTTTTCCCACCATGCCAGGACCTTTTTGTCTTCTCCGGTAATGGCGGAAGCAAAGCGCAGGTAAGACAATGCCTCGGCAAAACCATGGCGTGTGGCGAAAGTCTCCGGGTGGCGCCCCGGTATCTTGCGCAGACGGTGCTGGCTGGTGAGGATATCGCGAATGAGGATAGCGACCCGATTGGGAAACTGGACGGTAGGGGCTACTTCACCCATGAATTCGGCAACAGCAGCATTAACGGCAGGGTGAGCAGGCAGGCCCGCCTTGCGGAAGCTTTCCGCTTTCTCCTGCAGGTATTGGCTGAACATGAGGGCAAAAAGCAGGGGAGGTTGCACTTTTTCCCCGTTTTGAATCGCATTGTCCAAGTGATCCAGGGCCTTGCCGACCCAGGTGTGGGGGAATCCGTCACTTTCCCTTTCGAGCCAGTCATTGAAGTGGGGGAAGAGAGCGGAAAAAATGCCGCTCTGTCGCAGGAGCTGGTAGGTGCGTTCACCTGCCCCCAGCAGGAACAGCTTGAGTACTTCCTCATAAAGTCTGGGTGGCGAAGCTTTCGTGACAGTGGGGCTGAGCTCCAGAATGGTCTGCCAGGTTGTTTCTTCGACGCGGAAGCCCAACATGGCGGCGAATCGCACAGCGCGGATCATCCGTACCGGATCTTCCACGAACCGGATTCCGGAGTCGCCGATGGTGCGGATCACCCCTCTTTGCAGGTCATCCAAGCCGCCCACATAATCGATTAGAGAAAAATCACTGATATTGTAAGCCAGGGCGTTGACGGTGAAGTCGCGCCTGACCGCATCTTCTGCGGGGGTGCCGAAGATATTATCGCGCAATACCATGCCGTCTTCGCTTTTCAGCAGCAGTGGCGAGCGGCCGGTTAAAGTGTGGCCTTCCGATTCATCCATGGCGGCCGGTTCTTCTGCAGGTACATCATCCAGTCTGGCAGAGCGGAAGGTTGCCACTTCGATTATTTCATCCTGAAAATGCAGGTGGGCCAGCCGAAAGCGCCTCCCGATCAGGCGGCAGTTGCGGAACATCTTCTTGATCTGCAACGGAGTGGCATCGGTAACGATATCAAAATCTTTCGGCTCCCTGCCCAGCAGCAGGTCTCGTACTCCACCTCCGACAAGATAGGCGGTAAACCCGTTGTCCTTGAGACGATAGAGAACTTTGACAGCATTGGGACTCAGGGAGCGGCGAGAGATGTTGTGGTCTGCACGGGATATTATCAGCGGCTTGAGTGGTTCCATATGTGTAGTAACCTACCACATCTGTAGGAGAAAGGCAAAGCGCCGCACCCTATAAAAAAATGGATATTTGACTTTTGTCATATCCTGCCGGACCTACAGCTATTATGATGGCATTCATGGAACAGTTTACCGACAAGCAGAAAAAGGACCTGAAGGTCCTCATTACTTTTGTCAGTTTCTATTGCCGGGCCAGGCATGGAAAAAACGCGGAGCAAAGTCCCCTGGCATTGCCGATGGAGCTTGTCTCCGCATTTAAAAGGAATGCCCACCTTTGTGGCGAGTGTGCCGGCCTTGTCGCCTATGCCATTGAGAAGCGTCGCAGGTGTCCTCTTGACCCGAAACCATCCTGTAAAAAATGTCCCGTCCACTGTTACAGCAAAGAATATCGGGCCAGGATCAGGGAAGTGATGGCCTTTTCCGGCAAGCGCATGATCATGCGGGGACGGCTCGATCTTTTGTGGCACTATTTATTTTAGAAGGAGAACGACATGATTAGAAAAATCGTACAGATAGACCAGAAGAAATGCAATGGCTGTGGGCTCTGCGTTCCAGCCTGTGCCGAAGGGGCGATAAGGATCGTTGACGGTAAGGCAGTGTTGTCGGCGGATAATCTCTGCGACGGGCTGGGAGCTTGTCTGGGAGATTGCCCACAGGATGCCATTGCCATTATCGAGCGGGAAGCAGACGAATTTGACGAGGCTGCAGTGGAAACCCACCTGAAGGAAAACAAGAAAGCATCTGCTCCGGTTGCCGAACCTCACCATCATGGCGGCTGCCCGGGGTCCCGTGCCATGTCCTTTGCCACTTCTTCTTCAACCTCAGCCGGCAAAGGGGAGGGCACGCCGAGCCAGTTGCGACAATGGCCGGTACAGCTAAACCTTGTTCCGATCACGGCACCATATTTCCAGAATGCCGACCTGCTCATTACCGCCGATTGCGTCCCTTTTGCCTACGCCGATTATCATAGGGATTTCCTTGCCGGCAAAGCAGTGGTCGTCGGCTGTCCAAAGCTGGACGACAACCAGCACTACCGGGATAAGCTTACCGAGCTGTTCAAGGCGTCCTCGCTAAAATCCATAACGGTCCTGCGCATGGAGGTGCCTTGCTGTGGTGGCATTGTCATGGCTGCCCGTCAGGCATTGGCAGCCTCAGGAAAAGAAATCCCCTTCAAAGAGGTGACCATCGGTATCCGGGGTGAAGTAGTCCTGGACTGAATGATGGAAGCGGACAAAAGAGATAGCTGACAGCCGGGTTCGTTATACTGCATTTTTGCCTAACCCCCCGGTTTTTCACGTGCCGATCAGGCTTTAAATTGGAATAGGACAAAAAGGATAATTTTTATCTTTTTTCCGTTGACAAGGGTCAGATGCACTGGTATTTTTCAGACAGATTGAATTGATTGCCATTCACAAAGGAGAAATACCATGAGCGTTTGCACTTTAGTTACACAGGAAGCCCCGGATTTTACCGCTGAGGCGGTTATGCCGGACAACACCTTTGCCGAGATAAAATTGTCGGCGTTCCGCGGCAAGTATGTCATTCTTTTCTTCTATCCCCTAGACTTCACCTTCGTCTGTCCTTCTGAAATTCTTGCCTTCAACAAACGGCTGACCGATTTCAAAGGCAAGAACTGCGAGGTCATCGGCGTTTCTGTAGACTCAAAATTTACCCATCTGGCCTGGAAAAATACCCCTGTAGAGAACGGAGGCATCGGCGCCATCCAGTATCCTCTTGTTCAGGATCTGAACAAATCCATTGCCCGCTCCTACGGCATTTTGTTTGATGATGCTGTTGCCCTGCGTGGCCTGTTTCTCATCGATCCCAACGGCAAAGTCCGTCACGCCGTTATCAACGATCTGCCGCTGGGGCGTAGTGTAAATGAAGCTCTGCGTATGGTGGATGCCTTGCAGTTTGTGGAAACCCATGGCGGCGAAGTCTGTCCGGCCAACTGGCAGGAGGGGGATGATTCGATGAAGGCTTCAAGCGAAGGCGTAGCCGCTTATCTTGCCAAACACGGCTAGTGAGGGGCATCGAAAGCTGACAACTGCCGCGTGGGAATATCTCCATGCCGTTTTTGTTTTGCCTTGGGAATGCTGGTCTTGCCAGGGTGGGGTATTTATGTTAAAAGGATAAAATCTGTAAGCAGAAACATGGGAAAAAGGAGCGTCATCATGCGTGTTATTGTTGCAGGTTTACCCCTTTTACTGCTCTGTATCCTTACTGTACCTGCCTTTGCCCAGGAGGCCCAGCAACCCGAAGCCATTGCAGAAAAGATGTCCTTTAAGCTGGTGCGGGGATTGACAAACGTGGTGACCGGGGTTGTGGAGGTTCCGAAGCAGTCATATCTGACGGTGCGCGACCGTGGCAATATCGGCTACGTCGTGGGCCCGGTAAAAGGGATGGGCATGGCCTTGTACCGGACACTGTTGGGCGCGGTGGAAACGGTATTTTTCATGGTGCCGCAGCCGGGGTATTACGATCCCATGGTTAATCCCGAATACGTGTGGCATGGTTGGGAAAAGCGGCCTGAAGTGAGCCTTGTTAACGACGCCGAGCCCGTGGAAAAGGGAGAATAGCATGTCACTACGGGGGATGTTCCTCATTGCATCAGCTGCGGTAATCTGGCTCCTTGCTGCTACAGCCAATCTCGCCCATGCCGATGATTACCGCACCGTTGAAAATGCCGGTCCCCAGGAAGTGGTCGATGCAATGGCTACCAAGGCCGCGCGCGGTCTGGCGAACACGGCGACTGGGTGGGTTGAATTTCCCAAGCAGATATATATAACTGCCAAGGATGATGGCGTAGCCAAGGGGCTTTTCGTGGGGCCACTAAAGGGTCTCGGGATGACACTGGTGAGAACAGCATCAGGTCTGCTTGAAGCCGTTACCTTTTTTATTCCTTATCCGGGATTTTACGACCCTTATTTCGACCCGGCCTACGTTTGGCAGAAGGAGTAGTCAGACCAGGGGAGCAGAATAGGATCAGCAATTCAAAAATTTATATGCATAATAAAAAAAAGCCGCACCCCTTGGGGATGCGGCTTTTTAATTCCTGTCGAAGGAAATTACTTTGCAGCAGGAGCAGCAGGAGCAGCAGCGTCAGCAGGCTTAGCTTCTTCTTTCTTCTCAGCAGCTTTCTTGGCAGCTTTTTTCTTCTTGGCAGCTTTTTTCTTAACAACTTTCTTCTCTTCTTTCTTCACTTCGCCAGCAGCAGGAGCAGCAGCAGGAGCTTCGGTTTTTACAGGCTCAGCAGCGAAAACAACGCCAGCGAAAGCTACGGCTACGAGTGCAGCAACAACAGAAGACAGAACTTTTTTCATGGTGATTCTCCTTTAAAAATGTAAGATGCGTTTTGCTACAGCAGAGAGCATGCCAAGTTTGCAGGTAGAGATAAGATGCTGAAAGTAGGAATATCTTTGGCGGTGATTTTCATGGAGAGAAAACTGTCTGCCTGAAATCGTCGAAGATGTGCCCCATTTGGGGTATGGTGCGTCTGCTCTTTAATCTCTGGATATCCCTTGCCAGATATTGAATAAATTTGATAATATACGGCCGGTCGTGGCGGCAAGCTTCCGCCATGACCGTTTTTTTGGGGTAAGGAAATGATTAAATGCCTTGCCTGGAGGTTTCTTGAGTAACGATTTTTTGCTTTCTGTAGAAAAGCCTGCCCGCTATATGGGTGGAGAGATGGGTGCCGTTGCCAGACCAGACGCTGAGATAAGGTTTGCCCTGGCATTCCCTGACGTATATGAAGTGGGCATGAGCCATTTGGGACTGCGGATACTCTACAGCATTCTGAATCAAGAACGCTGGCTAGCTGCCGAGCGCGTCTATGCCCCATGGCCCGACATGGAAGATCAACTTCGGCTTGACGGAAAGCCGCTTTCTACGTTGGAAACCTCAACCCCTCTGGCTGAAACGGACATCGTAGGTTTTACCCTTCAATACGAGCTGTCCTACAGTAACATCCTCAATATGCTGGAACTGGCAGGCATACCACTGCTGGCTTGCGAAAGGGGGAAGGAATTTCCCCTGATCCTGGGGGGTGGCCCCTGTGCCTGTAACCCGGAGCCCCTTGCCGACTTTTTCGATGCCTTCCTCCTTGGGGATGGTGAAGATGCGGTCCTTGAGATTGCAAAAGTCTGCCGTCAATGGAAAAGTGCCGGTGAAGCCAAGGCAGACCTTCTCCATCGCCTGTCGCTGATCGAGGGTGTTTATATCCCGGCATTTTTCTCGGTTTCCCATGACGCTGTCGGAAGAATTGAGGCCATCAAGCCTCTGAAGCATGGCTATGATAAGGTGAGACGGCGCATTGCCCCTGACCTTAATGCCCTGAGTTACCCTACTGCCCCTGTTGTGCCTTTTCTTAAAACGGTCCACGACCGGGTCAGCATGGAGATTGCCCGTGGCTGCACCCGCGGTTGCCGTTTCTGTCAGGCGGGTTACATATACCGTCCTTTGCGCGAGCGGACCCCGGCGCAGGTCATGGAAAAAATAGAAGAGACCCTGCGCAATACAGGTTACGATGAAATATCCCTGCTTTCTCTTTCTGCGGGTGACTATGGTTGTCTTACTCCCTTGCTCCAGAAACTGATGCACCGCTATGCCCAGGAACGCATTGCTGTTTCGCTACCGTCACTGCGGGTGGGAAGCCTGACACCGGAAATGGTGGCAGAGATAAACAAGGTGAGGAAGACAGGTTTCACCCTTGCCCCTGAAGCAGGCAGCGACCGGCTCCGCCAGGTGATCAACAAGGGGATAACCGAGCCCGATCTGCTGGATACCGCCTATCAGGTCTATGGCGCAGGCTGGCGGCTGATCAAGCTTTATTTCATGATCGGACTGCCGACGGAGACTATGGAAGACGTTCTGGGGATTGCCGAGCTGGCCAGGCAGGTCAAATATCAAGGGAAGCGTGCCGGCCAGGGGGGCGAGGTCAATGTTGCCGTCAGCAGCTTTGTGCCAAAAGCGAATACTCCCTTTCAATGGGAACAACAGATCAGCTATGAAGAGATCCTGGAGAAGCAGCAGTTCCTGCGCCAGGAGTTGAAGAAGCGCAAACTCAACTTGAAGTGGCACGATGCCCCATTGACGGTTATGGAAGGGGTATTTGCCAGGGGTGACCGACTGCTGGGCAAGGTTTTGCTTGAGGCCAGACGGCTGGGCTGCCGATTCGACGGCTGGGGAGAGCATTTCAGGTTTGCCCGCTGGCAGGAGGCGTTCGCCGCTGCAGGCATCGACCCGCTTTTCTACCACCGTCGACGGGATCTGGATGAGATACTCCCTTGGGACCACCTGGACAGCGGCATCAGCAGGGAATTTCTGCTGGCGGAACTTGAAAAGGCTTCCGGTGGCATTTATACCCCCGACTGTCGTAATGGCCAGTGTTCCGGGTGCGGGGTCTGCGATTTTAAGGCTGTGCGCATGCGACTTAATGAGCCCGAAGAGGCGATTGTAGCCGCAGACGGAGCACAGCCGGATGAAACCGTCGATGCGGAGCGGATCAGGCTTCGTTTCCAGAAAATCGGCCGGATGCGTTTCCTTAGTCACCTGGAAATGCTAAACCTTTTCATACGAGCAGTGGGCAGGGCACACATCCCCATTCGCTATTCCCAAGGGTTTCATCCCCATCCGAAATTCTCCTTTGCCACGGCGCTTTCCGTGGGGGTTGAATCCTGGGCTGAATATATGGATATGGAGGTGGCTGCGGGCTTTGGTGCCGAGCGACTGCTGGAGGCCCTCAACCAGGTACTGCCGGAAGGTGTGCGGGTGATGGAATCGCAAGTAATCCCGTTGAAGAGCGAGTCCCTATCGGTTATCATTACAGGGACCCGTTACCGGGTAAAACTTCCTTCAGGCACGGTGCAGGGCCTTACTGGCCAGGTGGATCACTTTCTTTCCCTGGATTCTTTTCCCCATCGGCGTGAAAAGAAAGGCAAGCTTGTGGAGTTCGATCTGCGGCATGAGGTCATCAGCCTTTCTGCAACTGCTGATGTCGTGCTCATGGAGGTTCGGCGCGGCAAGCCGCTGGAATTTGTTACCGCGATTACCGGCCTGCCCCGGGAAGCGTTTGCCGGGGCAACCATAGAGAAGCTTGAGGTGCTGTTCAACTGAATCGTTTCCCCCATGGCAAAAAATCCTTTATCAACTTTTATATACGGAATCCGGTCATAAATTAATAGTAAACGAGGTTATCATGGGAAATGAGCTGGTCATCAATACCACCTCCCACGAAACCCGCATCGCCCTCATCGAGAACGGCACCATAGCCGAACTCTATATTGAGCGGAGTAGGGTCAAGGGGATCGTGGGCAACATCTACAAAGGGCGGGTTATCAGGGTCCTGCCGGGCATGCAGGCTGCCTTTGTCGATATCGGCCTGGAAAAAGCGGCCTTTCTCTATGTGGCAGATGTCTTTGATGCCATGGAGGAATACGACGGCTTCATGGACGGCAACGGCAAGAAAGAAGAGCCTGTGGAGGGGGAAGAGCCGGTGCTTCATCCCCTCCACCCCATTGAAGAGCTACTGCAGGAAGGCCAGGAGCTGCTAGTGCAGATATCCAAGGAGCCGATCGGCACCAAGGGAGCACGCATCACTGCCCACATCTCTCTGCCGGGCAGGCATCTGGTTTACATGCCCACTGTTGATCACGTGGGGATTTCCCGGCGCATTGAGGATGAGGCGGAGCGGGAGCGGCTGAAGGAGATCATCGACCGGATCAAGCCGGCTGGCGGCGGCTTTATCGTCCGTACCGTTTCCGAAGGCAAGAGCGAAGAGGACCTGATCTCGGACCTCAACTACCTGACCAAGCTCTGGGACGAGGTGGTGAAACGCAAGGAGAAAGCCAGCGCCCCTTTACTCATCCATTCTGATCTGGATGTGACCCAGAAGGTGGTGCGGGATATCCTTACCGAATCGGTGGAGCGGATCGTCGTCGATTCCAAGCCGGAACACGATAAGATAGTCCAGTTCATCAGTACCTTCATGCCCAAGATGAAGTACTCCATTGAACTCTATGACGAAGAGGAGCCGATTTTCGATCATTTCGGCCTTGAAGTGGAGATCAGCCGGGCGCTGGGACGCAAGGTATGGCTCAAGTCCGGGGGCTACATCATCATTGAGCAGACCGAGGCCCTCACTGCCATCGATGTCAACACCGGCCGCTTTGTGGGTAAGCACAACCTTGAGGACACCATTCTCAAGACCAATCTGGAGGCAGTAAAAGAAATCGCTTATCAGTTGCGGCTGCGAAACCTTGGCGGCATCATCATCATAGATTTCATCGATATGGAGCGGGAAGTAAACCGGGAAAAGGTATTCACTGCCCTGGAAGAGGCGGTAAGGGGCGACAAATCCAAGACCAACATCCTGAAAATTTCCGAGCTGGGGCTGGTGGAGATGACGAGAAAGCGGGTGCGGGAGAGCATCGGCCGGATGATGTGCGAGCCTTGTCCCTACTGCGAGGGGAGGGGTTACGTCAAGTCGAAGACCACCGTTTGTCACGAGATTTTCAGGGAGCTGCGGCGGGAGATGCTCGATATCCGCGGCAGCAAGATTATGCTCACTGTGCACCCACAGGTGGCGGACCTGCTCTACGATGAGGAACGGCGCGGCCTGGAGGAGTTGGAAAAGAACTTTAAGAAACGCATCACGGTGAGGGCGAAGCCGGGATTTCATCAAGAACAATTCGAAATTGCCATCTCATAGGAAGCGCCGCTTTTTGCCAATATCTTCGTTGCCCGTCAAGATTCCTTGTGCGACGTGGCGTAGCCACGCCTCCGCGTCACCCTTCGGGGCGCCTTGATCTTGGCTAAAAATCGACGCTTCCGGAAAAGCCTAAGAAGGATAAAAAGATGATCGGAACACCGTTAAAGAAATCTGCGACAAAAATCATGATGCTTGGTTCCGGGGAACTGGGCAAGGAAGTGGTCATCGAGGCCCAGCGACTGGGGGTTGAAATAATAGCCGTCGACCGCTATGCCCATGCGCCAGCCATGCAGGTGGCCCATCGCAGCCACGTGATCAACATGCTCGACCGGGACGAGCTGGCCAGGGTTATCCGTTTGGAGCGCCCGGACTTTATCGTCCCCGAGATCGAGGCGATCAATACCCCTTATCTGCTGGAGCTGGAAAAGGAAGGTTTTACCGTCATTCCCACGGCCCGCGCCACCAATCTCACCATGAACCGGGAAGGGATCAGGCGCCTGGCCGCCGAGGAGCTGCGTCTGCCGACTGCCCAGTACCTCTTTGCCGCCTCTCTGGATGAATTTTCTACCAGTGTGGAACGCATCGGCCTGCCATGCGTGGTAAAGCCGATCATGAGCTCCTCTGGAAAGGGGCAAAGCGTCGTCCGGGATGCGGCCGATCTGGAAAGAGCTTGGACCTACGCCATGGAAGGGGCACGCGGTGCCTCGGACAAGGTGATCATAGAGGAGTTCATTCCCTTCGACTACGAAATCACCCTGCTGACAGTCCGCTACAATGGCGGTACCCGCTTTTGCCCTCCCATCGGCCATGTGCAGATTAAGGGGGATTACCATGAGTCGTGGCAGCCCATGTCCATGACCCCCCAAGTGCTGGCAGAGGCGGAGCGGCAGGCAAAGGCGGTGACCGATGCCTTGGGAGGCTTCGGCATCTTCGGTGTCGAGCTCTTCATCAAGGGGGATCGTGTCTGGTTCAGCGAGGTTTCGCCCCGTCCCCACGATACCGGTATGGTGACCATGGTCTCACAGAACATGTCCGAGTTCGAGCTGCATGTGCGGGCCATTCTCGGCCTGCCGGTGCCGGAGATAATCAATCTTGCGCCGGCAGCTTCCCATGTCATACTTGCCGAGGAGTCTGCAGCAGAGGTGACCTTCGCCGGTCTGACAGAGGCGCTGTCGGTACCCGATACGAAGATCCGCCTCTTCGGCAAACCTGACACCCGCCCCGGACGTCGTATGGGAGTGGCTCTGTCCCTTGGAGAAGATACCGATCAGGCGCGCAACCATGCGGAAGAGGCCGCCCATGCGGTAAAGATCGTCAAAAACTGAGGGTGAAAAAAACGGCGCTGGAGGAGGAATCCCATGGTATTTGCAGCCAAAGTTTCAGAGGTGCCCCTGTGGGGGAAGAAGGTAGTGACGGTCGAAGGACGGGAGATACTGCTGGTCAATGCCAAAGGGAACATCTATGCCTGCGAGACGGAATGCCCGCACCAGGGGGCGCCATTGTCAGGCGCATTGATCAAGGATGCGGAACATCTTACCTGCCAGCGCCACGGCTATCGCTTCAATCTCAAGACCGGTGCCTGCCGTGAATTCCCTGAGTACACCCTGAAGGTCTATTCAATAGGGATGGAGGGCGATAATATCATGGTGAAGCTGGATTGACGGGATTGAAAAAAGTCCTTGACTTATAGGGCTTTTTTAGATATTTTTTGTTGCTCTTTGTAAAATCGCGATAAAGGTGGTGAAATACATGTACGCAGTAGTGAGAACCGGAGGGAAACAATATAAAGTTTCCGAAGGCGACTTTTTGAAAGTCGAAAAACTTGAGGGTGCAGTAGGTGATACTGTTAATCTCTCTGAAGTCCTGATGGTTGGCGGCGATAAGGTTGCAATCGGAACACCTTTAGTGCCCAGCGCCTCTGTGGTCGGCAAAATTGTCGAGCAGGGCAAGGATAAGAAGATTCTCGTCTTCAAATCCAAGCGCCGGAAAGATTCCAGGAAACTTAACGGGCACCGTCAACTCAGAACCATTCTGAAGATCGAAAAGATCAACGCCTAGGAAATAGATAAAGCGGTCACCACAGCTTGGACACGGGTGGAGCCGCCAGGAGGAGTAGAAAATGGCACATAAGAAAGGCGTCGGCAGTTCCAGGAACGGCCGCGATTCAGACGGCCAAAGGCTTGGCTGTAAAAAATTCGGCGGCGAGCACGTCAAAGCCGGCAACATCATCTATCGTCAGCATGGCACCAAGATCCACCCTGGCAACAATGTGGGTCTGGGCAAGGACTACACCCTCTTCGCCCTTATCGAAGGGGTAGTGAAGTTCGAGCGTCTGGGTCGTGACCGGAAAAAGGTTTCCGTTTACCCCGCCAGCTGAGCAAAAGCTGATATAAATCTGCAAAAGCCTGGAACCGTCGGTTCCGGGCTTTTGTTGTTTGTCTGAGGGAAATATGAGTTTCATTGATGAAGTAAAAATACATGTGAAATCAGGGGATGGTGGGCCTGGTTGTGTCTCATTCCGCCATGAAAAGTTCATCGAGTTCGGTGGGCCTGACGGTGGTGATGGTGGTAAGGGGGGCAATGTGATAGTGGAAGCCTCGCGAAACCTCTCCACCCTGCTTGATCTTCGCCAGCACCCGCACCAGAAGGCCGGTAGTGGCAAAAATGGCATGGGCAAGGATCGACATGGCGCCTATGGCAAAGATCTGAGGCTGCTGCTGCCAGTGGGTACAGTCATTAAAGATGCGGAGACTGACGAAGTGCTTGCCGATCTCACGGAGCCGGGGCAGCCTTTAGTGCTGCTCAAGGGGGGACGGGGAGGGCAGGGCAATGCCCGATTTGCCACTGCCACCCATAAAGCCCCCAGATTTGCCCAACCGGGTGAGCCAGGAGAGGAACGCTGGCTAAGGCTGGAACTGAAGCTGATGGCTGACGTGGGACTTCTTGGCATGCCCAGTGTCGGCAAATCTTCCCTGATCACCAAGGTCTCGGCAGCGCGCCCCAAGATTGCCGAATACCACTTCACAACCCTCAAGCCAAACCTGGGGGTCGTCGCCTATAAGAACTATAAATCCTTCGTCATGGCCGATATCCCTGGGCTTATCGAAGGCGCCCACGAGGGGGCAGGCCTTGGGCACCGCTTCCTCAAGCACCTGGAAAGGACGGGCCATTTGCTCCACATCCTTGACATCTCCTGGATGCCGGACCGGGACCCGATCCGGGAATATGAGGCGATCAACAAGGAGCTGTCCCTCTTCAACCCGGAACTGGCGGAGAAGAAACAGACCATTGTCATCAACAAAATGGATCTGCCAGTGGTAAAGGAAAACCTGGCGAAGGTGCTGCCATATTTCCAGGAGCGGGGCTTGAAGGTTTTTCCCATTTCGGCCGCTACCGGTGAGGGAATCCCGGCATTGCTGGACGAGATCGCCCGCCAGTTGTGGGGAGCAGCTGAGGAAGAGTGGTAAGAGGCTTGCTGCAAAATGGTTTGGGCAGCATCGATAGTTGATGTATTATAAGCAGATTGAACTGAAAATTCTGCGGCATTCCATGATAAAGGAGAAACAGCCATGTTCTATCCCACGTTCCGTGCCCGTCGCATCAGAAGCAAAGAAGTCTTCCGTAACATGGTCCGCGAGACCGCTCTTTCTACCAATGACCTGATCTACCCCATGTTTTCGGCCTTCGGCAAGGGGATAAGGAAGGAAATTTCCTCCATGCCGGGCATCTATCAGCAATCAATCGAGAACATCGTCGAGGAAGCCCAGGAGGCCTATGAATTGGGGGTGCCTGCAGTGATCCTCTTCGGCATTCCGGAAACCAAGGATGCGGTGGGAAGCGACGCCTATGCAGAACACGGTATCATCCAGGAGACGATCCGCGCCCTGAAAAAAGAGGTGCCTAAACTGGCGGTAATCACCGACGTCTGCATGTGCGAGTACACCGACCACGGCCACTGTGGCATCATCAAGAATGGTGATGTGGACAATGACGAGACCCTGGAACTGCTGGCCCAGGAAGCACTTTCCCATGCCCAGGCCGGCGCCGACATGGTGGCTCCTTCCGACATGATGGATGGTCGGGTGATGGCCATCCGCGAGACGCTGGACAACAATGGTTACAAGCATATTCCGGTGATGAGCTATGCCGTTAAATACGCCTCGGGCTATTACGGTCCGTTCCGCGAGGCGGCCGAATCCACCCCCCAGTTCGGCGACCGCCGTTCCTACCAGATGGACCCTGCCAATCGTCTTGAGGCTGTGCGTGAGGCCCAGATGGATGTGGAGGAGGGCGCCGACATTATCATGGTCAAGCCCGGCCTTCCCTACCTGGATGTAGTCCGGGAGATGCGCAACCAGTTCAACCTGCCGGTTGCTGTGTACAATGTATCGGGCGAATACAGCATGATCAAAGCAGCAGGCAAGATGGGCTGGATCGACGAGGACCGGGTAACAATGGAAACCATGCTCTCCTTCAAGCGTGCCGGTGCTGACCTCATCCTGACCTATCACGCCAAGGAAGTGGCAACGCTGTTGCACAAGGGGTATGAGATTGACCGTGCCTCCCGCTGCGGTTGCCCTTAACGGACCAGGCAAAAGTCAATCTGCTGCGTTACGCTCGCCCTTCGTCGCTGCCCGATTAGGGCCGCCCTAATCGGGCTACACCTAACTCCTCAGTGCTCGCAAGCCTCGCAGCTGGAGTTTTTTTTCCTGGTCCGGCAGGTTAATTCGCCCCATGGATGGCAAAAAGCCTGCGATACATTCGCAGGCTTTTTATTTGGTGCACCTTTAGGCCCGGATCATCACCAGCAGCATCTTGAAATTTTTTATTCCCTTCAGCGCATGGGGTTTGTTGGCCGGCATGATGATCATCTGCCCGGCAATCACATGGTGCGGTTCGCCGGCGATGGTGATCTCCGCCTCACCATCCAGGATCTGGACGAAAGCGTCATATGGGGCTGTATGTTCGCTCAGCCCCTGTCCTTCATCGAAGGCGAAGACGGTAATCGTCCCCACTTGCTTGTCGATAAGGGTGCGGCTTACCACCGTCCCCTCCTGGTAGGCAACCAGTCCATTCATTGCCAGCGCTTTTCCTGTCAACATCTCTTTTTTTTCGCTCATCTGAATTCTCCTCTCACTGATTACCGATCCTTTGTTGACTACAAGATTAGCCCCCGAGGCGACGAATTCAATTGATGCAGGTCAAGATATGTTATATTTGCATCATGAACCAGCGTCTGCCATTTCGTTATATGGAACCCACCTTTTTTGCCGGTCTTCTGGATGACCCTTTGCTTTTGGTCAATGTCCGCCCCTTTGGGCGGGCTCTCCTCTTCGACTGCGGCCAACTCCACCATTTGGCGAAGCGCGTGCTGAGATCCATCAACGCCATTTTTATAAGCCATGCCCATATGGACCATTTCATGGGCATGGATACCTTTATCCGCCACAACCATGTCTCCCCCAGAATTGTCGACATCTTTGGCCCCCCCGGCATCTCCGGCAGAATGGAGTGCAAGCTGCAGAGCTATGACTGGAATCTATCCGAACACTACTGGTGTACCTTTCGCGTCCATGAGGTCAGCTTTGAACATCTGCAGACATCGGTCTTTGCCGGCGCAGACGGCTTCAGGCGCCGGAAGCCTGAAAGCCGTGCCCTTGTTAACCGCAATATCTATGAAAATGCGTGGCTTAAGGTGGAGGCACTTTTGTGTGACCACAAGATTCCGTCGCTGATGTTCCGCGTCACGGAGCGGGAATCCTTTGCCATCGACGAGGGGAAGCTGGCTGCGGCAGGACTGGTAAAGGGGGATTGGCTCAGGCAGTTGAAGAAATGTTTTCATGGCGGAATTCTTGATGATGGGCGGGTTACTGTCACCAAACTGAAGGAAGGAGATGTCGTGTCTGAAGAAGTTTCAGACCTCAAAAGCCTTTACGAGTCCATCCGCCGTAAACAGATCGCCGCTTCTATAGGCTATGTGACTGATGTGGGTTTTACGGAAGAGAATCTGGACAAGATGGAGCGGTTTCTGAAAGGGGTGACACTGCTCGTTTGCGAATGTTCCTTTGTTGCCGAGGATATGGATAAGGCCAGAGCTTCACGCCACCTTTGCACCACGGATCTGAATCATCTTCTGAAATGCCTCAAGCCGCAGTTCATTCTCCCCATGCACTTGTCAAAGGCCTACCTGGAGCGGAGTCGGCTTGTATACCGTCAATTGAAGGCACCTCCAGGGGTGACCGTACTGAAAGTCGTGGATCGAGTGACGCCTCGCCCGCTGATAACAGGGGAGATTCCTCCCCCGGAACGGCTCCATTGTAACAGCCGAGGGTGAAATAGAAAGAGGCTCCATCACCGGGAGAACTTTCCGCCCATATTCTTCCGCCGTGCCGCTGGATGATACGTTGGACGGTGGCAAGGCCAATACCGTTTCCCGGAAATTCATGTTCGCTATGCAGCCTCTGGAACGGGGCGAATAATTTATCGGCATGGGCCATGTTAAACCCGGCCCCGTTGTCGCGGATAAGGAAAACTGTGCTGCCATTTTCGACCCGGCTGGAAAACTCGATGCGTGTGTCCGGCTCTTTGGAAGTATATTTCCAGGCGTTACCGAATAGATTTTCCATTACAGATCTTAATAAACTCGGGTCACCCTTAACCACCATTCCGTTATCAATGATGAAAGAAACATTTCGTTCGGGGCAGGTGATGTGCAGTTCGGCTGTGACCACTATGGCAAGTTCGCTGAGGTCAACATCTTCATGCCGTAGCTCCCTTCGGCCGATCCGGGAAAAATCCAGCATCGCATCGATGATCTGTTCCATTCGCCGTCCGCCATTTGCTATCACCTCCACATATTTCCGCCCTTGATCGTCAAGATGTTCACTGCAGTCCTCCAGAAGCAGTTGGCTGTATCCATAGATAGTGCGCAGCGGGGACCTCAAGTCATGGGAGACGGAGTAACTGAACGACTCCAGCTCGCGACAGGCCTCGGCCAGACGCTCTGTCCGTTCCGCCACCCGCTGTTCAAGTTCCGCATTCAATCTTAAAATCTCTTCTTCGGCTTCCTTGCGTGCAGATATGTCACGCACCGCCTCTATAGCCCCCACAACGGCTCCACTACCATCTTTGAGAGGCGAAGCGGTGATCTCCACATGTTTCTTGAATCCATTCTGCTCAACTGTCCTGACAGCACTGTGAACCTGCAGGTCTTGAATAGCCATTGCTACCGGGCAACTGCTGCAGACCTGAGATTGCCCCTCGTATACACGGTAGCAGTACTCGCCGATGTGATCGCCATAAAGCTTTTTGTGAATGTGGTTCTGGTAGGCAATCCTGTGATCGGTGTCCCGGATGCTCAAGCCATCTCCCAGGCATGACAAGATTGCTTCAAGCTTGTTCCGTTCATCCAGAAGCTCCTCAGCAACCATCTTCTGCTCGGTGACATCAGCGACCATGGCGTAAAGGATCTTTTCATCCGAGTCCGGTTGGAGGTGCCACTGTAGCCAGCGTTCGGGACCGTGGGAAGGCATGTATTTCTTTTCGAAACAAATAGGAGAAACTTTTCCATCTTCGGGTATGAATGACAGATTGCCGTCGCGGCGGGTCTCAAAACCGAAGTCGGTCAGCCGCCTTCCCTTGAGCTCGTCGGAAGGAATGCCCAGAACATGGCTGGATGCTGGGCTGGCGAGCAAGAATGTGCCCTCGAAGCTTATCAGTCCAAGCATGCCAGGGCTCAGATTGAAGACGTTTTTTATCACCTGCTCCGCTGTTCCCATGCGTCTGCTGAGATTGCCCCAATAGGTTCCCAGAAAAAAAGGTATGGACCAGATGTGCAGATTGTGCCTGATCGGGGCATAGATATCCACATGACGTTCATCGCTGATGATGTTGAAAATCATCAGGAACTCGTCGAAAAACAGGAATAAAAAACCGCACAGCAGGGTTTTAGAGACATTTTTTCCCTGTGCTGCAGCAGATATGAAGGCGCCAAGGACAAGCAGCATGAAAAGGGCTGCTGCAGAGCGGAAGGCCATATCCCCCCAGAATCTGCCGAATGAGACGCCGGGGTGGTGGGCCAGGAAACCCGGCCAATGGGCAGCTGTCAGCCAGTAAAGCACAATGGTTGTGAATAGGCTGCCTGCGAGAAAGGGGCGGGAGAAACTTGGAAAGTGAAGCTGGTAGTTGAGAAACGCATAGCCGATAAGGAGCCCGGAGATCATGGTGGCGGCATGTTCCAGGGGGGGATAATAATTATACATGAAGTCGAACGGTACCATTTGCCGCCAGGCACCATATTCGGCGGCAAACATCAGCAGTTCGCGGGACATGCCTGTGGTCGAAGCTATTGCAACCCATAAGTCTTTGCTTTCCCTGGTCCTGAGCCATTCCCTGAATGCTACACCTGCAAGAATGGACCAAAAAAAGGTCGGCAGGAGGAAACGCACTGTAACGTTGCCCGGTTCGCCACCCTTGCCTCCTCCGAATTGGGCCAGGATTTCCAGCAGTTCATTCATAGCAGGTATTCTCCATCAAAACAAAGGCAGGCCAAACTGAATGGCTTGCAGGCTCGTCTGGACCCGCGGGTCTAGCCGAGAGTGAAATAGAAGATTGCTCCCTCGTTAGCTTCCCCCTCGCCCCAGACATGTCCACCATGCCGTTCCACTATCTGCTTCACCGCGGCAAGACCGATTCCTGTTCCCTCAAAGCCGTCCTCTTCATGAAGACGTTGGAAGGCCTCAAATATTTTTCCGGCCAAGGCCGTGTCAAAACCGATTCCGTTATCGCTGATAAAGTAAGTTCTGATTTGATTGAGCTCCTTGCTGCCGAAACGAATAATCGTCTCCTGGCGGTTTATGGTGTACTTCCAGGCATTGTCCATCAGGTTCAGGATGGCTTTCCTCAACAATCGAGAATCGCCCCAGGCATTTATGTTGTCCTCAATGAAGAAGCGGGCACTGCGTGCCGGGTCCTGCACTTGAAGGTTATGGGCGATGGCACGGGCCAAATTGCTGAGGTCAATCTGTTCACGCCGCATCTCGATGCGTGATATCATAGAAAGATCGAGAAGGTTTTCTATCAGGGTACCCATTCGTTCACTGGATGAGCAGAGGCGGGTCAGGTGATTCTGTCCCTCCTCGTCCAGCTTCGAGCTGTATTTTTCCAGCAGCAGGTTACCGTAGCCGTTTATAAGCCGCAAAGGCGCGCGCAGATCATGTGCAACAGAATGACAGAACGACTCCATTGACTGATTGGCCTGTTCCAGCATGCAGGCACGTTTTTCCAGATCGTCGTTCAGGTGCCGGATTTTTGACTCAAAATCCTTTCTATCGTTGACATAACGGTTGATGGCATAAAAACCGGAAGCCAGGAGTAGCAGGTAGAGGAGCGTTCCGGTGATGATGGTGATCATCGTCATGCTGTTTTGCCGGCCTGCTTTCGAGATTCTTTCCTGCAGCAGATCCGATTCAGCTCTTCCCATCTGGCCGGTAATCCAGCGGATATTATCCATGCTTTCCTTACCGCTTCCCAGGAGGACCATTTGCTGGGCAGTGGCAAATCCAGCGGCTTTGCGCAGCATGATGGTTTTGTTCAGCTCGTCGAACTTGGCGGCGATGAGAGGCTTCAGCCGATTGAAGTTGTCCAGCTGAGACGGCCTGTTTCCGACCAGACTCTCCAGCATTGCGAGGCTGGTGGCGATCGAAGCCTGGGCAGACCTGTACGGTTCAAGATAGCTTTCATCCCCTGTTATTATGTAGCCGCGCTGTCCTGTTTCGGCGTCCTTCATCACTGAAAGGATCGTTTCCAGTTCTTTCTGCACCTCATATGAACGCATTACGTCGTTGTTTGCATCAAAGAGCCTGAAAGCATTACGGTACGATGTCAGGCTGATTATGAGCAGAATCATGACAATTGCAGAAAAGAAAAGAGCCATTTTATTGTGAATAGTCCAATCCATGGGTGCCCCCAAGACGCTG
Organism: Geotalea daltonii FRC-32; assembly: GCF_000022265.1. Classification (NCBI taxonomy): domain Bacteria; kingdom Pseudomonadati; phylum Thermodesulfobacteriota; class Desulfuromonadia; order Geobacterales; family Geobacteraceae; genus Geotalea; species Geotalea daltonii. Next base: position 1,371,809 of record NC_011979.1, read on the forward strand.
CTTCACTGCAGCGCTGCAATGGAACTGCCAACAGTCGCTTAAGACGAAAAAAAACCGCTCTAATCAGCTTTTCAACTGAAAAAGAGCGGTTTTACCGAATGTTCCGATAGAGGAAGAGCACATTCGTACTCCGGGAAGCTTTAAAAGCAATTTAATTTTATTAAAATAAACTTGTGTGATGGCGGGTGTCAATACAAAAATACCGGAGGAGGGAAGCGCACAGGCTGCTGCCCTCGGAAAGATCTACTTTCTCTTGAGAAAGCAGGGGAGATGTTGTTGCGGGAACCGGGGTTTTTTGATAAAAAGTGAGGATGAAAAACGATGAGCCCAAAAACTCACGATTAGTCTACTCTTCCGAGCATGGTCGTATCTGTCCCGTTTGCGGCCGGCCAAGCATCGCCTGCAGTTGCAAAAAAAATCCGGAAAGAGCCAGTGGGGACGGCATTGTAAGGGTTCAGCGCGAAAGCAAGGGGCGTGGGGGCAAAACGGTAACGGTTATCACCGGACTGCCAGGTGATGACTACGCGCTAAAAGCCATTGCCGGTGAATTAAAGCGCCGCTGCGGCACCGGCGGTACCCTCAAGGACGGCAATATAGAAATTCAGGGGGACCACCGCGACCTGTTGGTGGCTGAACTGGAAAAGAAAGGATTCAAGGTCAAACGGGCGGGGGGCTGATTTGTTCATTCAACGTGAAATGTTTTTCCACCCAGGCTGACCCGGTCTCCCGGTCTTAGTTTCCGGCCCCGCCTCAACTCAACCTCGCCGTTTACCTCAACCTCCCCTTCACCGATAATAATCTTTGCTTCGCCCCCTGAACAGACCGCGTTGACTGCCTTCAAAAAACTGTCAAGCTTGATGTATTCCGTATCTATTTTCATTTCTCATCTCCATTTCCGTGTCTGTCGTGGGTTGAATTTATCACCTTTTTCTGCTAAAGGTGAAAGAATTATTTTTCAAGGAGATAGCCATGTTCACCACTTCAGATTTCAAAAAGGGACTTGTCATCCAGCTGGATGGAGCCCCCTGCATATTGGTCGATGTCACCTTTCAATCCCCTTCTGCCCGTGGCGCCAACACCATGGTCAAAACCAAATACCGCAACCTTATCACCGCCCAGGTGCTGGAAAAGACCTTTCGCTCCGGCGATAAGGTAGATGAGGCTGATTTCGAGAGGCACAAGGGGCAGTTTCTTTATGCCGACGGCGACAAGGGGATCTTCATGGACCTGGAGACCTATGAGCAGTTCGAGCTGGAGGCGGATGCTTTCGAAGCTATCGCCCATTTCCTGTTGGAGGGAACAGAAGTGCAGCTGGGGCTTTTCGAGGGGAGAATGGTCAACGTCGACCTGCCCATGACCGTAGAGCTCACTGTTACGGATACGGCGCCGGTGCTGAAGAATGCCACTGCCACCGCCCAGACCAAGGAAGCTGTACTGGAGACCGGCTTCAGAATCCAGGTGCCGCCATATCTCAATAGCGGCGAAAAGATCAAAGTTGACACAAGGGATGGCAGGTTCATTTCCAGGGCTTAAGTTCTTACAGGGAAAAAATCATTGACAAAAAGAGGAATTGCCGCTATAAAGTGGGTTCCTTTTGCCCAGGTAGCTCAGTCGGTAGAGCAGAGGACTGAAAATCCTCGTGTCGGCGGTTCGATTCCGTCCCTGGGCACCAGTTAAGCTCGATAAAGCAGGCACTTACCATACCGACGTGAGTGCCTGCTTTCTTTTTTGACGCAGATGAAAAAACGCCGCAATATTTTTACAGCCTTATTGGACAAATTGAAATTGTAATTTTCAATTTGACAATTCGGTTGACGGCCCCTTACCAGGCACCTTCCGACAGTCTTTGCTCCTTTCCATTCCTTTGTTCTTGCTTAATAATTCGATGGTTGTAGACTAGCCCCATGAAATGTTCTTTCTGAAGGAGGCCGCCATGCCGTTATGGAAGAAACTCGCCATTGCTGCCGCTGCTTTTTTTACCCTCCTGGTCCTGTTCGTTGCCTTTGTCCTGCCGGGGATTGTCCGCAGCCAGGCTGAGAAGAAGGTCGGGGCCCTCACCGGAAGAACACTTGCCATCCGCCATATCTCCATCAACCCTTTGACCATGCGGGTCAAGGTGGATGGTCTGCAAATGCAGGAGCCAGGTGGTAAAATCACCTTCGTTTCCTTCAGCAGCGCCTCGGCGCGACTGAGCCCCGCTTCCATCTGGCGCCGGGCTCCCATCGTTACCGGCATCCACGTCATCTCTCCCTATGTGCGCATTGTCAGGACCGGCGCCAACAGGTACAATTTCTCCGACATCCCGGAAAGAATGCCGAAAAGCGAAAAGAAATCATCATCGCCCACCCTTTTTTCCCTCAACAACATTACCGTTACTGGCGGCTCCATCAATTTTGACGACCGCGCTGCAAGAACCCCGAAACTGCACACCGTGCGCAGGATGCATATTGCAGTGCCGTTCATCAGCAATATTCCTTATCTGGTAGATCAATACATCCAGCCGCGCTTTGCAGCCGAGGTCAACGGTGCCTCACTGGACCTGACAGGACGGCTCAAACCTTTTCAGAAGGGAATGGAGACCTTGCTGGATGTGAATCTGACAGATCTGGATATTCCTTACTATGCGGCTTACCTTCCTGTCCGATTGCCGATGGCCATAAAATCGGGAAAGTTCTCCTCGAAGATCGCCATTTCTTACAGGGTTACCCCTGACAAGAAACCGGTGATTGCCATTACCGGAGATGCGGCAGTGGTGCGGCTGGCCATGGCGGAGAAAAGTGAAGGCGAGCTTCTTTCCTTTGATCGCTTTGCCATAAAGATCAATCAGGCAGACCTGATGGGGGGCAGTTACGATATCGCTTCGGTCAACCTGGATGCGCCGGTGGTTACCCTGCTGCGGACGGCAGATGGTCGCTGGCCGAACCAGCGCATGATGCCACCGGCCGCTTTGGCAGGTGAGGAAAAGGCTGAAAAACCAGCGGAAAAGAAGCCCGCACCCTTGGTGCGTATTGCCGAAATCAGGCTCAACGGCGGCAAGGTGCGTCTGGATGACCGGCTGCCCGCCGGTGGATTCCGCTCCGAAATCCACGAGCTTACCGCTCTGGTGACCGGTCTTGCCACCAGGGGCGAGGATGCAGCCGATTATGAGATCTCCTTTTCCACAACCAGGGGAGAGCATCTGGAGCTTGCCGGGGACCTGGCCCTGGAGCCCATGGAGGGATCGGCAATGCTCAATGTTTCCGGTGTTCCCCTGGAAGCCTATCATCCCTACGTGGCGGACCGGTTGACCTCACCGGTAAGCGGCAGAGCAGAACTAAATGCCGAGGCCTCCTGGACGAAGGAGGACGGGATTGTTATCGACGATCTGGGGCTTAAGCTGCTGGATGTTGCTGTCCGGTTAGGCAAAGGTGATGGCGCCCGCATTGGAGAGGCAGTGCTGGCGGGGGGGAAGCTGGACCTGAAGAAAAGAACTGCGGCTGTTGGCTCCATTTCATTTCGCAAGGCCAAGGTTGCCGTTACCAGGGATGCTGCCGGAAAGCTTTCCCTGCTGTCCCTGTTGCGTGAAAACAAGCCCTCTGCCAGTGTCAACCCGGCTAAGACCGTGGCAAAACAGGCTGCTCCCTTCCATTACACTGTCTCATCCGTTGTCGGAAAAGGCATCGATGTCTCCTTTCGCGACGAAGCCCGCAGTTCTGCTCCCCGTTTCGACCTGAAGTCTATAGATGTCAGCGCAACCGGCATAACTGACATTCTGCGGATACCGATCCCGGTGCGGTTTAACGCCTCCTACGGCGGCGGGGCTAAACTGTCGGCCAAGGGAAATATCACCCGGGAGCCGCTCCGATACAACGGTGCCGTCCAGGTGAAAAATCTGCCGATTCCCGACTTCAGCCCCTATTTTCCCGATGATCTGAATATCTATCTGGCCGATGGCAATCTGGACTTGGCGGCGACCTTGGATGTCACCAAGGGTGAGCAGTTGACCGGCAGCTTTTCCGGCAATATGGGGCTGAGGAATCTCTATGCCCTGGACACGGTGGATACGGACGACCTGCTCAAGTGGGAAAGTTTGCAGGTGGAGGAGGTGCGGGGAACGCTGAAGCCGCTGGTGGTAAATGTCGGCGGTATTTCCCTGAACAGGTTTCTGGCGCGGCTGGTGGTTGACCGGGAAGGGATCATCAACCTGAAAAAGATCCGCTCTGGACCTGTTGCTCAAGCTGCAGTCGCAAATGTCCAACCAGCTCCTGCCGCTGTCCGTGTTGCACCAGACTTACCTTCGCCAGCAGCGGCACAACAAAAGCCTGAAGCGGCGCGCCCCGAAATCCGGATCGACACGGTCACTCTCCAGGAGGGAACGGTTTCCTTTCTCGACCAGCACACGCCGCAGCAGTTCGGCACGACCATGTATAACTTGGGGGGTAGAATCAGCGGCCTGTCCTCGGAGGATTTCCGCTACGCCGACGTTGACCTGCGCGGTGACCTGGACAAACACTCGCCGCTCCAGATCACCGGAAAGATCAATCCGCTGTCCCGTGAACTCTTCGCCGACCTGAAAGTGCGCTTCACCGATATCGAACTGAGCCCGGTTACCCCCTATGCCGGCACCTATCTCGGTTATGAGATCGACAAGGGAAAGCTCTTCCTCGACCTTACCTACAAGATCGAGAAAAAGACCCTGAATGCCCAGAACAAGGTCTTCATCGACCAGTTTACATTCGGTAAGGGGGTGGATAGCGGCAAGGCCACCAAGCTTCCCGTTCGCCTCGCCGTCGCCCTGCTCAAGGACCGCCATGGCGAGATCCATCTGGATTTGCCGGTGACCGGGCGGACCGATGACCCGGAATTCAGCATTTTCGGGGTTGTTCTGACGGTGCTTAAGAACCTGTTGGTGAAGGCGGCAACGGCACCGTTCGCCCTGCTCCAGTCGGCATTCAGCGGGGGTGAAGACCTGAGCAACGTAAATTTTGCCTATGGTTCATCACAGTTGAGCGCTGAGGAACGGACGAAAGTGGCCAAGCTGGCCGGAGCACTGGAACAGCGGCCGGGGGTGAAGCTGGAAATGACCGCTTATGTGGATCGGGAAAAGGATGCGGAAGGTTATCGCAACGAACTTTTGGCGAGGAAAATGAAGGGAGAGAAATTTGCCGCCCTGGTGAAGGAGCGAAAGAATGCGCCGGGAGAAACTCCGGAAAAGATGGAGATCCTGCCGGCAGAGCATGACCTCTACCTGAAGGCGGTCTATGTGAAGGAGAAATTTCCTAAACCCCGTAACGCTTTGGGTTTCGTCAAGGACATCCCGGCTCCCGAGATGAAAAAGCTCATTCTTGCCAACACCCTGATCGGCGACCCGCAGCTCCAGGCCCTTTCCCGTGAGCGTGTTGCCGCCGTCCGCACACTGCTCATCAGCGAAGGGAATCTGCCACCTGAAAGAATCTTTGAAAAGGGGGGGGACATGCTCCACCCGCCGGAAAAGAAGGGACAGCCGTTAAGCCGGGTCGAATTCGGCGTTAATGTTCAGTAGCCTTAAGGAGTGGTAGAGGAATATGTTGGCTGGCACTTATCCTGTTTTGCGCAAAAATATTTAACCCTTCTTGATGGTGATAAATGTAGGTCCATCTGGGAATTCTGTGAAATAAAGGCAGTCGCGACATCGCCCGTTCGCTCTGTCGCCACAGCCGCGGACCTTGCGGTGTCGCCCGTGTAATTAGTGCATGATGCTTGAATCGGCGGGTGTCCGCTCGCCGCTCACTCCCGATGCCACGACTGCTTTCCTTCGGAAATATCTGAAGAACCTAAATTTAAAGATGCTGCCCTCAATAAAACGAGGTTTCCGCCGATAAGTGTCAGTAGAAACCAGCAACTTATTGGAGGGAAGCAATGGAACGGCTCTGGAACTGTTATCTTAATTTTTCAATCAAGGTGAGGCTGTCCACCCTCTGCATCTGCTACAGCCTTTGCATCATCGCTACAGCCCTCGCCGCCCAGTCGGATTACCTGCTGGTCAAGTACGGCTCGATGCTGCTCTTTATCATAGCCGGCGGCTTTTTCGGCTGGATCAACATCTGGTCCATCAACAGGCCGATTCAGAGATCCATAAGCTATCTGCAGACGATGGCCGCCGGTGACCTGAGCCAGGAGATCACGGTGCTGCGCAAGAATGAGTTCAGCAGAATGTTGACGGCGATGATCGAACTGCAGAGCTCCATGCGCGAGATCATTTCGGGGATCAAGGCCACGGCGGGAGAGCTGACCAATGCATCCTGCCTGCTTTCGTCAACTTCGGCCGACATCGTCCATGGCACCGATGACGCTTCCAGCCAGTCGGACAGTGTTACCTGCGCCGTAGGCGAGCTGTCCATGGTCAGCGTCACCATTTCCGGAAATTGTCAGGAGATGGCTGATAAAGCGGCGGCAACAGAGGCTGCTACTAGGACCGGGACAGAGACAGTCGCCGGCATGTCGGCAGTCATGGCAGAGATAGAGCGGATGGTGATCAACACCATGGATGCAGTCAAGGCCCTTGGGGAGAATTCCGAGCGCATCGGCACCATAATCGATGCCATCGAGGATATAGCTGACCAGACCAATCTTCTTGCGCTCAACGCGGCCATAGAGGCGGCCAGGGCCGGAGAACAGGGACGAGGATTCGCCGTTGTCGCCGACGAGGTGCGCAGCCTTGCAGAACGGACGACCTCCTCCACCAAGGAAATACAGTCGATAATCGCAGCCCTTCAGGGGGATGTGAAAAACGTGGTGACGCTAATGGATAAAAGCGCTGACAGCGTGCGTAATGGCGCCCAGGATGTCCAGCTTTCCACCCAGGCTATCAGTACCATCAGCGAGCAGATCGCTCCCCTTGTGGAAAGGGTTTCCCAAGTGGCGACGGCAGCAGAGGAACAGTCTGCAACCAGCGCCGGCATAACGGAAAGTATGCAGCGCATTTCGCAGATTATTCATAGTGCGGCAACTGGAGCCCACGAAACGGCAAATGCTGCTGCGGTGCTTGCCAGCTCTTCATCAAATCTGGAGCAGATGGTGAACCGCTTCAAGCTCCAATGACAACCAAATCATTCCGGGGACTCCGGCCTCGCTTACGGCGAGGCTTTTTTTTATGCTTTACCGAGGGCTGTTAATGGTTTATGCCGAGAAACCTGTTTACAAACGTGTATAATTTCTTTAAATTTAGCCAATTTATAGCGCCTGGCAGGAGAAATTCCAATGGAAAATCTGAAAAATACCCCCCTCTTGTCGCGACACCAAGAGTTGCATGCCCTGCTTGCCCCTTTTGGCGGTTGGAATATGCCGATCCAGTATGAGGGGATCATAGCCGAACACAAGTGGTGTCGGGAGATGGCAGGCCTTTTCGACATCTGCCATATGGGGGAGTTTCTCTTTAAGGGGGATATTGAGACGAGCGGTCTTGAGGAGGTCTTCACCTTCTCCGTTAAATCAATCCCCGTCGGCCGTTCACGCTATGGATTTCTCCTCAACGAAAACGGCGGTATTATCGACGACCTGATCGTTTTTCGGCTGGGTGAGGAAGAGGCCATGGTCGTGGTCAATGCCGCCACCATCGACAACGATTTCGCCGTCATCCAGTCGCGGCTCAAGCAGGGGACATCCTTCACCAACATATCGGCCGCCACCGGCAAGCTGGATCTTCAGGGTCCCCTTTCCCGGCAGCTGCTGGCGGAAAAGTTCGGGCCTGAACTGGCTGCCATCCCCTACTTCAAGTTCGTCAAAACGAGGCTTTTGGGCGTCGATGCCATAGTCAGCCGCACCGGTTATACCGGCGAGCTGGGTTACGAGATTTTTCTGCCGGCGGAGAAGGTTGCCGAGCTGTGGGATCTGCTCCTTGCCGACCAGCGGGTAAAGCCGGCCGGTCTGGGGGCTCGGGACGTGCTCCGCCTGGAGGTAGGCTACAGCCTTTATGGAAGCGACATTGACGAATCGACGACCCCCCTGGAAGCTGGTCTTGGTGCTTTCGTCAACCTTGATAAGGAATTCATCGGCCGTGAGGCTTTGAGGAAGCAGCAGCAGACAGGACTACCCAGAGTCAAAGCTGCATTTCAGGTACAATCACGGCGGTCGCCACGGCACCACTACGAGATCTGCTTCGAAGGGGAGACCGTCGGTACGGTGACCAGCGGCGTCTTTTCCCCCATGCTCGGTTGCGGCATCGGTATCGGCTATGTGCCGCCGGAGATAGCAACCCTTGGGGCACAGGTTACCATCAGGCACGAAAAGGTGGCCATGGAAGCCAGTGTGGTGGAACTGCCCTTTTACAGGGGTGGTTCGCTCCGCTCGTAAAATAGATGTCATCATATTTGAAATAATATGGGAGGATGGCCATGGAAACGTATTACAGCAAGGAACATGAGTGGGTCAAGATCAAGGACGGCGTTGCCAGTGTCGGCATCAGCGAGCATGCTGCCCGCGAACTGGGTGACATCACCTTTGTCGAACTTCCCCAGGTGGGTAAGACGGTCAAGCAGTTTGACGTCCTTGCCGGCATTGAGTCGGTCAAAGCGGCCAGCGACATCTACGCCCCCCTTTCCGGTAAGGTGATCAAGATCAACGAGGCCCTTGAAGGCGCCCCCGAGATTGTCAACGAGGCGGCCGAGGAAGCGGGCTGGATTGCCTGGCTGGAACCGGCCGACCTCGGCGAGGTGAAGAACCTGATGAGCAAAGAGGAATACGACAACTACCTGAAAGGGCTTGCCTGATGAGTTACTGTCCCAACACGCCGGAAGATATCCGGGAGATGCTGGCCGCCATTGGCAAGGGCAGTGTCGAGGAGCTGTTCGAGCCGATTCACCATACGCTACGGGCAAAATCCTTCAATCTGCCTGCCGGTATTTCGGAACAGGAACTGCTGGTGAAGATGCAGGAGTTGGCGGCTTGCGATCGGCACCTGATCAACTTCATCGGCGGCGGTTACTACGATCATCATATTCCGGCGGTTGTGGACCATCTCTCCGGTCGCGCCGAGTTTTATACCGCCTATACTCCTTACCAGCCGGAATGTTCCCAGGGGACCCTGCAGGCACTCTTCGAGTACCAGACTGCCATCTGCAGACTGACCGGCATGGAGGTGAGCAATGCATCCCTCTATGACGGCGGCACCGCACTGGCAGAGGCGGCCATGATGGCCCTGCGCATCACCGGCCGGAACCGGGTCGTCATCGATGCCTCCGTCAACCCTTTTGCCCGGCAGATTGTCGCCACCTACCTGAAGAACATCGGAGTCGAGATGGTGGAGATACCCACCAGTTCCGGCAGTGCCGACCGCTCGGCCCTGACCGAGGCCCTCACCGGGGATGTGGCTGCAGTCATGGTGCAAAATCCAAACTTCTTCGGTTCCATCGAAGACCTGACAGCCATTTCCCAGGCTGCCCATGCCAAGGGTGCGCTCCTCGTAACTTCGGTCTATCCCATCAGTCTGGGACTAATCAAGAGTCCCGGAGAAATGGGGGCCGATATCGTCGTCGGCGATGGACAGAGCCTGGGTAATCCCCTCGCCTTCGGCGGGCCCTCCTTCGGTTTCATTGCCACCACGAAAAAATATATCCGCAACCTGCCTGGCCGCATCATCGGCGAGACCATCGACAAGGAAGGCCGCCGCGGCTTTGTTCTTACACTGCAGGCCAGGGAGCAGCACATCAAGAGGCACAAGGCCACCTCCAACATCTGCAGCAACCAGAGCCTCTGTGCCCTGCGCGGCCTGATCTTCCTTGCCAGCGTCGGCAAGGAGGGGATGGTGGAACTGGCCAATCTCAACCGGGACAAGGCCGAGTACGCCAAGGAAAGACTGGGCTCCATCAGGGGGGTGAGAGTCCTGAACCGTGGCGCAACTTTCAATGAATTTACTCTGGAACTGCCGAAAGATGCTGCAGATGTTGTGCGAACCCTTATGGAAAAGGGCATTGCTGCCGGGGTGCCCCTTGGAGAATACTATGCCGGCATGGCCAACTGCATGGTGGTCACGGTGACGGAAAAACGGTCCAGGGGCGAGATCGAGGCACTGGCCGAGGCGCTGGAGGCGTCACTATGAAACTGATTTTCGAACAATCCGTGCCGGGAAGGCGCGGCCTGAAGCTGCCTATAGCCGATGTGCCCAAGGCTGCCCCTTTGCCGGACAATCTTGTGCGCTTTGAACCTGCACAACTCCCAGAGGTGAGCGAGCTGGACCTGGTCCGACATTTCACCGGACTGTCGCGGCGCAACTTCTCTGTGGACGGCAATTTCTATCCCCTCGGCTCCTGCACCATGAAGTATAACGCCAAGGTAACCGAAAATGCCGCGGCCCTGTTCGCCGGCACTCATCCCATGACTGCCCTGCTGCCGGAAGGGGACACCAGTGCCCAAGGATCTTTATGCCTCCTGCTGGAAGTGTCCCGCCTGCTTGCCGAAATAACCGGCATGGACGAGGTCAGCTGCCAGCCCCTGGCTGGCGCCCACGGCGAGATGACCGGCATCATGCTCATCGCCGCCTATCACCGGGCCAAAGGCAACAAAAAGAAGTATGTCATAGTTCCCGATTCCTCCCATGGCACTAATCCTGCCAGTGCGGCCATGGTCGGTTACGAGGTAATCACCATCCCGTCTGCTTCCTATGGCGACATGGATCTTGATGCCTATCGGGCAGCCATGAACGGGGAAGTGGCTGCGGTGATGATGACCTGCCCCAACACCCTTGGTTTATTCAACCCTCACATCAGTGAGATTTGCGATATTGCCCACGAGCACGATGCCCTCATGTACTATGACGGGGCTAATCTCAATGCGATCCTGGGCAAGGTTCGCCCCGGCGATGTGGGTTTTGACGTCATCCATGTGAATCTGCACAAGACCTTCGGCACCCCCCATGGCGGTGGCGGTCCCGGCAGTGGGCCGGTAGGCGTTAAAAAGGCATTGATTCCCTTTCTTCCCGGCCCCAGGATCGTCAAACATGCCGACGGAAGATGCGGACTGGAAAAGGACAATTCGCAGAGTATCGGCCGGGTGGCCAACTTCTTCGGTAATTTCGGCGTCATAGTCAAGGCCTATGCCTACATGACCATGCTCGGACGGGAGGGTCTGATCCAGGTGAGCGAACAGGCAGTGCTCAATGCCAACTATATGCTGGCGCGGCTGAAAGGACATTTCGACGTGCCGTTCGATCAGACCTGCATGCACGAATGCGTCTTCTCTGCCTCTCGGCAGGTGAAGCAGGGGGTGCATGCCATCGACATTGCCAAATACCTCATCGACCGGGGTTACCACCCGCCGACTGTCTATTTCCCCCTCAACGTCAAGGAGGCGATCATGATCGAACCCACCGAGACCGAGAGCAAGGAAACCATGGATGCCTTCATCGAGATTATGATCGAGGCGGCCAGGATGGCGGAAACGAACCCGGACATGCTCCACGAGGCGCCAATAACGATGCCGGTCGGTCGTCTCGACGAGACCAAAGCGGCGCGGGAACAGAATGTCTGCTTCGGCTGAATGAAAGCCCCCTTCAGGAGTGAGCCGGAAGGGGGCTTTGCTTTTCGTGTGCTGCCTCGGAGGAAGGAACCGGCAGGATTTCTTCCGCTCCGGCCCATTCCGAGCTGCGGACCTTGACAGCTTTCCCTTTCAGTGCTCTGTCTGCTGGTACATTGTAACTCATGAACCTGTAACTGACAGCGGGCGGGTGTCCGCTCGCCGCTCGGACTGAACCTCCGCTCCGGAAACCCTGCCGGCTCCAGGGGTCCTGTGAAAGAACCTACCATCACTGTTTCTCGTTTACTTATCCACTCTTTAGCCGATGGAGGATAAATATGACTGAGACCAGCCACACCTACCTTGTCACCTGCCCGTCATGCAAGACGGGAAACAGAGTCCCCGCTGCCAGGGAAGGGCAAGCGGGAAAGTGCGGCAACTGCCGCGGCACTCTTCCTCCCCTTTACCTGCAACCGGTCCAACTGACCGACAGATCTTTCGACTCCTTCATCTCCAACTATAAGGGCACTGTCCTTGCCGAATTCTGGGCACCCTGGTGACCCCACTGCCGCGACTTCGCACCGGTGGTGCGGGACATTGCCAGGGAGCTTGCCGGAAAAGCGGCGGTCGTACAAGTAAATACCGAGGAAAGCCCAGCCGTTGCCGCCAGGTTTGCCATAGGCGGCATACCGGCACTGCTCATTCTCAAGCAGGGAAAAACCATCGCCAGCATGAGCGGTACGCGTCCCAAGCAGACGATCATTGACTGGGTCCGAAAAAATGCCGCCTGATCGGTTATAAACGGTGCCACGCGTTGACATGGGGCGTTTTGGGGCTATCATTACACTTTGTTTAATATTTAAAAATTGAATAAATTCGGATCAGCTATGCCTTTTCAAATGGAGCACGTATCCCCCCAAGCAGATGCAGTCTTGTCGCTGGCGCTTTACACTGCCGTCGCAACCCTGCTTGTAGGGTTCCTGCTGCTGGTTGCCTGGTGGCTGGGGAGCAAAAGACGGACGGTGGTAAAACAGAAGCCCTATGAATCGGGTATCTTTCCGACCGGGACTGCCCGCCTGGCATATCCTGTCCCCTTTTATCTCGTTGCCATATTTTTCATCGTCTTCGATGTGGAGGCAGTGTTTATCTTTACCTGGGGAATGGCCTGGGATGAGCTCGGTTTTCCCGGCCTTGTTCACATAACGATCTTCATCGTCATCCTGCTGCTGGGGCTGGCCTGGCTCTGGCTCAAGGGAGGGCTCGAATGGGGACCACGAAAGGCGGTTCGAGGTTCTAAGTTCGAGGTTCCAGATTAAAGGCCAGAAACCCAGAACCCAGAACATAGAACATAGAACATAGAACATAGAACATAGAACCGCTTCTAAATCAGGAACACGCATGCACGCAGATGCCGACAGGGCAGACAACATCCTCCTGACCAACCTGGACGACCTGATCAACTGGGGGCGGGCCAACTCGCTCTGGCCCATGTTCTTCGGCCTCTCCTGCTGTTTCGTTGAAATGATGACCTCCTTCACCTCCCGCTACGATATCTCCCGCTTTGGCGCCGAGGTGCTGCGTGGCACTCCGCGGGAGGCGGACCTGATGGTCATTGCCGGCACAGTCTTCAAGAAGATGGCCCCCTCCATTCTCACCCTCTACGAACAGATGGCCGAGCCACGCTGGGTTATCTCCATGGGGAGTTGCGCCAATTCCGGCGGCATGTACGACGTCTACAGCGTTGTTCAGGGGGTGAACCAGATCCTGCCGGTGGATGTGTACGTGCCTGGCTGTCCACCGCGCCCCGAGGCCTTCATGCAGGGACTGCTGCTGCTCCAGGAGAAGATCCGCAACGACGAGAGACCGGCCCGGCCGGTGCTGCACCTGCAGGGTGGGAGCCAGGGGACTACAGCGCCGATCCTCGTGGATGGAATATCCAAATCCCGCGATACCCGTGGTCCCGGTTTGGAAGGAACATCAAAAAGGGGGACGTCGGTCAATCATCCCAAATTCTGGCTGTCCCGCTCCGACGAAATGTGGCGGCCTCCGGCAGAAAAGCATCCGTACCCGGATTTCGGGCTTGCCGGTGAACTGGAAGGACTTTTCGGCGAGCAGGTGAAGGTAGACCCTGATGCCACCGACATGCTTACCTATCGCTGTCCGCCGGAACTGGTGCCGGAGGTGCTGAGACACCTCAAAAAGCGCAGTGGCAATGCCTTTGCCCGCCTGGAGGATATTGCTGCCGTCGATGATTCATGTCGGAGGCAACGGGAGAAATTCCAGGATTTCACGGTCAACTACCACCTGCTCTGCTTTGACACCCCTGGCCACATCCGCATCAAAACAGAGATCTCCGGCGCGACGCCCCAACTGCCGACAGTGACAGGCCTCTTCCCCGCAGCCAACTGGTATGAGCGGGAAGTATTCGACATGTACGGCATCCACGTTGCCGGTCATCCCAATTTGCGCCGCATTCTCATGCCCGAGGAGTGGCAGGGGCACCCCCTGCGCAAGGAGCATCCGTTCCGCGCCACTGAGATGCCCGCCTATACCCTTGACGATGCCCGTAAGCTGCAGCCGCTGCCGGCGGGGGACTTCTTCGAACGGGTCGACGAGGAGACCCTCATCCTCAACCTGGGTCCCCAGCATCCCGGCACCCACGGCGTCATCCGCTTTATCCTCAAGCTCAATGGCGAGGAAATCGTCGATATGGATTCCAATATCGGCTTCCACCACCGGGGGGCGGAAAAGATGGGGGAGAGGCAGCATTGGAACCAGTACATTCCCTATACGGACCGCATCGATTACCTGGCCGGGGTGCAGAACAACCTGGCCTATGTGAACAGCGTCGAAAAACTTTGCAGCATCACCGTTCCCGATCGGGCGATCACCGTCAGGGTCATGCTGGCCGAGCTCTTCCGCATCGCCAGCCACCTGGTCTGGCTCGGTACCTTTGCCGCCGACATCGGCGCCATGACCCCGGTCTTCTACACCTTTACCGACCGGGAGAAGATCTTCGACATCGTCGAGATGATTACCGGCGGCCGCATGCATCCCGCCTGGTTCCGCATCGGCGGCGTGGTGGAAGATCTGCCTGAAGGGTGGGAGGCGCCGGTGCGGGAATTCCTGGCCTGGTTTCCCCCGCGGCTGAAGGAATATGAAGACCTCTTGAACGGCAACCCGATCTTTACCGCCCGGCTCAAGGGGGTGGGGGTAATTACGAGGGCAGAGGCTATGGAATGGGGTATCAGCGGCCCTAACCTGCGTGCCTGCGGCTTTGACTGGGATCTGCGCAAAAAGATGCCTTATGCCGGCTATGACCGTTTCGATTTCCAGGTGGCAGTGGCTGAGGGTGGGGATTGCTGGGCAAGGTACCTGGTGCGCCTGGAAGAGATGCGCCAGTCCCTGCGCATCGTTCGCCAGTGCCTGGAGAACATGCCGGGGGGGCGCTGGATCAGCGAAGAATACCGCTATGCCATTCCCCAGAAACCGGACACTCTCAATGATATAGAATCGCTGATCCATCACTTCGTCAACTCAACCCGTGGCATGACACCGCCCAGGGGGGAAACCTATGCGGCGATCGAAGCCCCCAAGGGAGAAAACGGCTATTTCGTCGTTTCCGACGGTATCAACATCCCCTACCGGGTGCGGATCAGGACGCCGAGCTTTCCACACATCCAGGCACTCCCTATCATGAGCAAGGGGTGGCTTTTGGCCGATTTTCTGGCCATTATCGGGTCCATTGATTTCGTGTTGGCCGACGTGGATAGATGAAAAAAACAAGCTTAACCCCTCCTGTCCTCTTTAGGCCCTGCGGGTCCCCTTGACTGAGGGGAGGGACGTGTGTTCCCCCTCTTAAGACTAAGAGGGGGGGAATTATGAAGGAACAGAATGATACCCGAATCGCTGAAAAAGGAACTTGCATCCCGAATCGCCCATGGGGTTACCCCGCGTGAGGCGGCAGTTGACGTGATGAAGGAGCTGCAACTCCACTATGGCTGGCTGACCGACGAGGCGGTTGTGGAGGCTGCCGGTTTGCTGGGCCTGTCGCCGCTACAGGTGGAGGAATTGGCCACCTTTTACGAAATGATCTATCGCCAGCCGGTGGGAAAGCAGGTCATCCACGTCTGCGACTCCATTTCCTGCTGGGCCATGGGTGGGGAAACGATGATGGCTCATCTGGCAGGACTTCTGGGGATAAAGCCGGGAGAAACCACGGCGGACGGACAATTTACCCTGCTCCCCTGTGCCTGCCTGGGCAATTGCGGCGACGGCCCGACCATGATGATTGGTGAGAAAATATACGGCAAGTTGACCGTACCCCTGTTGACCGAGATGATCGGCTGGTTTCGGGGGGCGGCAATAGAGACGCCGGACAGCCACTCAAGGAGCATGCCATGATCAGGATCAAAAGGATTTACGACCCCCCCGAGGCAACCGATGGCAGGCGGCTTTTGGTCGATCGTCTTTGGCCGCGGGGGCTGGCCAAGGAAAAGGCCCAGGTTGACGACTGGCTCAAGGAACTGGCCCCCAGCAGCGAGTTGCGTACCTGGTTCGGCCACGACCCAGCCAAATGGGAAGAATTTCGCCGCCGCTATGAAGAAGAGCTGCAGGGGCAAAGGGAACAACTGGCAAAGCTGCATGCCGAGTCGGAAAAACGAACGGTGACCCTGCTTTATGCGGCCAAGGACGAAGAGCATAACAATGCGGCGGTATTGAAGGAATTAGTCGGCAATGCCTGATGCTGAAAATCACCCTCCTCCTTGCCCCCTCCCATCGAGGGAGGGGGAACTGATGGAAGCTTAAGTTTGGGCATATTGCCTCCAAGGCAGCTATGGAACAGGTTCTTTTTCGACATAACCGGCCCGGCCGGGCAGCGACCTTTGCCGAGTATTGCGGTGACGGTGGATTCGAGGCTCTGAAGAAGGCGCTCGGGGGGCTGTCGCCGGACGACGTGCAGCAGATGGTTGTCGACTCGGGGCTGCGTGGCCGCGGCGGGGCCGGGTTTCCCACCGGCAAGAAGTGGTCCTTTGTCCCCCGCAATCTCCCCGGTCCCCGCTGGCTCATCTGCAACTGCGATGAAATGGAACCGGGCACCTACAAGGACCGGGTGCTGCTGGAGGCCAATCCCTATTCCCTCATCGAAGGCATCCTCCTTGCCTGCTATGCCATCGGCGTCCATCATGCCTTCATCTTCATCCGTCGTGGCTATGAAACCGCGGCGGCCAACCTTCGCCATGGGATTGCCGAGGCAGATAAGGCGGAATTCATCGGCGACAACATTATGGGGAGCGGCTTCAGCTGTGCCATCGATGTCCATGTTTCCGCCGGTCGTTATATCTGCGGCGAGGAAACGGCACTGATGAATGCCCTGGAGGGAAAACGGGCCAACCCGCGCTCCAAGCCCCCTTTTCCGGCAGTGAAAGGGTTGTGGGGCGGGCCGACGGTGGTGAACAACGTGGAGACCCTGTCGAATATCCCGGCGATTGTCGCGAAAGGTTCCGCCTGGTTCAAAGGTCTGGCGAAAGTGCCCGAGGCAGCAGGAACGAAGCTCTTCTGCATCAGCGGCCATGTGCGGAATACGGTCTGTGTGGAGCTTCCCATGGGGATGACCCTGGGGGAGATCATTGACGGGCCGTGCGGCGGCATGCTGCCCGGCAGGAAGTTCAAGGCCTGCATTCCCGGCGGCGCTTCCACCCCCTTTTTTACTGCCGATCACTTCGCCGTCCCCATGGATTTCGATGCCGTGGCCAAGGCGGGATCCCGGCTTGGCACCGGCGGCATTGTCGTCTTCGACGAAAACACCTGCATGGTCGGCGTCACCCTCAACCTGATCCGCTTTTTTGCCAGGGAATCGTGCGGCTGGTGTACCCCTTGTCGGGAAGGGCTTCCCTTCGTCCATGAGGTGTTGACCCGCATGGAACAGGGTCGGGGGAGGGAGGAGGACCTGGAGATATTGAGCGAGCATGTCCATTATCTGAACTATTCCTTCTGCGCCTTGGCCCCAGGAGCCATGGGCCCGGTGGAAGGATTGCTGCGCCTCTTCAAGGACGAGATCCGGGAACATATCAGGAAGAATGGCTGTCCCTTTAAGTGATGCGTTCACACCCCCACTCCCTTGATGGAGAGGGGCCTTTTTTAAAGTCAAACACACAGAATCCTATGCCGAAATTGACCATCGATAACATACCCGTTGAGGTGCCGGCCGGGACCAACGTCCTGGAAGCGGCCAGGCAGGTGGGCGTCTGGATTCCCCACTTCTGCTATCATCCCGCCCTGGGGAGTGTTGGTGCGTGCCGGCTTTGCGCCATGAAATTCCTGGAAGGGCCGGTGAAAGGGGTGCAGATGTCGTGCATGATCCCGGCCCAGGATGGCATGGTGGTTTCCACCACCGATGGCGAAGCGGCGAAGATGCGGCAAATGGTCATCGAGTGGCTGATGATCAACCACCCCCACGACTGCCCTGTCTGCGACGAGGGGGGCGAATGCCTGCTCCAGGACTACACCATCGCCGGCGGTCACGGTATCCGCCGCTACCGGGGAAAGAAGCGGACCTTCAACAACCAGTTCCTGGGGCCGTACATCGAACACGAGATGAACCGCTGCATTGAGTGCTACCGCTGCGCCCGCTTCTACCAGGATTTTGCCGGCGGAACAGATTTTGGCGTCATGGGGAGTGCCGGCCGGGTATATTTCGGCCGCTTCAGGGAGGGACAGTTGCAGTCCCCCTTTTCCGGCAATCTTGTCGATATCTGTCCTACCGGCGTTTTTACCGACAAGACGGCAAGGTTCCGCGCTCGTTACTGGGATTACGACATGGCTCCGTCCATCTGCCCCCACTGCTCCCTGGGCTGCAATACCATTCCGGCGGCCCGTTACCGGGAGCTGCTCAAGACCATGGCCCGCAGAAACGATGCCGTCAACGGCTGGTTCATCTGCGACCGGGGGCGGTTCGAAAAATACCCGGTCAACGACCCGGCCAGACCACGCGCTCCAGGCATAGACGGTGTGGAGGCAAGCTGGGATCAGGCGCTTGATGCACTTGTCCAGAGGCTCGGGGAGGTTACGGCACTGCACGGCCAGGGAAGTATCGCCGTCGTCGGTTCTCCCCGTCTTTCTCTGGAGGGGCTGGTAATGCTTCCCCTGCTGGCGGAAACAATGGGGAGCGGCAACTTCTGTTTTTTTACCGACAAAGATGAGTCAGACAAGGCTAAGGCGGCAGTCGAAAAACTTACTCTAGCCAATTCCGCCTCCATGGCCGATGTGCAGACTGCCGATGCAGTGGTCGTCATGGCCTGCGACCTGCTGACGGAAGGGGCGATGATGGCCCTGGCGGTACGCCAGGCATGGCGCAACGGAGCACGCGTCTTTCTTCTGAAGGCCAACGTTAGTGCACTGACGGCGGGGGTCGGCATTGTTGTCGAGGCGGTGGATTCCCTTTCTGCCATACCTTTTGCGGATTTCAAAAGACCGGTGGTGATCTGCGGTACCGCCCAGGCAGATACAGCCACCATCGAGAAGGCGGCCAATGCAGGCGCTAAAATTTCCTATATGCTTTCCGGAGCAAATGCCTTTGCCGCGGCACGCTTGTCATTGAAACATGGTGCCCGCGATCTGCAGACCGCCGTTGCCGGTGGAAAAATAAAGGGTATCATTGCCTTTGAGGCGGACCTGGCGGCAGACCTAGTGGAAAAACTTCCCTTTGTGGCCATTGCCGATTATATGCCTTCGGATCTCACCGGGAAAGCCTCAGTTTTTCTTCCCGCCACCACTACTATCGAAATGGACGGCACCTTCATCAATAACGAAGGGCGAGCCCAGCGCTTCAAAAAGGTGATGGAGCCCGGGCTGCCCATAAAAGGACTCGACCCGGCGCTCCACCCACCCCATGTGCACCGGTTGTCACCACCCGGTGGCGAAGTACGGCCGTCCTGGCAGATCATAGCCGCTCTGATAGAGCTCCTCAGCGGAGAGAAGATAGTAGAACCCCTTGTCGGGCAATGGGAGAAGCTGCGCGATCTGGATGCGGAAAACGGCGGCCTGAGCATATTATGATGGTGAATTACTGTGAACATTGATCCCCTGGACATACTGCTGATCGCGGCAAAGATCGGCGCCGTCTTCCTCGTCATCCTCACCACGGCGGCCTACCTGGTCTTTGCCGAACGACGCATCCTGGGCTGGATCCAGGACCGGAAGGGTCCGAACCGGGTCGGGCCCATGGGGCTTCTGCAGCCAGTGGCCGATGTGATCAAGATGCTGACCAAGGAAGACATGCTGCCTGCGGCGGCGGACAAATGGCTCTTTTACCTGGCTCCGGCCATGGCGGCAATTCCGGCCATCATGACCTTCGCCATCATTCCCTTCGGCGCACCGGTGACTCTCTTCGGCCGGCAGATCCCCATGCAGGTGGCTGATCTGCACGTTGGGATTCTTTTTTTCATGGCCCTTTCATCCATTGCCGTCTATGGCGTTGCCTTGGGGGGATGGGCCTCCAATTCCAAGTATGCCCTTCTCGGCAGCATCCGCGGTCTTGCCCAGCTCATCTCCTACGAGCTTTCCATGGGACTCTCGCTGGTGCCGGTAGTGATGCTCGCCCGCTCCTTTCGCCTTTCCGAGATCGTCAACGCCCAGGCAGGCGTCTGGTTCATAGTTTACCAACCATTGGCATTCGTCATCTTCCTCATCAGCATCATTGCCGAATGCAGGCGCATACCCTTCGACCTTCCCGAAGCGGAAGGGGAATTGGTGGCGGGTTTCCATTCCGAATACTCGGGAATGCGCTTCGGCCTGTTCTTCGTCGGCGAATATATCAACATCATCGTCCTCGGTGCCCTGGCCACAACCTTTTTCCTCGGGGGCTGGCACGGTCCACTGCTTCCGCCTGTCGTCTGGTTCTTCCTCAAGACCCTGGCGTTCACCTTCCTTTTTATCTGGGTACGCGGCACTTTGCCGCGGCTGCGCTACGACCAGCTCATGCATCTGGGATGGAAACTGCTGACGCCACTGGCGCTGGTCAACATTGTGGTAACCGGCTGGTACTTAACGCTTTCCGGGAGCTTCCGATATTAACCATTCAGATGTAAAAGGAGGAGATGCAATGAGTGAGAATTTGAATGAAATCGATGACCACGGGCACACTCCCCTGATTGAGGCGGCAAAATCAGGGGATGTGGGGGCAATCAAGGATCTTGTCAGCCGCGGGGCCGATCTCAATGCCAAGAGCAACAAAGGCAAAACGGCCCTTCATTACGCCGCAGCCAACGGCAGGGCCATTGCCATCAAGGAGCTCCTGGCGGCGGGGGCCGAAGTGGACCCGCGAGACCGGGAATGGCATACACCGCTGATGCTTGCCGCAATTTACGGCTGCAACGAATGTGTCCAGGATCTTTTGAGTTCCGGGGCGGATGTCAATGCCCGAACCCTGGCAGGCAACACAGCATATATTTATGCAGAAAGCAATGATCATCCGGACACTGCCGGGATACTTAAAAAGGTGTTGAGAGCCAAGCCCCATGCCATTGGGTAAAATGGCTTTGAAAAACTACTGCAGGGCCGATCTGCGGTGTTTTCACTCGCTCGGGCCTTGCATATCGGCCTCTTTAGGCCCTGTGGGTCCCATTACGTTTTTCAAAGCCATTTAAAGACTGTTGAGGAGATTCATGTCTGTCTTTGCGGACATAAAAGCGCTGTCGCTCGGCCTGTGGACCACCTGGAAGCACATCTTCCGCAAGCCGGTGACCATCCAGTATCCGGAGGAAAAACGGACGCCCTATCCCCGCTTCCGGGCGCGGATCGTCCTCACCCGTGACCCGGACGGCGGCGAACGCTGCGTGGCCTGTTACCTCTGTTCTGCTGCCTGCCCGGTGGACTGCATCTCCATGCAGTCGGTGGAAGGTCCCAACGGGCGGCGCTATGCCGAGTGGTTCCGCATCAATTTCGCCCGCTGCATTTACTGCGGCCTCTGCGCCGAGGCCTGCCCGACCCTGGCCATCCAGATGACCACCGACTACGAGTTCTGCAAGCGGGACATCATGGAGATGATTTACGAGAAGGAAGACCTGCTCATCGACGGCTGCGGCAAGGACGATAGCTACAATTTCTACCGCCATGCGGGGATTGGCGTGGTCAACCCACGGGGGGGCAATGTGGATGAGGAACCAACCGTGGACCCGCGGGGGTTATTACCCTGATTTGTAGGGGCGGCCCCGCGTGGCCGCCCTCACTACCCATACAGAACACCAGGGCAACCACACGGGGTTGCTCCTACAGGATTGACTCACCATGGAACAGGCACTCTTCTACATCCTGGCGGCGGTGACGGTCGTTGCCACCATTTTTGCCATTACCGAAAAGCATGCGGTGCATGCCATCGTCTACCTGGTTACCTCGTTCTTTGCCCTGGCGGTGATCTTCTTCCTGCTCAGTGCGCCGCTGGTGGCGGTTTTCGAGGTCATCATCTATGCCGGTGCCATCATGGTGCTGTTCATGTTCGTCATAATGATGTTGGACCTGAGCCACCCGGAAAAGATCGGCCTGCCGCGCTTTGCCCACTGGTGGCCGGCCATCCTTCTTGGGGGAATCATCCTGGCAGCTTTCATCACACTGGTTATGGCCCGTCAGCAGGCAGTGCCGGGGGAGGTGGCAGAAATCGGCATCCGCGACTTTAGCCGCACCCTTTTCCAGAAGTACGGCATTGCCGTGGAGATTATTTCCATGCAGCTCCTCTTTGCCCTGGTGGGTGCGCTATATCTCGGGAGGCGCAGGTGAAAAAATATAGTTCGATGTTCGAAGTTTAAGGTTCGAGGTTAAACGGAATGATCGTGCCCCTGTTGCATATCCTGATTTTGGCTGGCATTCTCTTCGTCCTTGGCCTGGTCTGCACCATGGTCTGGCGAATGAATATCATCATGATGCTGATCGGCATCGAGATCATGCTCAATGCGGCCATGCTCGCCTTCGTCGGCGCTGCCAACCGCTGGGGGACAGCCGACGGTCAGGTCTTCTCCCTGATGATCATGGCCATGACCTCCGCCGAGGTGTCACTGGCCCTGGCGCTGGTGGTCTACCTGCACCGGTGGCGGAAAACCGTTAATGCGGATGACTTCAACAGCATGAAAGGCTGACGATTTGAAACTCTACCTGGCCCTCATAATCCTGCTGCCCCTGATTGGGGGAATAATCAATGCCGTCGTAGGCAGCAAACTGCCCCGCCGCATATCTGAGCTGCTCGCCTGCGGTGTGGTCTGGGGGTCTTTTGTCTGCAGCCTGCTAGCCTATGGTGCTTACCAGACCCCCACAACCGTCAAGCTTGCTTCCTGGCTAGCCGCATTCGATTTCGAGGCACCCATCAGCCTCTACCTGGACCCGCTGGCGCTGGTCATGGTGCTGATGATCACCTTCGTCTGCGGCCTGATTCACGTTTACTCCGTCGGCTACATGGCCGGTGATCCCGATTACGTCCGTTACTTCGCCCTGCTCAACCTGTTCGTCTTCGCCATGCTGGTGCTGGTGCTGGCGGAGAACCTGCCGTTACTTTATCTGGGGTGGGAGGGGGTCGGCTTCTGTTCCTACGCCCTGATTGGCTTCTGGTATCGGGAGGAGAAAAACGCCACTGCCGGACGCAAGGCCTTCATCGTCACCCGCATCGGCGATACCGCCTTCGGCATTGCCATTTTCTGGATGTTCCAGCTCTTTCACACCGTATCCATTACCGAATTGAACGGTCTCGGTTTCCTGATGCCGGTCGGTGTCATCACCGCCTTGGGGTTGCTGCTGCTTTTCGGGGCCATGGGCAAGTCGGCCCAGCTGCCGCTCATGGTCTGGCTTCCCGATGCCATGGCCGGCCCGACCCCTGTCTCTGCCCAGATCCACGCAGCCACCATGGTCACCGCCGGGGTCTACCTCCTGGCCCGGATGTTTCCGCTCATCGGAATGTCAACAACGGTGCAGGCAGCCATCGCCCTCACCGGCGCCCTGACCGCCTTTTACGCGGCCACCTGTGCTCTGGCCCAGCGGGACCTGAAACGCATCCTCGCCTATTCCACCATCAGCCAGATCGGCTATATGATGCTCGGCGTCGGCTGTGGCGCCATCTCCGCCGCCACCTTCCATCTCCTCGTTCATGCCTTTTTCAAGGCACTGCTCTTCCTCGCCGCCGGCTGCGTCATAGCCACAATGCACCATGAACAGGACATTTTCCGCATGGGGGGCTTGCGCAGTCGCCTGCCGCTCACCTTCTGGCCCTTTCTCGCCGGTGCCGCCTGCCTGGCCGGTATTCCCCTCACCGGCGGATTTTTCAGCAAGGATTCCATTCTCCTGGCGGCCTGGGAGAAGGGGGGAACCCTGTATGGCGGGCTCTACATCCTGGGGCTTGTGACGGCGCTCATTACCTCCATCTACACCTTTCGCATGGTCTATCTGGTCTTTGGCGGCAGCACCCATCACCTCCCCCCCCTAGAAAAAGGGGGGACAGGGGGGATTTATTCTGCAGTTTCACATAAAATCCCCCTCTATCCCCCTTTGTCAAAGGGGGAGGGCTTTGTACAGCCGCCGCGGGTAATGGAGCTGATGCTCATTCCCCTGGCGATCCTGGCCCTGTGCGGCGGACTGCTCAATCTGCCTGCCTACCTGGGTCCCGGCTGGCTGGAAGACTTTCTTTCCGGCACGGTAAGCAAGGAATCGGCTGGGGCGGGACACGCCATTGAACTGGTGCTGCAGGCAGTCGCCACGGTCGCGGCTCTGGCAGGCCTTGCCGTTGCCCATATGCGTTATGGGAAGAGGCGGGACCGGGTTATTGCCGCTGCTGCGCAACCGGAAAGCGGCCTCAACGCCTTTCTCCTCAGGGGCTGGTATGCGGATGATCTTTACCGCCTGCTGTTCGTCCGCCCCTATAAGGCGTTGGCGGGCATATTGTGGCAACGGATTGACGAAGGGGTCATAGACGATGCCCTGGACCGGCTGGCGGAGATCCTGGGGCGGGTGGGAAGGGACGTGGGGTGCTGGACCACCGGCCAAGTCTCTCTGTACATCATTAGTTTCGCTGCCGGGGGCGCCCTGATTCTCGGATACCTGGCATGGGTGGTGTGGTGATGGCCGAGCTGCCGTTGCTCTCCATACTGGTCTTCCTCCCCCTGGTCGGGGGGCTCTGTCTGCTGCCTTTCGGGCAGCAGCACCGGATAGCCAGGATCATCGCCATTGCCACGGCTCTGGCTGAACTGCTCATCTGCGTCATGCTCCTTCTCTCCGTCGGATCGGTTACCAATGCCGTTCCCGGCTTAGCTTTGCTGCTGGTGGAGGACTACCCCTGGATCGATCGTCTCGGCATCCGCTATACCCTTGGCCTGGACGGCATCAGCCTTTTGATGGTGCTTCTGACCTCCCTTATCACTCTTATGGCCATGCTCGTTTCCTGGCGCAGCATAAAGGATCGGGTGGCGCTGCACTATGCCACGATTCTCATCATGGAAACCGGCATCATGGGGGTCTTTCTCTCCCTGGACCTGGTTCTCTTCTACCTGTTCTGGGAGGTGATGCTGATTCCCATGTTCCTGCTCATCGGCATCTGGGGGCACGGGCGGCGCATCTATTCGGCGGTGAAGTTCTTCCTCTACACCCTTGCCGGATCGCTGCTCATGCTCCTGGCGATCATCGCCCTTTATCTCATCCACGGCGCCCAGAGCGGCAGCTATACCTTTGCCCTGCCGGCGCTGCTCCAGACCCGTATTGAGCCCACCACAGCCGGATGGCTCTTCGCCGCTTTCCTCCTGGCTTTCGCCATCAAGGTACCACTTTTCCCCGTCCATACCTGGCTTCCCGATGCTCATACCGACGCCCCCACCGCAGGCAGCGTAATCCTGGCGGGGCTGCTCCTGAAAACCGGCGCCTACGGACTGATCCGATTCGGTTTTCCGCTTTTTCCACAGGCAGCGAAGGCAAGCGCAACGCTGCTTTTTACCCTGGCAATAATCGGCATCATTTACGGCTCGTGGGTCGCCTATGCCCAACGGGACATGAAGCGGCTGGTGGCCTATTCCAGCGTCGGCCACATGGGCTTCGTTGCTTTAGGGATCGCCGCGTGGACGCCCCTGGCCCTCTCCGGCGCAATCCTGCAGATGGTCAACCACGGCATCACCACCGGGGCGCTCTTTGCCCTGGTTGGGATGCTGGACGAGCGGACCGGCACCAGGGAAATCGATGCTTACGGCGGATTATGGGGGAAAATCCCCATGCTCTCCTTTTTCTTCCTTTTCTTTGCCATGGCTTCTGCAGGGCTCCCCGGCCTGAACAACTTCGCCGGGGAATTCATCATTCTTACGGGTACTTTCCCCATAGCTCCGTGGGCCGTTGCCGTCGGCTTTTTCGGCGTAGTGCTCGGGCTCGTCTACCTGGTGCGCCTGGTGCAGGAGGTGCTCTTTGTCCGGGAGCGGCAGGCTCTGACCCTGCCTGACCTGTCCCTGCGCGAGGGCGCGCTTCTTACGGTGCTGGCGCTGATGGCGCTGTATCTGGGCGTCCATCCCGGCCCGGTACTGGAACTGGTACAGGCGCCGGTGCAGTTGTTGACCGTAGGGGGGGGGCCATGACCACCTTCGACCTGTGGAGTGTCATGCCCCTGGCCATCCTGGCCTTAGGTGCCCTGCTCATCCTCATCATCGGTGCTGTCAGGCCTGGGGGCCATTGCACCGGCCTCGGCGTTGTCGCTACCCTCGGCGCCGCCGTCTGGACCGTGGTCATGCCGCCGATACCCGCTTCACCAACACTGGGCATCGTCTTTGGCCCCTTTGCCCGCTTCTTCAGTACGCTATTCCTCCTGGCTGCCGCCGTGACCCTGCTCCTTTCCCACCAGTACAACAGGGAACGCCGCATCCAGGGTGAAGAATATCCGGCGACGGTGCTTTTTGCCGCCTTCGGCATGGTAACGGTCAGCGCCTCCACCAACCTCCTTACCCTGTTCCTCGGTGTCGAGGCCATGACTTTCGCCTTTTACATCCTCGTTGCCATGGACCTGAACAGTACCGGATCAGCGGAGGCGGGTCTCAAGTACCTCCTGCTCGGCGCCATTTCCGCTGCCTGCATCGCCTTCGGCATCGCTCTCCTCTATGCTGCGGCAGGGACCCTGGATACGCGGGAGGTGGCCCGACTGACCCTTGGAGGAGGCTCCGATCCCCTTGCCCTTGCCGGTTGGGGACTGCTCCTCACCGGCATCGCCTTCAAGATTTCCCTGGTTCCGGCCCATCTCTGGACCCCCGACGTTTACCAGGGGGCGCCCACACCGGTCGTCGCCTTCCTTTCCACCGCCTCCAAAGGTGCGGCCATTGCTTTCCTCCTCCTGCTCCTCTTGGGGGGCGACGGATTTAAGGCCCTCCATGGGCCGCTCTGGTGGCTGTCGCTACTTTCCATGGTGGTTGGTAACCTGGCGGCGCTGCTGCAGTCCAACGTCAAGCGGATGCTGGCCTATTCTTCCATCGCCCAGATGGGCTACGTGGTGCTGGCGCTTTTGACCGGAACGGAGGATGGCTTTACGGCGGTCATCTTCTATGTGGTGGCCTACACGGCCATGAACTTGGCGGCATTCGGGGCTGTGGCAGTTCTTTGCCGGGGGGAGGCGGGGGAGGAGATCGGCGATCTGCAGGGGATGGGTTACGGCAGGCCGTTTCCGGCGGCGGTGCTGGCCCTGGCCATGTTTGCCCTGGCCGGGATTCCTCCCACCGCGGGATTTATCGGCAAGTTTTTCATTTTCTACTCAGCCTTCAGGGGGGGCGAGATTCCCCTGGCCGTCATAGGCATTCTCACGGCCGCAACCTCGGCCTTCTACTACCTGCGGGTGGTGGTCAACCTCTACATGCACGCTGCAGTCTCGCCGGGCAACGGCAAGATCTCCGCCACCGAATCCCTCGCCCTTGCCGCTTCGGCGGCAGCCGTGTTCGCCATCGGCATCTATCCCCCTCCGCTACTCCAGGTAATCGGCAAACTCATCCCCTGAATCCCCGGTAATCAATGCGGCAGGAAACAGGGCAACCAGATACCCCCCTGCATCCTGAGCTGCCCATGGTTCTCTCGAAAAAAATTAAATCTTGTTTTATCTAGAAAACTAACTAAAATAATCATCTTAATTAATAGAAAAATTAATTTATCCGGCTTGTCCAATGTCAGGTGACTCAGTTTTGCTCTTGAGGATGTACAGAACAGCGCTTGCAATCGTCTTTGCGCTGCTTGTTTCTCTTGGCAGCGGATGCGGTGGGGCAGGAAAAACTCCCCAAGCCCACAGGGGGGTGCTCGATCTTTCCACCGTGCAATGGCCCATTTCAACCATCATACCCCTTGATGGCCAATGGGAATTCTATTGGAAACAGCTGCTGTCTCCCGATGATTTCCATAGAGTCTCTCCCCCGGCACCCTCTGCCCATATCTCGCTACCCGACCCATGGAACAACCTCTTCATCCAAGGGGAAAATATCGGCCCACGCGGCTATGCCACTTACCGCCTGGTGGTGGTCCTGCCGGGGAAAGGGGAACGGGAGCTTGCGCTCAAGCTTGCCGATATTTGTTCCGCCTACAGGCTTTGGGCAAACGGCAAGCTTATCGCCGAAGGGGGTAGGATAGGGAAGGACGCCGCCGGGGAAATTCCGAACCAATCCTTTCGCCAGCCCCGCCTCCGCGTGACCGGAGATTACGTGGAGTTAGTCCTCCAGGTGTCCAATTATCATTACTACCAGGCAGGAGTCGTCAATCCCATCCAGATTGGCCCGGTGGAGAAGGTTGAGGCGGCCCGCTTCAGGCAGTTGGGGGGAGTCCTCTTCTGCGCCGGCAGTCTGTTGATCATGGGCATCTACCATATTGCCATCTTCGCCTTTCGCAGAAGGGATGCGGCTCCCCTTTACTTCGGCGTCTACTGTCTTTGCTGGGTGGGAAACATACTGACCTCCAATGCGAACGGCTGGGTTGCCGGTCTTTTCACCGGCGGTTTACCCGATGCATCCATTTACGTGATCGACACCCTCTGCTTCGTGATAACGGTCGCTGTTTGCTACAGTTTTCTACGGACGCTCTATCCCGAAGAATTCAACCGGTATATTTCCTATGGGGCATGGTGCCTGGCCCTGATCTACTTGGTAATGGGGTTTGTCCTCCCAGCCATTACCGTTTCCTCAGGCCTCCCCGCCTATTATATTTATTCCATTCTGTTGATCGCATACAGCCTGTTCAGGCTCGGCGCTGCATTGGGGAACGACCGGGAGGGGGCCTTCTTCATTTTCATCGGCATCATGGTTCTCGGCGGGGCCGGTATCAACGACATGCTGCTCGACATGGGCGCGATTCACTCCGTGTACCTGGGACACATGGGGCTGTTCGTGTTGATCCTGTTCCAGGCGATGGCCCTGTCGCTGAGGTTTTCCCGTGCATTTTCGTGGGTGGAACAGTTGTCCGACGAACTGGCGGAGAAGAACCTGACCCTGGAAGAAGGGCTTGCGGAGAGAAACCGCCTGGAGCGGAAGATCATCCAGATCAGCGAGGATGAGCGCCGCAGCCTGAGCCACCACCTGCACGACGGTCTGTGTCAGCAACTTACCGGCGCCAGGCTGCTTTTTTCGGTATTGGGTAAGAATTTAGCCGGAGCCAAGGGTGTGAAGCCCGATATGCAGCGACTCTCGTCTCTTTTGGAAGAGTCGGTCAACCAGGCCTACGACCTTTCCCGCGGGCTCTGGCCGGTGGAGCACGATCCCCACGGTGTCAGTCCTTCCCTTGAAGAGCTGGTCCGGCGCCTGGGCGAGTCCAACGGCATCGACATTCAGTTCCGCCAGGAAAGGGGGTGTGCAAAATGCACCAATACCGATGTCACCCAAATGTACCGGATAGCTCAGGAAGCGGTTACCAATGCGGTCAAGCATGCCCGGGCGCAAAAAATCACGGTCACCCTCGACTGCGCCGATCGCACCACGATTTCACTGGCGGTGGAGGACAATGGTATCGGCAGAGCTAAAGCATCCATGGGCAAGAGTGGGCTCGGTATGGGAATAATGTCTTATAGGGCGGGCATTATTGGCGGCAACCTGACTGTCACGGATGCCGTAGGGGGAGGGACACTGGTTTCCTGCACTGCGGTATGCGAACAACATGCGGAGGTGATTTCCAATGGGTTTTAGAAAAAAAGCAGCCAGCATCTTCCTGATCGACGACCATCCCGCAGTAAGACAGGGATTGAAGCTGCTTCTTTCCCAGGAAGGCCACTCCATTAGTGGAGAAGCCGGTTCCCATGCCGAGGTGGCTTCCCTTCTGGCTTCCTCCCATGCCGATGTGGCGCTTCTGGATCTGTCCCTAAGCGAAGAAAGCGGCCTGGGTCTGATTAGCGGAATACGAAATGCCGGTATTGCAGTTCTTGTCTATTCCATGCATGAAGATCCGGATAGCATCGAGAAAGCCTTTACCGCCGGGGCCGACGGCTACGTCACCAAGCGGGAAATGGCCGAAGCGCTCCTGACCGCAGTATCGGACCTTGTGGCCGGTAAGCGGCATATCAGCCCCAGGGCGGCCCAGAGCCTGGCGAGCAGGGCCGTAGATCACCCCGAGCAGGGCCGGGAGAGGCTTCTCAGTGATCGCGAAAAAGAAGTATTGGTAAAACTTGCCCTGGGAGAAACAAATGGGGACATAGCCGCATTCTTCGGCATCAGTGTCCGCACGGTGGAGTCATATTTTTCGCGCATTATAGCCAAGCTCGGCCTTGCGGGAATGAAGGAGCTGAGACGCCATGCCATAACCAGAAACCACCGGTAGTAGATTCCTTCCCGATTTTTCCCTTCCTGCTTATCCTCCTGTAGGGGGATTCCCCCACAAAAAAACAGTATTTCCCCGTACATACAACGGTCCTGGGCGTGTTGTATAATGAGAGCCCATTAGACAGAGCGACCAGCAGCAAAGGAGGACCGGGTATGGGGATCATGTCCCATCGCGCCGGTCATTCAGGTTTTGTTTCATGGAGATTCTTAAAAAACCGAAAAATTCTGATGCAGCCTCCACGGTGGTGCGCCGGCAAGGCCAACGTTTTCCGCGCAGGGGGACCAGATGATTAAGGACGGTCAGATAGCCCTTCGATCCATAGGCGAAGGAGACCTGGAATTCCTCCTCCTGCTCTACGCATCGACCCGGGAGCCGGAGAAGGCGATGGTGGCCTGGCCGGACGAGCAGTGGGACCAGTTCATGCGGATGCAGTTCTCCCTGCAGCATGCCCAGTACATGAAGAACTACGAAAATCCCAGCTTTGACGTCATCCTGGTGAACGGCGTTCCGGCGGGGCGACTCTACGTCAATCGCAAAGCGGACGACTGCCGGTTGATCGACATCGCCCTCTTGCCGGAGTTCCATGGGCGGGGCATTGCCGGGTCGCTCATCGGGTTGTTGCTGCAAGAAGCCGATGAAAACGGTACCTCGGTCAGCCTGCACGTGGAAAAGAACAACCCGGTCCGCGACTATTATCTGCGGCTCGGGTTCAATGTCGCAGAAGACAAGGGGGTCTACGACTTCATGGTCCGCCCCGTTGGGGGCAAGGACCGTCGGTCGGGGGCAGTTTGAATCGGCAGTTGGAAGGGAGCAGGAGGAGCCTATGACAAAACTGAAAAAAGAGGATTTCGAACCCCATCTGGCAACTGTTTTCCAGGTTTTGCCGTCCGGCATGGAGCCGGTTCCAGTGGAACTGGTCCAGGTGGAGGATAAAAGTTCGGCAGCCCTGGAAGTATTCTCCCTGATGTTCAAGGGGAGCACGGACAATGTCTTTCACCATGACACTCACCGGGTGCGCCATGGGGTCATGGGGGAACTGGAAATTTTCCTGGGGCCGGTGCACACCGGCAAGTTGGATGCTGTCTACTACCAGGCGATCTTCAGTTCGCCACGGGGGTGATTGCCGCAACGGCAGGATGTGATGCACCAGATGTGATGCAGGTCGCGGGAGAAGATATATCTTCCAAAAAGAAGGAGGAAAAGGATGAGTGATCAGTTTATCGGAGAAATCAGGATGTTCGGGGGGAACTTTGCCCCTGTGGACTGGGCACTGTGCGACGGCAGCACGTTGCAGATCAGCCAGTACGACGTGCTCTATGCAGTGATCGGCACGTACTTCGGCGGGGATGGGATCACTAACTTCAAGCTCCCCGATTTCAGGGGGCGAATCCCGGTGCACATGGGAACGGGGCAGGGGTTGACGCCGAGGGGGATCGGCAATGCTTTCGGCACCGAGCAGGAGACGCTGCAGGTTGCCCACATCCCGGCCCATAACCATGTCGTCAGCGTCGGCGCCAACGCAACCACTGCCGCTCCGGCCGGTAACTATCTGGGGAACAGCTCCAATTTCAGCCTGTATTCAACTGCTGCCGCGGACTCCCTCTTAAATCAAGACACAGTGGGGTTTTTCCCGGCCGCTCCTGCCCAGCCCCACTCCAATATGATGCCCAGTCTGTGCGTGAATTTCATTATTGCCACCAACGGGTACTATCCCCAGAGACCTTAGGACAAAAGGAGAATTTCATGGCAGAACCATTTCTCGGCGAAATCCGGCTGTTCGGCTTCAACTTCGCCCCCGTCGGGTGGGCGACCTGTGATGGTCAAATAATGCAGATCACTCAAAACCAGGCGCTGTACGCCCTGCTCGGCACGACCTACGGCGGCAACGGCACCACAACCTTCAACCTCCCCGACTTTCAGGGCCGGACCCTGCTGCACGCCAACGCCACCTATGGCGAAGGGAAAGCCGGCGGCGTAGAGACGGTCGCCCTGGCGACAACCTCGGAGCTGCCGGTCCATAACCATGTGTTGGCAGCCAATACAGGTCCCGGCGGGTCCAACGTACCCCAAGGAAATATTCTGGCGGCGACGCAGAGCCCTGACAATACCAAAACAGCCTACGCAACGGCAAAGGCGACGCCGGTGGCCAATCTGGCGGGAGGCACGCTCTCTCCGGCCGGTGGTTCTGCCGGCCACAACAACGTGCAGCCGTCGCTGACAGTTAACTTCTGCATCGCCCTGACGGGGCTCTGGCCCCCTAGAAACTGACCACAAGGAGAGAATTATATGGCAGATCCATTTATCGGAGAAATCCGTGCCTTTGCCTTTACCTATGCCCCCTATGGCTGGGCCACCTGCGACGGACAGATCATGAACGTTCAGCAGAATACGGCACTGTTTTCCATAATCAGTAACACCTATGGCGGTGATGGCAGAACCACCTTCGGCCTGCCGAACCTGTCCGGACGGGCACCCATGGGCTTCGGCACCGGGCCGGCGCTGACCCCCCAGACTTTGGGCCAGTCACTGGGCGAAGCCTCGGTATCGCTGGCAACCAACAACTTTCCCCCCCATACCCACGGTTTCAATGCGGTGTCCAATACCACTGCTACACTGGCGACAGCAGCCGACAGCTATGTGGCAAAGGCGCCGTCATCGGGAAAGCCTCCTGTCACCACCAACTCATTCCAGCCGTCGGCCTCCGCAGGGACCCAGTTGGCGGCAGATGCCGTCCTACTGGCAGGAACTGCGCCCGGAACAATGCCGCACAAGAACATGCAGCCCTACCTGCCGGTTCTGCTCTGTATCGCCCTTAGCGGCATATACCCGGCCAGACCTTAACAGGAACATTCGGTAACCGGAGAGAGAACGGCACGTTCTCTCTCCGGTTACACCTGACGACGGACAGTTGCACCTTTGAACATCGAATATACCCATGCCTCTAGGCCGTGAGTGCGGCATGTACCTATATTATGCAGGACCCGCAGCGTGCATTGAAATGGAACATGTCAGTTCCAATGCGTCACAAAAGGAGATCCCCATGTTGAAGCGATCATTTGTCACTCTAATGGTCATTATGTTTGCAGCTTTTTGGTGCGGTCATGCAGACGCAGGCATCATCGGCACAGGCAACGGCACCTATGACTTCAGCAACGGCAATTCGGGCGCCAACGGAGGCATTGGCACAGACAACACCGCGGGAGCCGGGTTTGCCACCTTTTCCGACAAATTCGTCCTCAGTAACGGTATGTTGATCGACGACCTGGTGCTGACCTCCATCTGGGCCGGCAATCAGCAAACTGCCTTCACTACCGGGTCGTTTACCGTAAAAGCGGAAGGGGGATCGACCTGCAAGACCTTCACCTTCAAGGACCTGGCGATTCACGACTATGACGGCTCCACCAATTTGGAGTCCATCACCGTCACGACCAAGCGGGCTGACGGTTCGACCATCGCCACCCATGCCTCGGGTGTTCTCAGTTTCAACTCCACCACTCCCACACAACTGAGCACGCTTATAAACGGCGGCACTCAGTTCAATGACGCTTATGTCGATTCGATTGTCATAAACTGGACCTTTCAAGGGGGAGCAGCCCCTTCGAACCTTAATTTCGACAACATTACCATAGCCGATGTGGCAGCACCGCCAGCGCCGACCGTAACCGGCATCGCTCCCACCTCCGGGCCAACCGCCGGAAACACCAGCGTCACTATCACCGGCACCGGTTTCGTGAACGGCGCGACAGTGACCATAGGCGGCGCAAGCGCCACCGGGGTAACCTGGAACAGCGCCACCTCGATTTCGGCGACAACTCCGTCAGGTACTGCCGGAGCAAAAAATGTGGTAGTCACCAATCCCGATACGCAGAGCGGGACTCTGAGCGGCGGCTTTACCTATGTGGCCAACACCGCCCCGACCTTCGTCGGTGGCGTTACTACCCTGACAGTGAACCAGAACGCTTCCGCCACCGACATCAAGGGGCTGCTGCATGTCAGCGACACCGATCCCAGTCAGACCCTTACCTGGAGCCAGAGCGCTGCCCCGAGCCATGGCACGCTCAGTGTTTCCAGTGCCACGGCCTCTTCAGGTTCCACCGACATCACCCCGGGTGGCGCCATTACCTACCAGCCCACCGGCGGCTACAGCGGCAGCGACAGTTTCACCGTCCAGGTCAGCGACGGCAATGGAGGAACGGCTACCCGCACGATCACGGTGACGATAAATCCTTTCTACACCGTCACATACAACGGCAACGGCAGCACCGGCGGGACAGTCCCTGTTGACGGGAGCAGCCCCTACGTGACGGGCAGCACCGTCACCGTGATCGGTAACACCGGCTCGCTGGTTAAAGCGGGCTTCACCTTTGCCGGTTGGAACACGATGGCCAACGGCAGCGGTACCACCTATGCCGCGGGAACTCCCTTCACCATAAGCGGCAACACCACCCTTTACGCCAAATGGATCGGCACCGTCACCTACAACGGTAACGGCAATAACGGCGGCACAGTACCCACCGATGCCACCCTCTACCTGCCGGGAGACCTCGTCACCGCTGCCGCCAACAGCGGCAGCCTGACCAGGGCCGGCTACACCTTCGCCGGCTGGAACACCCTGGCCGACGGGACCGGCACAACCTATACCGCGGGCAGCGGCACTTTTGCCATGGCTGGGCATATCACCCTGTACGCCAAGTGGACCGCTGCCGTCACCTATAATGGCAACGGTAACACCGGCGGCACAGCTCCCACCGACGCCACAGCCTATCTGAGCGGGACCACGGTAACTGTTCTCGGCAATACCGGAACACTGGTGAGAACCGGTTATACCTTTGCCGGCTGGAACACCTTGGCCAACGGCACCGGTACCAGCTACGCCGCCGCAGATACCTTCTCCATCGCCGGCAACACCACCCTCTACGCCAAGTGGACCGCCACCGTCACCTACAACGGCAACGGTAACACCGGCGGCGTTGCACCGACAGACGCAAGCAGCTCCTATGTGGCAGGGGCTACGGCAACCGTTCTCGGCAACACAGGAACGCTGACCAGGACCGGCTACACATTTAATGGATGGAATAGTGCTGCCAATGGCAGCGGAACAGACTATTCTCCCGGCGCTACCTTTGCCATATCCGGCAATCTTACCCTTTACGCCAAATGGACCGGAACGGTCACTTACAACGGTAACGGCAACACCGGCGGTACAGTTCCCACCGATGCCACCGGTTACCTGCCGGGAGACACCGTCACCGCCGCCGCCAACAGCGGTACATTGGTGAAGACAGGCTACACATTCAGCGGCTGGAACACTCTGGCCGATGGCACCGGCACTACCTATGCCGAAGGCAGCACCTTCAACATGGCAGGGCACATCACCCTTTACGCCAAATGGACCGCTGCTGTCACCTACAACGGTAACGGCAACACCGGCGGAGCTGCTCCCACCGACGCCACAGCCTATCTGAGCGGGGCCACGGTTACTGTTCTTGGCAATACGGGAACACTGGTGAGAACAGGCTACACCTTCAGTGGATGGAACACCCTTGCCAATGGCACCGGCACCAGCTACGCCGCCGCAGATACCTTCTCCATCACCGGCAACACCACCCTCTATGCCAAGTGGACCGCCACCGTCACCTACAACGGCAACGGTAACACTGGTGGAGCCGTGCCAACCGACGGTAGCAACCCCTATGTGGCCGGAGCCACTGTGACCGTCCTCGGTAATACTGGATCACTGGTGAGAACCAATTATTCATTTGTCGGCTGGAATACCCTGGCAAACGGCAGCGGCACCCCCTACGCCCCAGGCGCAACCTTTACAATGACCGGCGACATCACCCTTTATGCGCAGTGGTTGGGAATCCCTGTTGCTACGGCAGCCTCTTCAGTTAACTTCTCCGGCTTCACCGCCAACTGGGGTGCTGTTGCAGGCGCATCCGGCTACTATCTCGACGTGGCTACCGACATCGGTTTCACCACCTTTGTCACCGGCTTCAACAATCTTGATGTGGGGAATGCCACGACCAAAGCAGTCACCGCTCTTTCGTCCGGCACCCCCTACTGGTACCGCGTCCGGGCCTACAGCGCCAGCGGCACCAGCGCCGATTCCAACACAATCAACCCCACAACCGCCACCACCCGCACCGTTATCAACACCAACGACAGCGGAGCAGGATCGCTCCGCCAGGCCATCATTGACGCCAACCCGGGCGACCAGATCACCTTTGACGCAAGCCTGAATGGCCAGACAATCACCCTTGCTTCAGCTCTGACTATCGGCAAGGATCTGACCATCAGCGGACCCGGTGCAAAGAACCTTACCATCAGCGGTAACAATGCTACCCGGATATTCACAGTAAACGGGGGAAATTTGACCCTGCAGGACCTGACCATTGCCAACGGCAGCGCTGGTGATGGTGGTGCGATGCATAACACAGCTACCACAACCATCGAAAGATGCGTCTTCAGCGGAAACCTGGCAACCAACGCCGGCGGCGCGGTAATTGCGTACGGCACTATGACAATTAAGGACAGCTCGTTCACGGGCAACAGCGCCCTGAATTACGGGGGTGCCATTTATAGTGACTGTAACTTTTCAATGACCAACGTCACCATAAACAACAACAGCGCGGGCATAGATGGCGGCGGAATATATTTTATGAACGACCCGGCTGCCATCTCTAATACCACTATTGCAGGGAATAGTGCCTCGATCAATGGGGGAGGGATAGCTAATAACGGGGGAGCAGTCAGCCTGAAAAACAGCATCGTCGCCAACAACAGTGCCCCGTCCGGTCCGGATATTTACGGTAGTCCTGTCACTTCCCAGGGATACAACCTGATCGGGAACACCTCAGGCGCATCAATCGCTGGAGACACCACAGGCAATATTACCAATCAAAACCCGTTCCTCGGCCCCTTGGCCGACAACGGCGGACCGACCCAGACGATGATGCTGCTCAACGGCTCCCCGGCCATTGACGCCGGTAACTGCAGCAGCGGTCCTGCCGCGGACCAGCGCGGCATGGCCAGACCCCAGGAAGGCACTTGCGACATCGGTGCCTACGAGCGGGGCATCCCGGCAGCCGTGACGGCAACCGGCGGCACGTCACAGTCGACAACCATAAACACGGCCTTTAGCACTCCATTTTCTGCCAAAGTCGCAGATTCTCTCGGCTTCCCCCTCGATGGCATAACAGTCACCTTTGCCGGTCCGGGGAGCGGTGCCGGTATAACCGCTGGGGGTAACGCGGCTACTAATGCCTCCGGCATCGCCTCCTTCAGCGCCTCGGCCAACGGCAATGCCGGCAGCTACTCTGTAACGGCCACCATCGGAAGCCTGACTGCCGGCTATACCCTCACCAATACGAAGGCGAACCAAACCATCACCTTTAACCCGCCAGCCAGCGCCACTTATGGGAATAGTCCCATTACCCTTACCGCCATCGGCGGCGCCTCCGGTAGTCCGATCACCTTTGCCGTCACTAGCGGGCCGGGGAGCCTCACCGGCAATGCCCTGACCATCACCGGCGCAGGCAGCATCGTTGTCACTGCTTCCCAGGCGGGAAACTCCAATTACAGTGCTGCGGCGGATGTGCCCAGGACCATTGTCGTCGGCAAGGCAACGGCCACTGTCAACCTTTCTGGATTGAGCCAGACGTACGATGGTACGGGCAAATTAGCTTCCGTCACTACCACACCCGCGGGGCTGACGGTGAATGTTACCTATGACGGCAGTGCCACGGCACCCAGCAATGCCGGCAGCTATGCAATCATTGCCACCATCAACGACGCCAACTACCAGGGGAGCACCAG
Organism: Geotalea daltonii FRC-32; assembly: GCF_000022265.1. Taxonomy (NCBI): domain Bacteria; kingdom Pseudomonadati; phylum Thermodesulfobacteriota; class Desulfuromonadia; order Geobacterales; family Geobacteraceae; genus Geotalea; species Geotalea daltonii. The sequence goes on from NC_011979.1 coordinate 1,409,870, forward strand.
TGGCACCCTTACCATCGGCAAGGCGGCGCAATCGGTCACCTTCGGCACCGCCCCGGCCATTGCCTATGGCGGAACAGGTATCGTCAGTGCTACCGCCAGTTCCGGATTGACACTTAGCTTAAGCTCCACAACGCCAACGGTTTGCACCGTCAGTGGTGCCACCGTCAGCGGCCTGGCCGCCGGCACCTGTACCATAGCCGCCGATCAGGCAGGTAACGGCAACTTCAATGCCGCAACCCAGGCCACCCAGAGCATCACCATCGGCAAGGCCAGCCAGACCATCACCTTCGGCACGGCCCCGACGGTTTTTGTCGGCACTACCGGTACTGTCAGCGCCACCGCCTCCTCTGGGTTTGCCGTAAGCTTCACCTCCACAACGCCCCTTGTCTGCACCATCAGCGGCACCGCCGTTACCGGCATATTCCCCGGCACCTGCACCATTGCCGCCAACCAGAGCGGTAACGGCAACTATAACGCCGCAACCCAGGCGACCCAGAGTATGACAGTGACCGTTCCCTTGAGCCTGTTGCTTTCGACCCTCAGTGACGGTGCCGTCACCACCGAAACCACGGTTAATGTCTGCGGTCTGGTCAGCAACCCGACTTTCCTCAGTTCCGTGACCATCAATGGGGTCGCCATTCAGGTCAGTTCTTTCGGCCTGTTCAGCTATCCCGTGCAACTCGTGGCCGGGGCCAATACCATCACCGTCATCGCCACCAGCACCTCCGGCAATGTCATTACCGATACCCGCACCATAATCCTCGATACTATGGCGCCTCGCCTGACCGTTACCTCTCCGCCGGACAACACGGTGGTGATCCGGCAGTTCGTCACCGTCACCGGTACCATTGTCGATTTGTTTGCCGGAAATGCAAAAATGGCCGCCGCGGATTCCGCAGGTATGACTGTCAGCTATACCGTCAACGGCTCATCCCCCCAGGCGGCCAGCCTGACCGATACGACGTACACCTTCACCGCCCCACTGAATGAGGGGATGAACACCATCCTTATAACAGCCGTAAGCCAGACAGGAAAGACAGCGCAGGCCAAGCGGACGGCCAGTTATGTGCCTGCCTTCTCCCTGGCCGTTACCGATCCGTCCGGCGATATCCGCACGGTGCGTGATTCCTATCCCCTTGCGGGAACAGTGGCGGACAATACAACTCCGGTAACTGTCACCATAAATATGGATGGCCAGACGTATACCCCGGCGGTGGTTGAGGGAGTATTCCGGCAGTTGCTGTCGTTGACCGATACCAAGGTGTACCAGGTGAGCGTTACCGGCACCGATCAGAACAGCAATACGTTGACGGTGCAGCGCAATATCATCCGCACCCTGCCGGTGGCGGTCGACGGAACGACGGAAGGTTTAAGTATTGTCGATGCGCTGCTTGCCCTGCAGATGGCGGTAGGGCTGAAAAATCAGCAACCGGACCAGGTTCTGAGGCTGGACATGGCGCCGATGGTCAACGGCGTTTCCACGGGGGACGGCGTCGTGGATATCGAGGATGCCCTGGTCATCCTGCGCCTGGTGGTGGGGCTAATCTGACAACGCTTGTCCTTTGGCAAAGGGGGTGTGATGCATGATCATGCCGCACAAAGATCGGCCGGACTGGAATGGGATTTTGTGCTTTATCTAAAACATGAAGGAGAACGAAGATGAAAAATATTATTGCGGTGGCGACTGCCGTCTTTATGGCTGCGGGTCTTTGGGGATGCGGAGGAGGCTCTTCCGAGCCTGCCGTCCAAAAACTGAGTACAGGCAAGGCGACGCTGGCATTTTCCGCCATGAGTACGGCCAAACTGGACAACTCCATCGGCGGCATCGACATCGAGGTGGCGCTGCCGCCGGGAATGAGCATTGCCACGACCGGTGGGGGATCGGGATCTGTGGACAGCGGTTCCCTAGTTCCCGGTGCGGCTGTGCAGGGCAGCATCCTGGTCTACGGCAATTATTCCGCCTCGACGCGCAAAGCTCGGATAGCCTTCACTACCAGCAGTAACAGCTACCGTTCCGGCGAATTCCTCCGCCTGGTTTGCAGCGTCGACGGCAGTGCGAACGTCACTGCCGCCGATGTTCGGGCACTGAACAACCCGGTAGTGGTCATCAAGGCTGCAGGTTACGATGGTGCTACCTTGAGCACCATCCTTCTGACCGGCAAGGTGAAGGTCACCATGGATGTGCTGCAGTAAATTTTGGATCGACTTAGCGGCTGTCAGACAAAAAGCAGATGGGAAGAAGACCTATCCCCATCTGCTTTTTGCTTTTTTTGAAGTCATCCGGGAATTCAATGGAAATAACAGGCCGGCGCCACATCGTCCGTTCACTCTGTCGCCACAGCTGCGGACCCTGCGGTGTTGTCCGCGTAACGGTGTGCGATGCCTGGAGTGGCGTGTCTTCTCCGCTCAAACATGGGCGGGTATCCGCTCGCAGCTGTGGCTCGTCGCTCTCTCCCGATGCCATGTCTGCCTTCCCTGTGGATTGAAGACTTTTTTTCTCCGAGGAAAAAATTGTTGACAAAAGGTTGGATGTCCAACTAAAGTTGCAGGCATGGATAGTTCAAAAATTGCCCATCTCATCGGTACCGTAAGGGAAAAGATCAACCGCTATCTGGCCGGGGAGCTGGAGCGCTGTGCCGTCAAGGGGCTCGTCGCCTCCCACGGCAGCATCCTCTACCATCTCTTCCGGGAAGAGCAGGTATCCATGAAAAAACTGGCGGAAGTGGTCGGGCGGGATAAATCTACGGTCACCACGCTGGTGGACAAGCTGGTCAACCTGGGCTACGTGACCAAAGGCAGCGGCGATGCCGATCAGCGCTACTCCTACGTCAGGCTGACAGAGGAGGGGCGGGCGCTGGAACCTTCGTTCAGGGAGATTTCCGACAACCTGCTGGCTGCTGTTTTCAAGGGCATTTCCGAGAAAGAGCAGCAGGAGGTCGTCAGGATTCTGAGCAAGATCGACCGCAATCTCTGATATTTTTTTGCCCAAATGGTTGGATGTCAAACCGAGTTGCCGTAGCCATGGTGGCTGTCGGCAGTAATTCACCAAATAAAAGGAGCGAAGATTATGAACACTGTAACTGAATTTCTCACCAAGAACAGAACTGTCTACCTGGCCACCATAGGTATCGACGGCAATCCGAAGGTGCGTCCTTTCCAGTTCATGCTGGAAGACGGCGGCAAGCTCTATTTCTGCACCGCGAACAATAAACCGGTCTATCAGGAGATGCAGAAGCATCCTGCCGTCGAATTCAGTATCTGCGACGAGAAGTTTGCCTGGCTGCGCCTCCATGGCAAAGCTGTTTTTTCTCAGGATCTTCGGATAAAGGAAAAGGTTCTGGAGGGGAATCCCCTGGTGAAATCCATCTATAAAACTGCAGACAACCCTGCCTTCGAGATATTCTATCTGGAAGGGGCCGGGGCCACCATTGCCGACTTCAGCGGCAACCCACCCCAGACCTTCACATTCTGATCGATACAAAAACGGCCCGGGGAACCCAATCCCCGGGCCGTTGCGTTTATGGTTGTTCCTGCCAATGGGGAAGTATCAGGCGGGGATCATCTTCCCGAATTCCCTTTCGGCCAGCTTTGGGTCCTGCAGCATCATGGCATGGGCCTGCCTGGACATCTCTTCGGGGAAAATGTCTTCGACACCGGCGGCAAGACCTTCGACGATTGCTTGCGCCACCCCTTCCGGTGAAGCCTTGGGGATTTCCAACCCTGCCGTCAGCCTGGTATCCACTGGGCCGGGATAGATGCCGACGACGCGTATGTTTTTCGGCGCCAATTCGCCGCGCAGCCCCTGCAGCAGCGAATGACCGGCGGCCTTGGACGCGCAGTAGGTGCCGTTGGCAGGCATATTGACCAGGCCCAAGATGGAACAAACATTGGCGATGACGCCTGAGCCGACATGGGCCATCATGGGGGCAAAGGCCCGGCACATGGCGAGGGTGCCGAAGAAATTCACCTCCATTTCTTCCCGTGCCGCGTCCGCACCTGCCGGCGCCAGGAACCACAAGCCCCGGTTGATGCCGGCATTGTTGACCAGAATCTGCACGTCTGCGCACTCTCCTGCAACCCGTGCGATCCCGGCTCCGTCCAAAAGGTCCAGTTGGACCGGCACGACTCGGCCTTCGCCCAACTGCACCAGGGGGGCGAGGGCCGTGTCGTCCCGTGCCGCAGCATACACTTTCCCCGCATCCCGCTCCAGGAATGCTCTGACCAACGCCTGACCGATGCCGCCATTGGCGCCGGTTACCATTACCACACTACCTTTGATATTCATAACTGCTCCTTTTCCGGTGTCACTTGCCACCCATGTTTCCCTGCAAATGATTGAGCATCCTGAAAAGCTGCCGGCGCTCTTCCTGGGACAGCCCACGGCCTGCGTCGTCGTTCATGGCCTCGGCAACGGGAAGGATTCGTTCCCGCAATTCCCGGCCGTTATCGGTGATGATAATGGTGAACGCGCGTCTGTCGCTGGTGCTGTCATCCCGCCGTACCAGTTCCAAAGCCATCAGCTTGTCCAGGATGCGGGCGGTCGTCGGCTGGTCCTTGAAGGTGCGGGTGGCCAGTTCCCGCTGGGAGATGCCGTCTTGTTCCGCCAGCCGGTTCAAGACCGACCATTGCTCCGGCGTCAGTCCGAAGGGCTTCAGGCGACGGGCCATCTCCGTGCGCAGTTTCAGGGCTGTCTGGTTGACCACGAAACCTATGGACTCATCAAGCAGGAAGGGCATGTGACTTCTCCTAAGAAATATAGCCACAATAATATGTGTTACAACAATAGTTGTCAAGACAAGTAATTTGGAAATTTCTTCCCTTTATATCCGACTGTTTATCGGTTCATTTTATGTTTCCGATCCGCCAACGCACTACAGCCCTTTCAGGGTATTCTGAAAGGGCTGTAGTGCGTTGTGCACCATTTGTATGCCCCGACCGTCGGGCATTATTTAAATAATTTCAGCCGTTCCGCCAAAGGTGCGAACTCTTTTTGATCGGGCTGGGCGACCGGTTTGCCGAACGGCATCTGGGCAATCAGCTTCCAGTTCGCCGGGAGAGACCACTCTGCCCTTACCGCCCCATCTATCACCGGGTTGTAGTGCTGCAACGAGGCCCCCCACCCATCCAGTTCCAGCGCCGACCACACGGCAAATTGCAGCATGCCCGACGACTGATGGGACCACACGGGGAAATTATCACTGTACAGGGGAAATGCCTGCTGCAGTCCTTGGATGACGTTTTCATCTTCGAAGTACAGGATCGAACCGTAGCCACTGCGGAAAAATCCGTTAATTTTCTCTTCAGTGGCCTGATAGCCATCCGCGGGCAGGATTTTTTTCAATTCGGCCTTGGCCAGGTCCCACAGCCGGTCATGCTGCTCGCCAAGCAGGACAACCACTCTGGCGCTCTGGGAATTGAACGGCGACGGCACATGTTTGACCGCCTCTCCCACGATCTCTTCAATCCGCTCATCAGGGGTTACCTGCTTCTTGCTGATGGCATAGTAACTTCTTCTTTCCTTTACTACATTCCAGTAAGTACTCATTTTTTTCTCCTTTTGTTTGGTAATAATATTGCCTGACTTTTCTTCCTGTCCCTAATCCCGTGCCAGACATCTCCTGGGTATGAGCCCTATCGTCGCAAACAGGGCGAACGGGATGAAAAACAGGCTTAAGAAAAGCCCCCACAACAACCCCGCCTCGGTGAAAATGGACCATTGTACCCAGGCGGTATTGATCAGTGCTGCAGATAAAATTAATAATTCGAACAGCCACATCTTTAGACTCCGATTGGTTTCATATTATATAATTTAAACTTAAACTATATTACCATGTCTAGTCAAGTAAATTTTTGTTCTGGCGTTTCCATATGTACACCCTGGGAAAAGATATATTTCAAAACAGTAGCGGCTAGGTATAATTTAATTACATGGAGTTGATTCGGATCAAAAAAATCCAAAGGAGATAAGATCATGGCCTCCATTATGGGAAAAGGTGGACCAAGCCAGCGTCTGTTAACGCCTCAAAACTCGATGCTGCTGCTTATCGACCACCAGCCGCAAATGGCATTTGCATCGCACTCCATCGACGTACAACTCCTCGTTAACAACGTGACGGGCCTTGCTAAATCGGCCAAGATTTTCAAGGTGCCGACGATCCTTACCACAGTCGCCGCCAAAAGCTTCAGCGGTCCCATTTTCTCCAATGTCCAGGAAGTCTTTCCGGAATATAACCCGATCGACCGCACGACGATGAACTCGTGGGAAGATCCGAAAGTGGTCGAAGCCGTGAAGCAGACGGATAGAAAGAAACTGGTAATGGCTGCGCTGTGGACGGAGGTCTGCCTTGCAACTGCCGCACTTTCCGCCCTTGATGACGGCTTCGAGGTTTACATTGTGACGGACGCCTCGGCAGGGGTAACGGTAGAAGCCCACGAAATGGCCATCCAAAGAATGGTGCAGGCAGGTGCAGTGCCGGTGACGTGGTTGCAGGTGCTCCTGGAATGGCAGCGCGACTGGGCTCGCCAGGAAACTTACAACGCGGTAATGAGCGTGGCAAAAGAGCACGCTGGCGGTTATGGCCTCGGCATCAATTACGCAAAAGCGATGCTCGGGGAACACGCCAGCGAAGCGCAGAAGGAGTTGGGGAAATAACCCCATCCAGAATATCTCGAAAAAAGGGGGCGATGGTTGCCCCTTTTTTGCTATTGCAATGGGCATTGTCCTGCTATTGACATGGGCAGTCATGCCGGTGCTGGTCAGAATCATGAGGCCGTGGCTGCACTAAGCAAACGGGAGGTAATCCTTATGAATACGCCCGATTTGATTTTGCACAACGGAAAAATTTCCACCCTGGTCGAAGCTCAACCCGAGGTTACGGCCGTTGCCATTGCTGGGGGACGCATAACCGCCATCGGGGGGGAGGAACTGCTCGATTCCGCAACCGATAAAACCGAAAGAATCGACCTCAAGGGACGCCGGGCAATTCCCGGACTCAACGATTCCCATATGCATGTCATCCGCGGCGGCCTCAGCTATAACCTGGAACTTCGCTGGGATGGTGTGCCCTCTCTTGCCGATGGACTGCGCATGCTGAAAGAACAGGCTGAGCGCACGCCGCCGGGGCAATGGGTCCGGGTTATCGGCGGCTGGAGCGAATTTCAGTTCGCAGAAAAGCGTATGCCGACGCTGGAGGAGATCAATGCCGTATCTCCCGATACGCCTGTCTTTGTCCTGCACCTCTATTGCCGTGGCCTGTTGAACAAGGCAGCGCTGCGGGCATGCGGCTACACGAGGGACACCCCTGATCCCCCTGCGGGAGAAATACAGCGGGATCGAAGCGGCAATCCGACGGGGCTGCTCATTGCCCGTCCCAATGCCGGCATTCTCTATGCCACGGTCGGCAAGCAACCCAAACTACCCCCCGAACATCAGATGAATTCATCCCGTCACTTCATGCGCGAACTGAACCGCCTCGGCCTCACCAGCCTGGTGGATGCGGGGGGCGGATCGCAAATCTACCCGGACGACTACGCGATAATCGAGGAGTTGCACCGGCGCGGTGAAATGACCGTCCGCATGGCCTACAACATCTTCACCCAGAGGCCCAAGGAGGAAAAAGAGGATTTCCTGCGCTGCATGAAGCTGACAGCACCCGGCAAGGGGGACGATTTCTATCGCTGCAACGGCGCCGGCGAGATGCTGGTGTATTCGGCTGCGGACTTCGAGGATTTCCTGGAGCTCCGACCGGACCTTCCAGCCAACCTGGAAAAGGACCTGAAGGATGTAGTCTCGCTGATGGCCGGGAGCAAATGGCCCTTCCGCATTCACGCCACCTATGACGAGAGCATCTCGCGCATGCTGGACGTCTTCGAAGAGGTGAACCGCGAGATTCCTTTCAACGGGACGCAATGGTTCTTCGATCATTGCGAAACCATCTCCGACAAGAGCATGGAACGGGTGAGGGCACTTGGTGGCGGCATCGCCATTCAGGACCGCATGGCATTCCAGGGAGAGTACTTTCTGGAGCGTTATGGGAAGCAGGCGGCAGAGCGGACTCCTCCTATCCGGAAAATGCTTGATCTCGGCATTCCTGTCGGCGCCGGCACCGATGCGACACGGGTGGCGAGCTACAACCCCTGGCTTTCCCTCTACTGGATGGTAACCGGGAAGACGGTGGGTGGTGCCTCGTTATACTCGAATTCGAACCGGCTCAGCAGAGAGGAAGCATTGAAGCTCTATACCCAGGGCAGTAGCTGGTTTTCGGGGGAAAGCGGCAAAAAGGGTGCGATTGCCGTCGGTCAACTGGCCGATATGGCAGTGCTCACCGACGACTACTTCACGGTACCTGAAGATCGGATCAAGGGAATCGAATCGATTCTTACCGTCGTTGACGGAAGGATCGTTTACGGTGCCGGGGAATTTGGCAACTTCGGTCCTCCTCCGCTGCCGGTGCTGCCGGAATGGTCTCCTGTCAAGGTCTATGGCGGGTATGGGGCACCGTTGGATGTCCGCAAAGCAGTCCGCGCCGGCGTCCCGATGACGGAGCATTCAGCCGGGTGCCTCTCCCACGGCTGTCTCCATACAAGTCGGCAACCCAAGACTGGCAAAGGTAAGGCTCCGCGGTTTAGTGAATTGTGGGGCCTTGGCTGCGACTGCTTCGCCTTCTGAAAACGGTTGCTGAAAAACAACCTGTGTTGATCAGGACTTTTCCAGAAGCGGGGTGAATGATCCAACTCAGACGGTGATTGTCCTGCCGCAGAGGTTCGTTCTTTTGCCCCGTTTCCCGCGCTAAAAAGGCATCCCCCGGCGCATGCGGTCCTGGACTATCTCATGGATGCGCTCGTCGGCGTTGTCCGGGGTGATGTCCGACTGCCTGCAGATGTCCCGCACCTGATTGACCCGTCCGGGATCAGCCATGTCTCCCAGGCGGAGGAAATATCCCGCCCGTTTTCCCACTTGGAAGAGGATTTGCTGCTCACGATCCATGGCGATGAATGTCCGCAGAACGCCTGCCAGCCGCTCCTGCTCCTGGGGCAGGGTGCCGTCGATTTCCTGGAAAAGGTTGTAACTGTGATCGCTTGTCATGCGGCTGGTTATGCCGTGCAGGTGCTCGATGAGGGTAAGGACCTCCTTGGCGAGGGTCAGATCGGGCGCCCACCGGTAGCGGGTGTCGCCATCGGGGTAGAGGGTGATCTTGTCGGGCAGGTGCAGCGTCCGGAAGCGGATGAAATCGGGGTTGATCCGGCTGAGGGCGTCTGCCGACTCCAGGGCGTGCAGTTGGGAGAATTCGGTACCCCCCAGGCCGATGAGGAAATATTCGGAAAGCTCGATGCCGGCCGCCTTGACCTTTAGCCCGGCACTGATGTGAGTCTCCTTGGTGACCCCCTTGCGCACCAGCTTGAGAACCGTGTCCGAAGCCGTCTCCATGCCGATATGGATGCGGTTCAGGCCGGCAGCGGCTATCTCCTTGAGCATCTCGTCACCGATGCGCGCCACACTATCGGAACGGGCATAGGAGGTGATCCGCTTCACCCCGGGAAACCTGGACCGGATGTGGCGAAGTATTTTCAGGAGGTTTTCCGGCCGGATCACCAGGCTGTCCGCATCCTGGAGGAAGATGGACTCCATCCCCCCCTCAAGCCAGTTGTATGCGGCATAAAAAGCAGGCTCTTCCCCCGGCGACAGGTTCTTCTGCAGGGCGGCCGGCGAGGTGCCCCGGTCCTGCAACCGGATGATGAAGTCATGGATGCAGTCGATGTCGTGGATGACTTCGTCCACTGGGCGAAGGGAAAATTTGCTTTTTTTGTAGATGGAGCAGAAGGTGCAGCGGTTCCAGGGGCAGTTGCGGTTGACGCGCAAAAGCAGGCTGGAAGCCTCACTGGGGGGGCGAATGGGGCCTTGTTCGAATCCGTTGTGCCGGTCCATGATCTCATCCTTTGGGCGCTTGGTGGAAGGTAAAGTAGTATCTTATGTAGAGTATCGGGAGAGATTAGTCAAGGCGGGGATGAAGCCTCCTTAGCCGTGATGGTCAGCGGATCGGGGGCGTGGATGCCACCTTGACGCGGTACATGCCCCGTACCGAGTTGATCAGGTAGACATCATGACCGTGAATTTGGTCCAGCGTGATGATCCCTTCCTCGATCCTCTTCATTTCCAGGAGTGACTGGCGGAAGGTTCCCGGCAGCAGACCGCAACGAATGGGCGGGGTACACAGCACCCCATGCAGATCGACCACCACGTTGGCAATGGTCGATTCGGTCACCTCTCCGTCCCCATTGTACATGATCACATCGTCATACCCGCTGCAGGCGGCGAGACATCGCCGGTACACATCCCGGCAGGTGGTCTTGTGATAGAGGAACGGGTCCGACTTATCCACCGCAAAGGGGGCAAGGGGTACCTCCTTGGGAGATGCGGTGCCGGACTGGATCAGCGGCTCAGCCTGTGATGTGAAGGTGCCGTCCTGCTCCAGGAGGAGCCTGACCTTGTGGGGAAATGGTTGCAGCCGCCGGGAGAGGTCGACCAGATGCCGGCGCAGGTCATTTTCGGCCATGGGATAATCGAAATATGCCGCCGACTGTGCCATGCGCCTCAGGTGGTGTTCCAGCAGCCGGTATCCTTCCTCAGGGTTCCAGAGGATGGATTCCAGAAGCGAAAAACCAGCCGGGCGCGTCCGGAGCACCGCCGCCTTGGTGCGTGATTCGGCCAGCTCGTTCTGCCAACGGGAATCCCAAACAATTCCCCCGCCGGTGCCGTATTCGACATCATTCTCTTTCCCGCTGAAAAGCATGCTCCTGATAGCCACATTGAACTGGGCCCTGCGTCCGGGGGCGATAAAGCCCATGGAGCCCGTGTAGATCCGTCGCGGTGATGTCTCCAGCTTGGCGATAATCTGCATGGCCTGGTTTTTTGGTGCTCCGGTAATGGAAGCGGCAGGAAACATGGCCGCAAAGATGTCGGTGACCGATGCCCGTGTCCGCCCCCTGACCGTGGAGGTCATCTGCCAGAGGGTCGGATACTTCTCCAAAGTGAAGAGGCGGGTAACATGGACGCTGCCGGTTTCGGCGATCCGGCCCAGGTCGTTGCGCACCATGTCCACGATCATCAGGTTTTCCGCCCGGTCCTTCTCCGAGTTCTGCAGGGCTTGCCCCTGGCGGCAGTCCTCCTCCTGGGTCAGACCCCTGGCGATGGTCCCCTTCATGGGCCGGGACTCGATCAGGTCGCCGTCAAGGCTGAAGAAAAGCTCCGGGGAGGCACTGAGGATGGAAAACGACGGGGTAATAAGAGCGGCGCCGAACGGTGCAGACTTGTCCTGCAGCAGGCCGAGGAAGTCATGGATGGTGGCTGCCGATGATGAACCGCGCAGGCGGTAGGTGTAGTTCACCTGGTAGGTGTCGCCACTTTTGATATGCTCTTTTATCTGCTCGAAAGCCGAACGGTACGCTTCAGGCGAAACCGAGGCAAGCCAGGCCACCTCGGGCCGGGTCAATTCCGATGGAGGAGGGACCCAGGTTGCCTTTTGCGGCCCATGGTAAAGCCCGAACCAGAGAAGCGGCAGATCACCGTCATCGTGGCGCACCTGCAAGCCAGGATCGAATGCGGGCGCAGCTTCGTAAGCGACCATTCCTGCGGCATACAGTCCGCGCCGGTCGACAGCCTCCTCCACATACTTGAGACAGGAAAGCACTTCATGGACGGCATATGCCTGTACGACCTCCACGGGGTGATCGAACCGAAGCCAGTGGCCCGCCGTGCAGTCCCGTACCAGGACTTGATTATGTTGTTCGTTCATGGACGGCCACCGGCTCTTTGATGAAAAACAACGGCTGCAGAAATTGGCGGGTTCTTTTATACCACAGATATGGGGACTTAAAACAAGAAGACGTGAAAAATCATAACTAACTGGGGGTGTCTCCACCTTTTCCTGCTTAAGGTCCGTAGGGATTGTCGCGGAAAGGAGATGGCTATCCGTCTTGCACATTTTCAAGAGTGTGGGAGACTGTTGTTATCTGCAAAAGGGGGACGAGCATGGGCAGAGACAAGCTGATCACCATCTTCATGTGTGGCGACGTCATGACCGGGCGGGGGATCGACCAGATCCTTCCCCATCCCGGTGATCCCGCCATCCATGAACCTTATATGAAGGATGCGCGGGGTTATGTGGCCCTGGCCGAGGAAACCAACGGGCTGATTCCGAAGTCGGCCAGCTTTTACTATATCTGGGGCGATGCCCTGGAGGTGCTTTCTTCTGCCGCTCCCGACTTGCGCATCATCAACCTGGAAACCAGCGTCACCAAAAGCGACGACTACTGGCAAGGGAAAGGGATCAACTACCGCATGAGTCCGGATAATTTTCCTGCCATTACCGCTGCCCGCATCGACTTCTGCTCCCTGGCCAACAACCATATCCTAGACTGGGGCAATTCCGGCTTGGCGGAGACCCTGTCAGTTCTGGATAAAGCCCATGTAAAACATGGCGGGGCGGGGAGAGACCTGGCAGAGGCACGGATGCCTGCAGTGTTTGATGTGGAAGGAAAAGGGAGGGTGCTGGTTTTTTCCTGCGGCACGGAGTCGAGCGGCATTCCCGGCAAATGGGGGGCCGGCGAAAAAAGAGCGGGAGTGAACCTTTTGCCGGATCTTTCCCGGAAGACGGTGGGGGAGGTGGCCAGGATGGTGCAGCGGCTGAAACGTCCCGGGGACCTGGTGGTGCTTTCCATCCATTGGGGGGCCAATTGGGGCTACAGCATTACACCTGATGAGAGAGCTTTCGCCCACGGCCTTGTGGATGACGCAGGGGTGGATGTGATCCACGGCCATTCTTCCCATCATGTGAAGGGGATGGAGGTTTACCATGGCAAGCCGATCATTTACGGCTGCGGCGACTTCATCAACGATTACGAGGGTATTCATGGGGAGGAGCGCTTTCGCGGCGACCTGTCGCTCATGTATTTCGTCAGTATTGACCCGGAAAGCGGCAGGCTGGCCCGCTGCACGATGAAGCCGATGCAGATGCGGCAGTTTCGCTTGCATCGTGCATCGGTAAGGGATGAACTGTGGCTCAGGGAACTGCTCAACCGGGAAGGGCAGAAGCTGGGCACGCGGGTGGAGCGGGATGATGGGGTATTTGTATTGCATTGGCAGGGAGGAATCAGCTGATCCTCCCTGCCAGCTTGTTAAAAAATTGGCACCAGTCCATAACCCTTGCTCTGGAAGCCGATCAGCGAAATGAAGCCGTTGCCGACCAGTTTTAGACCAGGCAGCAGCTTTTCTGCCGGGACTTTGAACACGCCGGTGGCGATTTCACACACTTCCATCCTGACCCCTTTCCCATCCAGTTCCTTGACGGTGGCGGCGACTGATTTTAGCGAATCCTGGTGTTTGGCCGCCAGTTCCGCATCTGGCACCGTCGTGAGGAAGCGGACCGTGGGACCGATAAAAACTACGACCAGATCGGGTCTTACCTTCTGCGCCACGAGACTTTTGTGGGTCTCGTTGATGAGATTCAGGTATAGGGCGGTCTTCTGCGGATTGTCCGTATCCACTAGAAATATCCCCTTTCCCTGCTTAACTCCTTTGAGGGCTGCAGCATCATTGCTGTGACCAGCCCAGGCATTCATACTCCCCAGCAGGGAGGCGACAAATACCAGTGCGGTTGCTGCCAGTGTGATACTTTTTCGTGCCATTAGTTTACTCCTTTCATTCAATGTTGTTAGTGGCCTGCGGCAGGGCCAGCAGAGCGCGGAAAGTGTCGAAGCAGGTTCGCAGGGGAGCATCGTTTTTGCGAAGCCTGGCGAGCATAATGGCACCCTCGGTTGCCGTTACCAGCTGCTGGGCAAGGGCGTCAGCCGCCAGATCATCTCTGACCTGGCCAGCCCCTTGCCCTTCTGCTATGATTTGCCGCAGTTTCATGGTCCAGTCCCGGAACACCTGGTTGATGAAACGGGCCAGCAGCTCATTAGAATCGGCCATTTCCAGGGCGGCATTGCCAAAAATGCATCCGCCGATGAATTCATGGCTGTGGTGCAATGCAATGGTCCCGGCAAAGTAGTTTTCCAGCGCGTCAGCGGGTGTCGCGCCGGTAGTCACTGTTTCCAGGAATTCCATAAGCTGTTCCCGGGCACGCTGCAGAACAAGCAGGGCGATCTCCTCCTTGCCGGAGAAATGGAAGTAGATGGTCCCCTTCTTCAAACCGCTGGCGGCCATCAAGTCGTTGATGCTGGTTGCTGCAAAGCCTTTTTTCTTGAACAAGGCGTATGCCGCATCGACAATGTTTTCCCGGCTCTTGTCCCCTTTTTCTGACATCTCGCTCCACCTCCCTTCGGTAAACCGACCGACCGGTACATTATTCCGGATAATGGTGCATGTCAAGGTAAAAAAAAGTCTCACAGCTTCAGTGGTCGCTGGGAGCGGGACAAGAGGGCATTGGCGGTAGAGAGATGGCCTGCGCAGGGGAGGAGGGTGAAAGAAGGGCTAAAATCAGCGACGAGAGTGGAAATGATTGACTATGGCGGCGGTGAGCGCATCGAGGGTGTAGGTGGCGGGCTCTATATCCACGGCCAGGCCTAATTCACGGCAGGTCTTGGAGGTAATGGGGCCGATGGAGGCGATGGCGACGCCGTCCAGCAGCTTGAGCAGGCGGTTTTCACCCACCATGGCCGCCAGATTCTGGACGGTTGAGGACGAGGTGAAGGTGATGCAGTCAATCTGCCCCTTTTCCAGTGCCTCCATGGCGGAAGCGGGGAGCTCTTCGGGAACAACGTTGCAGTAGGCGACGGGAGCGACCACTTCCGCTCCAAACCTTTCCAGTTCTACCGGAATGATGTCCCGGGCGCGGTCGGCCTTGGGGAAGAGGACCCTTTTGCCCTGCATGTCCAGCTTGCCGAAGGATTCGACCACCCCTTCCGCCTTATAGTTTTCCGGAATCAGATCTGCTTTGATACCGTGGGGTGCGAGGGCGGCGGCGGTTTTAGGCCCGACGGCGCAGACGCGGCAGCGGCCGATGGCCCGTGTATCCAGGTTCAGTTCATGGAGTCGACAGAAAAAGCTGCTCACGGCGTTGTAGGAGGTGAAGACTAGCCAGTGAAAAGACACAAGTTCGGCGATAGCCCCATCCAGTTCCGTGAAGCTTTCGGGGGGTACGATGCGAATGGTCGGACATTCATGGACGGTGGCCCCAAAGCCTGCCAGGAGCCGTGAAAAATCTCCCGCCTGATCGGCGGCGCGGGTGACCACGATGTTGGTGCCGAAGAGGGGTCGGTTGTCGAACCAGCGGAGTTTTTCCCGCAGGTTGACCACCTCGCCGACGATGGTGATGGCCGGTGCCTTGAAGGATGATGCCTTTGCCTTGTCGGCGATGTCGGCCAAGGTGCCTGCCAGCACTTCCTGATCGCTCCGCGTCCCCCAGCGTACCAGCGCCACGGGTGTTTCGGCAGGCCTGCCGTTTTCGACCATCTTTCTGGTGATGAGGGGAAGGTTCTTGATCCCCATGTAGAAGACGACCGTACCGCTCCCAAGCGACAGGCGCTCCCAGTCGATTTCCGAAGCCTCCTTGCCGGGACTTTCATGGCCGGTGACGAAGGCCACTGAGGTGGTAAAGTTCCGGTGGGTAAGGGGAATACCCGCATAGGCGGCGGCGCCGATACCGGCCGTAACGCCGGGGACGATCTCGAAGGGGATGCCTGCTGCGACGAGGGCTTCGCATTCTTCGCCACCACGGCCGAAAACGAAAGGATCGCCACCTTTGAGCCTGGCCACTATCTTTCCCTGCAGGGCCTTTTTCACCAGAAGTTCGTTTATCTGCCACTGCTCGTGATTGTGCGCCCCGCCGATCTTCCCTGCATAGATCAGTTCGGCCGCGGGAGCGGCATGTTTCAGCAACTCCGGATTGGCCAGGTAATCGTAAAGAATCACCTCCGCCCTGGCGATGCATTCCAGCCCCTTGACGGTTATGAGACCGGGGTCGCCGGGACCGGCGCCGATCAGGTAGACATAGCCCTTGTCGTTTTTGGATGGGAAAATATCGGTCATGGCAGATCTTTCGTTTAAGCCCGGAAAGTATGTTCACGGAGATACGTCAAGGCGCAAAGAACGACGGAAAACCCTTGAGCTTCTCCTAGCGTCTTTGCGCCTTGCGTGACGGATCGTACACGGTTTTATGCAGTGCGCGCTGCACTAACGGCAATTAAACAGGGATTTCCTTCTCCCTGGATACTTCCCGCTGATAGACCTCGGCGAGGATGGCATGGCCGCCGTCGGCAAGGAGCTGCTCGGCCAGCTTGATGCCCAGCTTTTCACAGTCCGCGGCCGGTCCGGTGATGGTGCCGCGTACGGACGTTTTACCGTCTACGGAGGCAATAAAACCGACCAGTTTCAGGTCGCTGCCGGTGACTTCGCCGAAGGCGGCGATGGGTACCTGACAGCCCCCTTCGCAACGCCAGAGCAGCGCCCGCTCGGCCCTGACGGCATAGGCGGTGGCGGGGTGGTTGAAGAAGTCGATGGTTTGTTTCACCTCTTCATTGTCAAGGCGACACTCGATCCCCAGTGCCCCCTGGCCGATGGCGGGGATGGACAGGTCGGTCGGCAGATATTCGGCCACTTTTTCCGTAAAGCCAAGCCTTTTGAGTCCTGCTGCGGCGAGAATGACCGCATCCAGTTTCTCGGTTTCCAGTTTGTTGATGCGGGTTTCCACGTTGCCGCGGATGATGACCATCTCCATGTCCGGGCGGACCTTGAGCAGCTGGGCTTGACGGCGCAGGGCACTGGTGCCGATCTTGGCACCCTGGGGCAGGTCGGCGAATTTGGTGCCACGGGATATAACGGCGTCGCGCGGGTCTTCACGCTCGGTGATGCAGTGGAGGCCGAGTCCTTCCGGAAATTCCGTGGGGACATCCTTCATGCTGTGCACGGCAATGTCGATGTCGCCGCGGAGCATGGCCTCTTCGATCTCCTTGACGAAGAGCCCTTTGCCCCCTACCTGGGCCAGGGGTACGTCCAATATTTTGTCGCCGATGGTCTTGATCTTCACCAGCGATACTTCCATGCCCGGATAACGCTGTTCCAGTTCGGACTTGACCCAGTTTGCCTGCCAGAGTGCCAGCTGGCTGGCGCGGGTACCTATTCTCAGCTGTTTTAGTGCCACGGAAATCTCCTTTTCTCTCTATATCTTCTCATCATCAAATTTTTTTTGCATATTCCAGCACCTGTCAACTATTCTTCCAGCTCACCCAGCTCCATTTCTTCGTGGGGGGCAGTTTCCAGATCGAACAGGTTCCGCAGCGCATCCACATACAGATCGTTGCGATTGCCCTGGTCGCTCCGTTTCAGGACACTGGTCGGCTGGTGAAGCAGCTTGTTCATGATGGCATTGGTCAGGGCTTCCAGCCGCTTTTCGCCTTCGGGGGGCAGGTCCTTCCAGTTGGCCATGGTCTTGGCCAATTCGGCCCGGCGGATCTCGTCGAACTTCGAGCGAAGGGCAACGATGGTCGGGGTGACTTCAAGGGAAGAGAGCCACTTGAAGAACTGGCCGATCTCCTGCTCAACGATGGCCTCGGCCTTTTCCGATTCCTTTTTCCGCTGTTCCAGGTTGGTGGCGACGACGCCATTGAGATCGTCCACTGTGTACAGGTAGATGTTCTCGATGTCGTTGACCTTTGGGTCGATGTCGCGGGGGACTGCGATGTCGATGAAAAACATGGGTTTCAGCTTGCGGCGACGGATGACGTCTTCGATATCCTTCGGTTTGATGATGAAGTGGGGCGCACCGGTGGAAGAGAGGATGATATCGGCTTTGTGCAGTTGGTCGAAGAGGTCCTCATAGTTGACTGCCTTGCCGTCGAATTCTTCGGCCAGCTTTACCGCCCGCTCGAAAGTCCGGTTGGTGACCATGACGCCGCGCACGCCGGTGTTGATAAAGTGCTTGGCCGCCAGCTCACACATCTCCCCGGCGCCGATGAGCATGACTGTCTTGTCGGAAAGATCACCGAAGATCTTTTTTGCCAACTCCACGGCGGCAAAGGCCACGGAAACGGCTGAGGAGGCAATCTTTGTCTCGGTGCGTACTCTCTTGGCCACTGAAAAGGCCTTGTGCAGGAAACGATTGAGAATGATGCCGGAGCTTTTATATTCGGCGGCATAGCCGTAGGAGGTTTTGATCTGGCCAAGGATCTGCGGTTCGCCAACTACCATGGAGTCCAGGCTTGATGCCACCCGGAAAACATGGCGTGTTGCCGCCTCACCATGATAGCTGTAGAGGTGCGGCTCCAGGGTTTCCAGGGGAAAGTTGTGATAGTCGGCCAGGAACCGCTTGAGGCGGGCGATGCCCCCGGCAATGTCACGGGTGGTGGCGTAGATTTCAACCCTGTTGCAGGTGGAGACAATCACCCCTTCGGTGATATCCGGAATGGATACCAGTGCGTGCAACGGCTTTTCCATCTGGGTCGGGGAAAATGCTACTTTTTCCCTTATCTCAACTGCGGCTGTTTTGTGGGACAGCCCGACAACGATAATGTTCATAGCTCAATCTGCCTCTGATTCCACAAATGCCCACTGGAGCAGCGGGGCATTTGCCAATTTCCCTCATTTGTAGCTGTGGAGCCCCGACAACAAGAGATTGACGCCGAGAAAGGTAAAAAGCATGATGAAAAAGCCGATGATGGAGAGGATGGCAGCCTTGCGCCCTCGCCAGCCGGTGGTAAGTCTGCCGTGCAAGAGAGCTGCATAGACAAACCATGTGATCAGCGACCACGTCTCTTTCGGGTCCCAGCTCCAGTATGTGCCCCAGGCGGTTTCAGCCCAGATTGCCCCGGTTATGATGGCGAAGGTGAGAAGAGGGAAGCCGAAAGTGAGGCAGCGGTAACTTATATCGTCCAGGGTGTCCAGGGAGGGGAGCCGCTGGAACATTGCACCGAGCTTTTTGTTTTTCAGGAAGTGGGACTGGATCAGGTACATGATGCTAGCGCCGAAAGAGACGGCAAAGGCGCCATAGCCGAGGAACGCAACAATGGTATGCACGGCGAGCCATTTGCTTTTCAGTGCCGGATTCAGCGGCGTTATGGCTGAAGGGAATGTGGTGGATACGGCCAGGAGAATCAGGGCCAGAGGGGTAATGAAAGAACCAAGGACAAACATTTTGTACTTGCGTTCGAAAATGATGAAAATGCCGATAACGGCCAGGCTGAAAAAGGAGAGAGACTCGTGCAGGTTGGTGATCGGCGTATGCCCCACCTCGATGAAACGATTGGCGGTGAAGGCCAGATGGGCAATGAACCCGGCGGAGATGGTCCAGTGTGCGGTACGCCCCAGCAGGTTCTCAGGTTTCACCAGGTAGATGAGATAAATGACGGTGGCGACAAAATAGATGCCGAGGGTGCAATAAAAGAGCAGGGCATTCATTGATGGTCCTTTTCTTCCTCCAAAAGATGGCTGATGCTGAATTCCGAACCGAAAATCTTGAGGAGAAGATGGTCCAGTTGGTCGTATCGCCGTTCTTTGATCATTCGTGGAAGGTCATGGGCTGCCAGTTGGCTTAGAAGGGCCTTATTGTATGCGCTGTTGCCCTTTGCAGTCAATAGCTTTTCACGCAGAATGCCCAATAGCTTCAGGGTCTGCTCATACTCCGGTCCAAACGACGCTTCCAACTGCTCGCGGATTTTTTTTGCCATTGCCGGGCTTTTGCCTCCGGTGGAGACGGCAATCACCAGGTCGCCCCTGGTCATCATTGCCGGCATGATAAAGCTGCTTAGTTCAGGATCGTCGCAGACATCGACAAGAATGCCGCGATTTTTTGCCTCATCGGCTACTGCCAGATTGGCGTATCTGTCGCTGGTGGCGGCAATGGCAAGAAATGCTCCATCCAGATCGCCTTTTTTGAAGTTCCGTGGCAGATGCTTGATGGAACCGCCTTCGCTCAGCTTTGCCAGCTTGTCTGACAGGTCTGGGGCAATCATGGTGATCAGTGCACCTGCTTCAAGCAGCTTGCATGTCTTGCGCTCCGCGATCTTGCCGCCGCCGACAACGGTTACCATTCTGCCGGCCATATTCAAATTTATGGGAAAAAAGGACATGGGATATACTATGGATGAGTGGCGGAATGGAGTCAATAGCCGGCGATACATAATGGTGATCGAAGGTACATGAACCGCGGAACCGCATGCCGCCTGCAATTACTCCTTGATTTTTTTTTCGTGTCGGCTATAGTTATAGCACTTTTTGCATGTATTTTACCGATTTAAATCCAAGGAGAGCAATCATGGCCAGCGAAAAAGTACTGACATTTACCGACGACAACTTTGAAGCAGCGGTGCTCCAGTCGGAGATCCCTGTTCTTGTAGATTTCTGGGCTACCTGGTGTGCCCCGTGCAAAGCCATCGCCCCCCTCATCGATGGCATCGCTGAAGAATATGAAGGCAAGATAAAGGTAGGCAAGGTCAATGTTGATGAAAGCCCTGGCATGCCGGGCAAATACGGCGTACGCGGTATCCCGACCGTCATTCTCATCAAGGACGGCAAGGTTGTTGATCAGGTGGTCGGCGCCGTGCCCAAGGCACAGCTTGAGGCGCTGATCAAAAAGGCTCTGTAAAGGATTGCTATGATGTTACGCAGTATCCGTTTCATTTTACTCGCCCTGTCGCTGCTTTTAATATCTGCCGCCCCGGTATCCGCCGCCTTGCAGAAAGGACAGCCAGCTCCTCCAATCAATGTGGTGACAACCTCCGGGCAGCCGGTATCGCTGGCCAACTACAAGGGACACGTGCTGGTCCTGGATTTTTTCGCCACTTGGTGTTACCCCTGCAAGGAAGCCATTCCCCATCTGTTGAATCTTAATCGCAAGTACGGCAAGCAGGGACTGCAGATCCTCGGTATGAGTGTTGACGATGGCAGCGATAAGGTGGTCAAGGCATTTATCGCCGAAAAAAAGATCAACTATCCGGTTGCCATGGTTGATGAAGATCTCCAGATAGAATACGGGCTACGCTCGGTGCCGACCATATTTGTCATCAGCAAGAAAGGGATCGTTGCCGAAAAGTTGCAAGGCTATTCGGAAGAGGTCGGAAGGACTCTGGAAAACACGGTGAAGAGGCTTCTTGCCGAATAATCCCTGGATGTTATTCAAAATTCACAAAGGGCGATGCGTTTGTATCGCCCTTTTCATTTTCATGTAGATGCTTCCATAGGGACTCAGCGACGGTGGCGGAAATACCCTGGACCTGGCGCAGCTCTTCCAGCGTTGCTTCACTTATCTTTTTCAGGCTGCCGAAGTGGCGCAGGAGTTCCTTCCTTCTCTTAATGCCAATGCCGGGAATCGCTTCAAGCTGCGAAGCCAGCAGCTTATTGCCGCGCAGTTTTTTGTGATAGGCCACGGCAAAACGATGGGCTTCATCCCTGATCCTGGCCAAAAGCAGGAGTGGTGCGGAGTTCTGCCGCAGCACTACCGGATTTTTTCGGTTAGGCAGAAAGACCCGCTCATCTGACCTGCTGATTTCCGTAGCGCCCATCTCCCGGTCAACCCTGCTCTTTGCCAATCCGGCAGCTTCCACATCTGTAATCTGCAAGTCGCCCAGTACATGGGTGAGAACGTTCAACTGGCCGATTCCTCCATCGACGATGATCAGGTCCGGGTAGTCGTCGGGAGCTGTTCCCGGTTTGAACCGCCTGGAAAACATTTCTCTCATCATGGCAAAATCGTCGGATTGGCTGACTCCCTTGATGCGATAACGACGATAATGTGCCTTGTCAGCCTTGCCGTCCACAAAGGCAACCTTACTGCCGACCGCCATCTGTCCCTGAATGTTGGAAATATCATAACATTCGATGCGGCGAGGGAGCTTATGCAGATGGAGACGTTCTTTGAGTGTCTGGAGAATCGCCTCACCAGATTCGGCCGCTTTTTTTCGTTCAGCGGCCGCCGTTTCCGCATTTTTGATGGCAAGTCTTACCAGTTCCAGTTTGTTGCCCCGTTGGGGCACTGTTATGGATACCCGCCTGCCGCGTAATTCACAGAGGAGCTCTTCCTGTGGCAAGGGATCGGCGATGGCAATGGGGAGCACTATTTCCGAAGGAATGAATACCTCCTGATTATAATATTCATTGAGGAAAGAAGCGATCCCTTCATGATCGTCCATTTCCCAGCTGAATGAATAGTTCCTGCTGCCGGTGAGGGTGCCGCCGCGGAGAAAAAGAAGGGCGATGTGCAGTTGTTCCCCTTCCCGGTAAAAGCCGATGACATCGGAATCTCCCCCTTGGGCAACCACCTTCTGCTTTTCCACCGTAACCTCGATGGAACGGATCAGGTCGCGGAACCGGGCTGCTTTCTCGTACTTTTCAGCGGCTGCTGCGGCACTCATCCGCTCCCTGAAAATTTTCAATATTTCCCGATTTTTCCCTTCGAGGAAAAGGGCGGCGCCTTCGGCCAGAGCCATGTAGTCTTCCCGGGAGATCTTGCCGTGGCAGGGGGCGGAGCATTGCTTCAGCTGGTAAAACAGGCAGGGACGATTTCGTCTCCTGCAGGTTTCCATTGGGTAGTGACGGAGGGGAAACAGTTTGTAGAGATGCTTGAGCACGGCCCTGGCATCGGAAGCGGATGAATATGGTCCGAAATAGCGGGCTCCGTCGCGGGTAACCTTGCGGATGATGGACAGGCGAGGAAAGTCGCTGGACATGTCCATTCTCAGGGAAAAATATGTCTTGTCGTCCCGGAGATTGAAATTGTACTTGGGACGGTACTTTTTGATCAGGGTATTTTCAAGGATCAGCGCTTCCTTTTCCGTATCGGTGACGATGAACTGGATATCGGTGACCCTGGCCATGAGGAAGCGGATCTGGTAACGGGAATCACCTGATGCGGCAAAGTAGGAGCGGATCCGCTTGCGCAAATCCCTTGCCTTGCCCACGTAGAGGACTGTTGCCTCGGCATCTTTCATGATGTAGACGCCGGGTGACGATGGAAAATGGCCGATACTGTCAATTTCTATCATAAGTTGTAAGTATAGAAGCAAAGGGAAACCGTTTCAAAGCTTTTCTACGGTTAGCTGTATCAGTGAAAAGGCTGTTCGTTTTCCGTGACACAAATGCCTTCTGCTGCCCATTCACGGAGCCATTCTCAATTGACAATCTTCAATTAAGATGGTAACTTTCGTCACTAATTTTCATACTATCCCAGATATGGCTCGGAAAGGTACACCGTGAATTTAAATAAGTTTTTCCGTGCTTTGCCATGCAGGACCCTCTTACCCCTTCTCCTTGTTGCGTCGCTTTTGACTACCCCCGCCTTTTGCCTTGATTCGGCAGATTCCCAGTTATTTATCACTGGCTTCAATGCCTATCAAAAAAAGGACTATCAGACCACGGTCGATAAGATGGGAACTCTGCTGAAGAGTTACCCTGACACCCCGTTGCGGGACATGGCCATTTTCTGGTTGGCACGTGCCAATTACAAGGCAGGGCACAAACAGGAAGCAGCCAGGTATATGGCCCAATTTTTCAAGGAATATCCGGATAGCCCGTTAAAAGGGACGGTGGAAGACGACCTTGTAGCCCTGGCGGGGAAATATGCCAGAGGAGAGGCAGTTGCTTCCGGTGAGAAAGCAGAAGGCGAAAGTTCTAACTCTGAAAGGGTGGCGCAGGAACAATCTGAAGCTGAAGCGAGGGCTGCCGCCAAGCGCGCTGAAGAAATGCGCCTGGCCGTTCAGAAGGCGGAGGCAGAGAAGGCTCGCCAGGAGAAAATTATAGCGGACAAGGCAGCAGCGGAAAAAGCGGCAGCTGAAAAGGCCGCTTGGGAAAAGGCTGAAGCGGAGAGAGTCGCTGCCGCAAAGAAGGCTGAAGAATTGCGTGTGGTGGCAGAAAAGGCTGCCGCCGAAAAAGCACGTCAGGAAAAACTTGCAGCTGAAAAAGCTGCCGCCGAGAAAGCAGCCGCTGAAAAGGCTGCTCGGGAAAAGGCTGAAGCGGAGAGAGTCGCTGCCGCAAAGAAAGCAGAAGAACTGCGCATTGCTGCAGAGAAGGCTGCTGCCGAAAAAGCACGCCAGGAAAAGCTGGCAGCTGAAAGAGCTGCTGCCGAGAAAGCAGCGGCAGAGAAAGCTGTTGCGGAAAAGGCCGCCAGGGAAAAGGCTGAGGCAGAAAGAATTGCCGCCGCAAAAAAAGCAGAAGAACTGCGCATCGCTGCAGAGAAGGCTGCTGCCGAAAAAGCACGTCAGGAAAAGCTGGCAGCTGAAAAAGCTGCCGCCGAGAAGGCAGCGGCAGAGAAAGCTGTTGCAGAAAAGGCCGCCAGGGAAAAGGCTGAGGCAGAAAGAATTGCCGCCGCAAAAAAAGCAGAAGAACTGCGCATCGCTGCAGAGAAGGCTACTGCTGAAAAAGCACGTCAGGAAAAGCTGGCAGCTGAAAAAGCTGCCGCCGAGAAGGCAGCGGCAGAGAAAGCTGTTGCAGAAAAGGCCGCCAGGGAAAAGGCTGAGGCAGAAAGAATCGCTGCCGCCAAGAAAGCAGAAGAACTGCGTATTGCAGCAGAGAAGGCTGCTAACGAAAAAGCGGCTCAGGAGAAAGTTGCTGCAGAAAAAGGTTCCGCCAGGACGGCTGCAGCATCGACCGGCAGGAAAAAAGAGAAATCAAAGGCCAGCAAAGCGGCAACCCTGCGAGAAAAGGCAATAACCGAATATAAATCTGTGATCGACCGTTTCCCGGGGAGTTCAGCCGCAGCAAGCGCTACAACAAAGCTCAAGGAGCTGGGCATCGTGTACCCTGCCGTTGCTGCAACCGGAGCGGCTGTTCAGGCCGAAAACGCCAAGGTACTGTCCCTGGAAGTCGGGCAGTTTGCCGATCTGGATTTTACCATTACGCCACCGGCGCAATCGCTGGAAGCTGGTAAGCGCTTCACTATCCCCTTTGACATTGTCAACCTGGGCAACGGCAGCGACAGTTTTTACCTGGAGTCGGGATTCCCCGCAGAGTTCAATGTTCAGTTCGCCTCTGCCGCTCAGCCGGTGAATCCCATAAATGTGACACCACCATTGCAAACAGGCGAAAAATTCAGGGCACTGATGACCGTAACCATACCCCGGGGAGTGATCGACGGGCAGAAAGCAAGCTTCCCCATCAAGATCGGTTCCGGTTTTGCCCCTGATGTTTCCCAATCCAAGGAAGTCAGACTCTCCTTTTCCGCTCCGTTGCTGAGGGCGGTGGTTAAGGCGGAAAAATCACAGTTGCTGCCGGGACAGAAAATGTCTTACCGTCTGGACCTTTTGAATATAGGTACCTCGTCTGCCAGGGGAGTCACTCTTAGGTTGACTTATCCCCCCCAGTATGAGCCGGTAAGTCTTGTCCCTGCCGGATTCAAACCGGAAATGAAGGCCACTCTCGTTCTGGATGGCCTGCAGCTTAACTCCGGCGAAAGCAGGGAATTCAACCTCACCTTTCAGTTGAAAGAGGATGCCCTGGCCTTGCAGGAACTCTTTCTTCGGGCCGATGTCATCAACAGCGAGCTGGAAAAAAGAGATTCCTTCCTCTCTCCTGCCACAGTCGTCCAAGGAGTCAGTGGCGTCAACGTCAAGACCAGTGCTGAAAAGCTGGTTGTGATCCCTGGACAGACGTTGCGGGTTCCTATCGTAGTCACCAACACCGGCAACATCCGCGACGACTTCAGCATCAAGCCACTCATTCCAGGAAATGCTTCCTATTCTTTCTATCAGGATTTGAACCGGGACGGGAAAAAACAGGACAATGAGCCGGTAATAACCCACGTGGGCCCGCTGGCTCCAAAGGAAGAAGCTTATGTGGTTCTGGAGGTGACAACGCCGATAAATGAGGCGGACGGCTCTAGCATGCCCGTAGCGGTAAACTTCGAGCCGGAAGGAGACAGGAGCAAAAGTGCCTCTTTGAACCTGCGTCTGGTTTATTCACGGCCGGTGCTTGACCTTATCATGACCGGCAAAGGGGGAAAGGTGAAACCCGGAGAGGTTTCTTCCTTTGAACTGAGCTGTACCAATCGCGGCTCCAATCTTGCCAAGGTGGTTGATGTGCAAACGGTCCTGCCGCAACAGCTGGCCATAGTTTCTGCCGATCCCGCCTTCTCTAGCGGTACCGGTGGCGTTTATACCTGGCGCTTCGAGGACATGGGGTCCGGTGAAAAGCGCAATATCAAGATCACCTACAAGGTAAAAACCGGTGCCGTTGTTGGCACTAACATGCAGATTAAAAATACCCTGAAATACCAGGATCTGCTGGGGATGAACTACTGATGCGGTGTTTGGCGTGGGGACTGACAGGCTGGTTGCTTCTGAGCGTTTCTCCGGTGACGGTTTTTTCGGCTGATTCCAAAATGCTCTATGTGCCGAAACCGGCGGAATCAGGGGGGGTCCCGGCAGGCCCGGAAGAGGGGATTCTTGTGGAAGGTATTACCATCCGCAAGGGTGACACCCTGAAAGGGCTTGCCAGGAAGTATCGAGGCAGGGCTTCCTATTTCCCCCAGATTCTGCTCTTTAATAAAATAGCTGATCCCGATCTTATTCTTGCCGGTTCACGACTGCTGGTTCCGGTAACTGCCGCCTATCCCGCCACCACGGGCGATAAAAAGAAGCGGTCTCTTTTGCGGCCTGCAAAGAAAGTGGCCGAGCCCGCCGCCCCAGAGGTACAGGCTAAACCACAGCCTGTTGTGGATGCCCCTGATTCTTCCCTTCTGCAGTACCAGAGAGCTATTGCAGCATACAAAAAAGGGCAGCTGAGCAAGGCGTTGCAGGAATTCGAAAGATTTCTTGCCGAATTTCCAAACTCGCCGCTGGCTGCCGATGCAAGCCTCTATCGTGCCGACTGTCTGTTAAAAATGTCCCGCCAATAGGCTGTTGAAAAACTATTGCGGCGCCGGCCTGCTGTGTTGCCGTTCATTTGGAAACTTCGCATATATCAAGCATATGTCTCGCTTCCACTTCGCTGGAGCCTTGCATTCCGACCGACCCATGATGTTTTTCAAACCAGGTAACCTCTTACCTTTGATCTGTTTCCTTACGTTCCAGTAATTCAGCCGTCAGAGCGGCGACAGGTACTTCAGTCAGCAGAATGAGTCGTGGCGGTGTCGTCTCCCTGGTGAAGAGAAAACCATTGAGGCTTGTGCTGGTGCGGTTTCTATCGTTAAGCAGAACCGCATGCTCCCCATAACGGAAGGAAATGTCCATTGCGGAAAGAATGGATGTTGCCACCTGTTTAAGATCGGCATCCCGATTGATCCTGATAAGCTTGATACCTTCAAGCTCCAACAACCGGTAAACCGTGTAAGCAAAGGGCTCTGCCGCAGAGAAACTGACCATGAAATGCTTGCCATTGCTTTCGAAAAAGCGATCGACCTTGGCGCTCAAACGCAATGCCTGCTGGGTTGCCGCCGACGTTTCGACAAAATGGTCTTTGCCCGGCTTGACGGCAAGTATGTTAAGGATTGAGTCGGCGACTTCGGAAGGATCTTTGCTCGTTACGGAACGTACAGCTATGGCAGCGCTGACCGGCGTTTCAATTGATTGAACTGTGGAAAACCGCTGTTGAATTGCAGGTTCCGCTGCCGAAGAAGCCGCCTCGGTTTCTCTTTTTTTCTTATGGGCAACTGCAGTGTGTGACAGCCCGGTTGGTATCAGGATCGTCTGGCCGATATTCAGTTTCCGGATATCCGCTATTTTGTTGAGAGTAACAACTTCGGGAATAAGTTTTTCAGCTGCAGCGTTAGTCATGCCAAAATGCTTCATCAATATCTTGAAGATATGATCGCCATTTTTGACCGTGTAGCTCATATGGCCGCTTCTTGATAATGGCTTCCGCTCTCTTCGGTCGCCTTTCCTCTGGTCCACGGCTTTGGCTGCTGCAGGATGAGGAGGCTTGGCGGCAGAGACTCTCTTTTTTGACGGGGCAGGTGTCGTATTCCTATCAAGTTCTCTGATATCTATTTCAAAGGGAGAATCCCCGGCAACTCCCGCTCTGGCGGAAAGCACGACAAAAATGGCGGTGGCAATTAATCCTAGTCTTAGTCTTATCATTTCTTTCCCATCTTCCGCTGTCACTGAAAATACAAGACAAATGCCTTCATCTGCCGATCAGATCTTCGCCTGTAAACTATGACACTGGCTTTGTCGGTGACGCCTTTTTCAATGATGTAGTTTCCTTTTACTTCGGTGGAGGTAATGGAATAGCTGACGGCAGCGGCACTTTCATGGAGGACATTTCGGACAAATGATCCTGAAAGCCCCTTGGCACTGCGGTCGATGATCTGCAGTGCGCTGATCACACCATTTTTCCTGAAGACCTTGAACTCATTGCTGCTGTCCAAGTAACGTTCCCATCCTGGATGTTCTTTGCCGTAGGCAAGATCAGGCCTGCTGGTGGGAATGAATGCGGGCAGCCTGGTCATGCCCGGGCCGGCCTCTGTTCGGGGGATGGTGGCAGTGGCGGATGTCGTGGAGGGCTTTCGGTTCACCTGCAGTTTTCCGCCGATGAAAAAGTAAAGTGAGGCGGCAAAGACAATGGAGATCCCCAGGTAAAACCAGACTCGTTGTCGTGGCGTCTCTTCCTCAATAACAAAGTCGCCCGCCCGTTCCGCGTAATGGGATTCCGATGGGGGGGGAGTCCGGTCCTGGATCGGGAACGGCTCCAGATCGGTAAGAGCGCCTTCCAGCTTATCGAGAAAAGGGGAATCTACAGTCGCTTTCTGCTGCAGGCTGATTTGGTCCCCGGAGAGGGAGACACGGTCAGTCACCTCCGTCACAGGTGCAGGTGCCCCCGGTCCTCCCGAGATAGCCATGTCCGGGGTATTAGATCCTGATTTGCACATATGATTGTTCAGGGCCTCGGTTACCCTCAGTGCAACTTCAGCATCACTTTGGTTCAAGTCTATGCAGTCATCGACAAATTTGAGCGCTTGGGGAGAGTCGCTGTTGTCAGCACTGAGGAGAATGACGGATCCGGCCTCAGAGCTGAAGAAAGTGCGCAGGTGTCTGGCAAGGATGTCGCCGGAGAGACCGGAAAGACGATTCTGGATAAAAATAACTGCAGGCGAGCCAGATTTGACTTCCTCAGGAATATTCAGGCTGACGATATGATGAACGTTGGCATTGCATGCTTTGGCGGCCGAGATGACGATTTGCTCCAACCGTACCTGATCTGCTATGAGGAGGACGTTAATCATGCTTTCCTTTGCCTTATGAAATGATAGCCATTTTATGTGACAGCGCCCTTATAATCAATAGCATTAATGTTGCCGAAAGATTTTTAATGCATTCGGCGACCTGACGCAGGTGTACAGGGATGTTCATCTGGACAAGCAGATGGTTCATCGGTCTTCGGCAAGTCATTTCGACCTCCATTTAATAAATATGGACTTTATGAGCAGCCAAATCGAGGCACCAGTTTTGCTAGCGATATTCAAATAAAAGCTTGCATCCCTGCCGTTTCCGTGTATATTGAAGAGTCTGTTCAATTGGGGACCTGTTTCTTACGTTGCTTCTCAGTCTCTCCCATCCCCTGTTTCATCGCTCACTAACCCCCATCTGCATATTCAGCACTCCCATGAAATGCAGTAGCACATATGGTTGGCGACGATGTAGTTGAGCCGGTCATACGTGTTATTGCCGTCATTTATGCGTCGCAATGGTTGCCGCAACGGCGTTTCGCGTCCCAACTTCAGCCGTTTCCGGCACAGGAGCGCCGTTTGTCGCTTCCTGTCCGAAAACCAAAGGAATTCACATGTCATTTGAATCATTGCAGTTGTCTCCTCTTATCCTCAAAGCCATTGCCGCCTGCGGTTACACGACGCCCACACCTATTCAGGAACAGGCGATACCGCTGGCTCTCGAAGGCAAGGATCTAATCGCCTCTGCCCAGACCGGGACAGGTAAAACGGCGGCATTTACCCTGCCTGCCCTGGAGCGACTGAGCGTTCGTTCCCCGATCCCCGGCCGCGGCCCACGCATCCTCGTCCTCACCCCTACCCGCGAGCTGGCCAACCAGGTAACCGATGCCGTACGCAATTACGGCAAGTTCATCCGCGTCACCAGCGGCGCCATCCTCGGCGGGATGCCGTACCGTGAGCAGTTGCAGCTTCTATCACGTCCGGTCGACCTGATCGTAGCAACTCCGGGGCGCCTGATCGATCACCTTGACCGGGGCAGAATCAACCTTTCCCGCCTGGAACTGCTTATCCTCGACGAAGCTGACCGGATGCTGGACATGGGATTCAGCGAAGACGTAGACAGGATTGCCGCCGCCGCTCCGGCCAACCGTCAGACATTGCTCTTTACGGCGACCATGGACGATGTCATGGCCAAGCTGGCCCAGAGACTGTTGAAAGATCCGGTACGTATCGAGATCGCCGGCAAGAAAATGACCCATGAGCAGATTGAGCAGCGCCTACATGTGGCCGATAATCTGCAGCACAAGACCCGCATGCTGCAGCACCTCATTGCCGATGGCACCGTTACCAAGGCTATTATTTTTTCCGCCACCAAGCGGGACGCTGATCTTCTGGCCCGTGACCTTCACGCCCAGGGACATGCCGCCGCCGCCCTCCATGGCGACATGTCGCAGAATGCACGCAACAAGACCATCCACAACATGCGTCGCGGCAAGATCAGGCTCCTGGTAGCCACCGACGTGGCGGCCCGCGGACTCGACGTCACCGGCATCAGTCACGTCATCAACTTTGACCTGCCCAAGTTCGCCGAGGATTATGTCCACAGGATCGGCAGAACCGGAAGGGCGGGAGCTACCGGAATCGCCATTTCTTTCGCCTCGTTGAACGACCTGAATTACCTTGATCGGATCGAACGGTACACCGGCCAGACCTTGCCGATGCATGTGATTCCCGGCCTGGAGCCAACCCGTCCCCTGCGCCGTCTCAGCACTTCAGGGAAGCGCAGCCAGCCCGGAAACGGACGCGGCAAGACTCCCTACGCCGGCAACGGTCGCCGTCAAGGCAAGGATGACACAAAGGGTGGCGGTTTTGCCCAGGCTCGGAAAAGCTCTGCTCCCAGGGCAAGAAGCTCCCAGCCGGTTGTGGAATACCGCAGTCTTAAAACCGGCCGCGATGCGCGGCACTCATAATGGTGATGTGACCGCTGAATAACATTGGAGCAACGACGCCCGGGCAACCGGGCGTTTTTTTTCTGGCCAATCTTGCCTAATGAGCCCTAGTTGGGTATTATTTTTTGACTTCAAATGCATTTACAAGGAGTTGGTAATGGCCGAAATTTTCGAGATCAAGCCTGACATTTTCTGGATCGGGGTAAAAGACCCAGAACTGCGCACCTTTGACGACCTCTTCCCCACCGAACACGGTACGACCTATAACTCCTACCTGATCAAGGGGAGGGACAAAATTGCCGTCGTCGATACTGTCAAGGGGAAAAGGGGTGAGGAGTACCTGGAGAAAGTCAAGCAGCTGGTAGATCCTGCCGATATCGATTATTTCGTCGTCAACCACACCGAACCGGATCATTCCGGCTCTCTTGCCTTTATGCTCAAGCATTGTCCAAAGGCAAAGGTGGTCTCAACCCAGGCCGCCCATACCTTTCTCGGTAATCTGATCCATAATCCATTCCCCTCGCAGATCGTCAAGAATGGGGAGGTAATCGACCTGGGAGGCAAGCGTCTGCGTTTTCTGGTCGTGCCGTTCCTGCACTGGCCGGACACCATGTTCGCCCTGCTTGAGGAGGACGAGGTTATCTTCACCTGTGACGCCTTCGGCTCACATTACTGCGGCTCTTCCATTTTCAATGACGAACTTCCCGATTTCAGCGCCGACATGCAATTTTACTTCGATACCATCATGCGTCCCTTCAAGGATAAGGCGCTGACGGCTATCGACAAGATGAAAAACGAGAAGATCGCGGTAATCTGCCCGAGCCACGGCCCTGTGCTGCGCAGCGATCCCTGGAAAACGGTGGGACTTTATGAAAGCTGGTGCCGCCCCGAAGCAGGGGACAAAAAGATCATCCTTTTTTACATTTCTCCCCATGGCAATACGCAAAAAATGGCGGCCAGCGTGGTTAAGGGAGCGGCGGCAGCCGGTGTTCAGGTTGACTGCCGGCATATTAATGAGCTTACGGCAGCAGCGATCCGGGATTTGATGGAAGTTGGGGATGCGCTGATTTTCGGCATTCCCACCATTAACCGGGATGTGCCGAAGCCCATGTGGGATGTTCTTGCCTATCTTTCCACCGTTCACCTCAAAACCAATATTGCCGCAGTTTTCGGCAGCTACGGCTGGAGTGGCGAGGCCTGCCGTCTGGCCGAAGAAAGGCTCAAGGGGCTCAACTTTAAACTGCCGGTACCCTTTGTCAGGGCACCGTTCACACCCCGGGCCGAGGCGCTGGAGCAGTGCGAGGCACTGGGACGTGCTATTGCCGAGGAAGTGCTGAAGAAATAGTTTCAACCCATGTACAGTTAAAAAGCCGGAAAGCCGTCATGAATTTCCGGCTTTTTTGCGTCCCTGTTTTCGGATATTCAATTTGACACGGTCCCTTGCCGGTCCCATAATGTCGTCATCATGACAGAGCACCACGCCTTGAAAATCATAGAAGTTGCAGTACCGCTCCCCCTAGATGCCACCTTTCATTACGGAGTGCCGCCGGAGCTGGTTTGTCGGATGAAAACGGGGGTGCGGGTGCTGATCCCCTTCGGCAGGCGCAAGATCACCGGCTATATGATCGGCAATGTGCCGGAGAGTGCTGAAAAAATCAGGGATATTATCGACGTTCTCGACGAGGAGCCGCTCTTTACGGAAAAGGAGCTGGATTTCCTGCGCTGGAGCGCCGGCTATTATTTCCATCCACTGGGGGAAGTGATCAAGGCGGCACTGCCTGCCGGTATCAATCTTGCCAGTCGGACACGCAGTGTGGAAACGGCAGACGGAACACTGAGCAGGGAAGAAGTGCTCAAGGGGGGACGAACGGTAAAAAGGGAGACCTTTTACCGGGCACTACCTGATGTCGAATTGCCGGTTAACCTGCGTGGCAAGGGGTTGCGTCTGCTGGAATATCTTCGCCGGGTTGACGAAGCGCCGGCAGGGCTGCTTCGCCGTGAGTTCGCTGCCACAACGGCCAATTTCCACCGTCTGCAGGAACTGGGGCTGGTTGAGTTCTCCGAGCGTGAAATCTACCGTGATCCGTTCCGGGAAGAGGTCTTCACCCACGATGCGCCGCTGGTACTCAACTTCCATCAGGCCGCGGCCCTTGAACAACTGACTGCTGCCGGGATCAAAGAGCAGTTCGCCCCTTTTCTCCTCCATGGCGTAACCGGCAGCGGTAAGACAGAAGTCTATCTGCAGGCCATTGCCCAGGTGCTGGAAAGGGGGCGAACCGCCCTGGTCCTGGTGCCGGAGATTGCTCTCACACCGCAGCTGGTAAGGAGGTTCAAGAGCCGTTTTCGTTGCGGCATTGCCGTTTTGCACAGTGGTCTCTCCGATGGTGAGCGCTATGACGAGTGGCGGAGGATCAGGCGCCGGGAGGTTTCCATCGTCATCGGAGCCCGTTCCGCCTTGTTTGCCCCCCTCTCCCACATGGGAATCATCGTTGTCGATGAAGAACACGAATCCTCCTATAAGCAGTCGGAAGGCTTCCATTACAATGCCAGGGACCTGGCACTGGTTCGGGGCAAGATGGAGGGAGCGGTCGTGGTTCTCGGGTCGGCAACCCCCCTGGTAACTACCTACCATGCGGTACAGCAGGGGAAAATCGGCTATCTTCAGCTTCCCGAAAGGGTCCGTAATCTGCCGATGCCGGGAACCGAGCTGCTGGATGCCCGCGGCCGGAAAGGCGCCACCTTCCTGCCGGAGTTGATCAAAGCGATCGGCGACAACCTGGCAGCTGGCGGGCAGACGCTTCTCTTCCTCAATCGTCGCGGTTTTGCCACCTATCTGGTCTGCGAGGAATGCGGCACCGTGCTCAGCTGCCCCAATTGTTCGGTCACCCTTACCTACCATCGCCGCCGCGAGCGCCACTTCTGCCACTATTGCGATTACTCCATTCCCGCCCCGTCCGTCTGCCCCAAGTGCGACAGCCAGTCCATCGCCCTGCTGGGGCGAGGAACTGAGCGGGTCGAAGAAGAGGTGCGGGAAATTTACGTCGATGCCAGAATCGGCCGCATGGACCGTGATACCACCACCGGCCGTGGCGGGCATGCCCGGGTGTTGAAGGGGCTTGAAAACGGCACCATCGATATTCTGGTCGGCACCCAGATGATCGCCAAGGGGCATGATTTCCCCGGAGTGACGCTGGTGGGGGTAATATCAGCAGATGCCACCCTAAATATCCCCGATTTTCGCAGCAGTGAGAGAACCTACCAGCTGATCAGCCAGGTGATGGGACGTGCCGGGCGCGGTGACGCACCGGGGAGAGTCCTGATACAGACCCTCAACCCGGAACATTATGCCATAACCCGCGCTGTTGCCCATGATTTCGCCGGTTTCTACGGCGATGAAATCATCTTCCGCCGGGAGACTGGTTATCCTCCATTTGCTTACCTGGCGGTGCTGGTATTCTCGGGGAATTCTGCCCCGGAGGTGGAGAAGGGGGCGACGACAGCAGCAGCATTACTGCATCGTCTGAAGAGGGAAGCCAAAAGCAGGGTGGAGATACTGGGGCCTGTTTCATCACCCCTGGCCATGATCCGCGGCCGCTATCGGCGGCAGATCCTTCTCAAGTCAGGGCAACGCCCGGAGTTGCACCGCATGATCGCCCGGTTCAGGGGGCAGGTCAAGCTGCCGGCGGTGGTGAGGATAGCAATCGATATTGATCCGCTGGATATGCTGTAGCAGGATTGCTTTCTGGAGACTGAAATGGAAACAGGGAGAGATTTAATAGCCTTCTCTGGCGAATTTGACGGCAAACGGCGCAAGCGGGTACTTGTGAAGATCATTGGCGGATGACCATGCTGACCAGAACCTTCTGTCATATCCCCGGGGTCAGCACCGCCATGGAAAAGCAGCTGTGGTTGCAGGGCATCCATTCATGGGACGCATTCCACGCCCAGACCAGGCCGGTTTTTTCTCTGACCAGAAATCATGCAGCTCTCCTATCCCTGGACGAGTCGGAAAAGTGTCTGCTGCAGCCGGATCCAGGCTACTTCAGCAAGTTGCTGCCGGCCAGGCTTCACTGGAGGCTGTTTCCCAGTTTTCGCGATGGCACTGCCTATCTTGATATAGAGACCAGCGGTCTTTCCCGTCACAGAGACATCATCACCACCGTCGCACTTTACGATGGAAAAGAGGTGCGCTATTACATACACGGACAAAACCTCGCTGACTTTCGGGAGGATGTCGCCAAGTATCAGGTGCTTGTCACCTACAACGGTAAGGCCTTCGACATCCCGTTCCTGGAGCATTACCTGGATATGTCCCTGCCCCAGTCCCACATCGACCTGATGCATGTGCTGCGCAGTCTCGGTTTCAAGGGGGGGCTCAAAGGATGCGAGAAGCAGTTGGGTCTGGTTCGCGAGGGACTGGATGGTGTCGATGGTTCCTTTGCTGTGCGTCTGTGGCGTGATTATGCCGTCAACGGGAATACTAAGGCACTGGAAACCCTGCTGGCCTATAACATGGCTGATGCAGTCAATCTGGAGACCCTTATGGTAGAGGCCTACAACTTGAAACTGAAGGAGACCCCTTTCTTCGACAGCCTGAGGCTCGATCTGCCAAAGCGGCCACAACTGTCATTCTCTCCCGACTGTGCTACAATAGAACGGCTGAAAAATTGTTCCTACCCATAACCGATGCGGGCAGCCAGGTGATTTCATGGCAGTTTTATGGCCAAAACCATTCCGTTACTTCAGCGATGTCAGGCTGTTCCTCCTCATCCTGTGCATCATTCTTTCGCTTTTTGTCGTTGTCGTCTCCTTTTTCCTCTATGAAAGAACCGGCAATCTTCTGCTTCAGCGGGTCCGGGAGCAGGCCCTTGCCTATGCAGACCTTATCGACCACACCAAAATGTGGAACTATGACTATGGCGGCGTATATGTGGAGAAAAGGAAGGGGGTCGAGTCAAACGATTACCTTCTGAGGATCGGGGTAAAACCGGATTTGAAGACTACAGACCGCAGGACCCTGACCCTTCGCAACCATGCCATAATGATCAAGGAAATCTCTGTTCGTAGCGAGCAGCAGGATGGACCAAGCTTTCGCATCGTCAGTGCCCATCCCCTGGACCCTGCCAATACTCCGGATGCCATTGAAATGACGGCCCTCCGCAAATTCGGACAGGGGGATCGTGAAATGTCGCAGCTGGTGATGCAGAATCCTTCAGGCCCCATTTACCGTTACCTGCTCCCCCTCCATGCCGATAAATCCTGCCTGGAATGTCATGCCACCAGGATCGGCGATGTCATGGGCGCTCTCAGCATAACGCTGACCATCTCCGAACTGGTCCGCCAGACCCATCTCAGCCAGCTGCTGATAGTGCTGGCGGCAATCCTGATTATCGGCTTGGTGGTAGGCATCACCTATTTCCTCACCTGGCGTCTAGTCATAAACCTGGACGAGGCCCAGCAGCGTTTGAAACGACTGGCCTCCACCGACGAATTGACCGGTCTGAGAAACCGGCGGCACATCATGGGGCGGCTGGAAGAGGAATTCGAGCGCTCTAACCGCCTGGGCGAGCCGCTCTGCATCATTATGCTCGACCTGGATCTCTTCAAGAAGATCAACGATACCTGGGGACATCCCTTTGGCGACCATGTGCTGAAATGGGTGGCCAACCGCATGAATGAGGTGGTGCGGGCCTATGACGTGGTCGGCAGGATCGGCGGCGAGGAATTTCTCATCATTTCGCCAAGTACGACCCTTGGTGAGGCGGTCGTCCTTGCCGAACGACTGCGGGAAACCATAGAGCAGGAAACCATCAATCATGGCGGGACGGTCATCCCCCTTACTATCAGCGCCGGAATAGCCCTCATGGGCAAAGCCGACATCAACAGCGACGATCTGATCCGCCGCGCCGATGCAGCCCTCTACCGGGCCAAGCAGGCAGGGCGCAACCGTGTCGTGGTGTGAAAAATTCCCCAGCAGCTAATCCCTGTTCCAGAACACGCGGACAAAGTTTTCATCATGGCCCCACCGGTAGCGAAGGTCTCCACTATGGGCCTTATGGATTTCCCGCCCCAGTTTCTGGGCCAGCTTGTCTTCCGTTGTCGTTATTGAAATCTCATCCTGTTCCTGCTTTATCTCCATGATGCGCCCCAGTGGGTTTTTTGCCCGTGAATGCGCTTCCGTATTTCTTATTGCATCCATAATCGAGGCCTTATGTTTTTTCAAATAATGGCCCGAAAGCGTTACGACCGCGGCCGGGGTGCCTTGCTCTATCATCAGGCAGGCGGGGCATTTTACCTTCTGAATGGCAGTATCGCCACCAGCCTTTTGCAATTCTGAGTCGTTCATGTACCAGCGTTTATTGTGGTATAACGCACCGCAGATGGTGCAGAGAGCATCCTGTTTTGGCTGAATGTAAGCCTGGGGGTTGCGCCCGGCTCTTTGCCCTTTCTCCTCGACGCTGATGCGACGATTCACTTCTCCGGAGACTGCCATAGGAATTACCTCCTTTATTGTTGGAGTACCTTAAGTATAGCACCCCCTGTTGTTATTGCCAGAGTGAGAGGGGGGTGGGTTTGGACGGGTATCCCGTTTCAAAAGGGGGGGCAGCAAAGGAGGATCGATATGAAAAGAGACCGCCCCCTCGTGTCGGGAACGGCCTCTTTTTTTTTGCCGGTGGGAACGGATTAGGCCTATCTGCGTTTATAAGTCCGGGAGTATACCCTGGCGTAGCGCAGGTACCAGCGATATTTGTCGCTGAGCATGGTGATCAGGCTGAAGCCCATGATGAGAATGAAGAAGGACCAGAAGATGAGGACACTGATAATCTTGGGTGCTGCAGGTTCGTAAAACATATTTATTCACCCCCTCCTGGTATTAAAAAGCTGTCCGAAAACCAACCTGTCTTGATGCTAATACAGATCGGTTCGATTTGGCAAACACTTTAATTAGAAAAGTGTCTTTGCCGGTCTTACAGCCGGGAAAAATAGAAAAGACCGGTGGCCAGGCAGCCATAGAGCAACAGTCCCGCCGGGTTGGAGCAGGCGACCTTCAGGTCCTTCGTGGAGGGGACAGCGCTGTAGCAAAAAAGATAGACGGCAGCATAGAGGAGGATGGTGTGGAGCGTGTCGGCGGGAAACCAGGCGAACCAGTGGCGGTACAGGTACCAGGCGATGACGATCAGGCCAAGGGGCGCCAGGGCGGTCGGCACTGTGGAAAAAATGCCGGCATTGCCGAAAGAAACGGAGCCGAGCACCCAGAGCCGGCTAGAAGAGCCGTCGGCAATGGTGCCGTATTGACGGCGCGGGATGATGCTCAAGCCGTGGGGCCTGCCGCCGGTGATGAAGGCGACGACAAAATGGGCCAACTCATGGAGAATGGTGCCGGGCAGAGCGAAAAGTATCAGCCAGAAAGAGCCGGCCCGGCCGACACGCTCCTGCATTGTGGCAAGAAAGATCGTCAGCAGGATACCGGTAAAATGGTTGGTCTGCGGATCGTTGGCAAGCATGGGTCCCCCGTGCACCGCAGAGAATATATCAATTCAATCGGGGGCGCAACAGCCGAATCCTGATATCCGTCTGCCCCGGAGTTGCCGTTTTTGCCTGCGTCTGCTATAACTTAACACCATCCATGGCTGGGCATCATGCGAAGCTTTGGTACCAATATCGACAATGGGGTTGCCATGAAAAGTCATGATCTGGATCCGTCGGGGCTGGTTCCTGCAGAACGGGATGCCTGTGCCATAATCGGCTATATCAACAAAGGCGCACAGCCAACCCACGGCAACCTGCAGCGCACCATCGGTGCACTGGTCAAGATGGGGCACCGGGCAGGAGAAATCGACGGCGAGGGAGACGGCTGCGGCGTCCTCACCGATATTCCCCGGATATTATGGCAGGAGATCCTGTCGGAGAACGGCCTTGATCCGGCACTGGCGGAATCGCCGGCCTTTGCCGTAGGTCATCTGTTGATTCCTAAAGATGAACTGCAGATCGACCCGGCTCTCAGTGAAAAAGTGGTCCGGCGTATGGAGGATGCCGGTCTCAAGGTTCTCGTGGAGCGTCCCGGCGTGGTGCGGAGCATGGTGCTTTCAACCAGTGCCCGGCTGGGGGAACCCTTCTTCTGGCAGATTGCACTTCTTTGCCGGGAAACGGCCAAGGTGCCTGAGATCCTTTTCAATCTCCAGGTGGCCTTGGAAGAGGAATTTCCCGTACATGTCGCCTCTCTTTCCACCCATGTTGCCGCATACAAGGTGCACGGGGCACCGGAACTGCTGCCCCGCTATTATCCGGAACTCAAACGGCGCGATTTCCTTTCCAGCATCACCATCGGCCACAGCCGCTATTCCACCAATACACTTCCTACAGTGCTCCGTGCCCAGCCCTTT
Organism: Geotalea daltonii FRC-32; assembly: GCF_000022265.1. Classification (NCBI taxonomy): domain Bacteria; kingdom Pseudomonadati; phylum Thermodesulfobacteriota; class Desulfuromonadia; order Geobacterales; family Geobacteraceae; genus Geotalea; species Geotalea daltonii. Next base: position 1,449,287 of record NC_011979.1, read on the forward strand.
TCCCTGCTCGGTCACAACGGCGAAATCAACACCATCGCCCGCCTCCGGGAAGAAGCGCGAATGCTGGGCATCGTCCTGCCTGCCGGCGGCAGCGATTCCCAAGACCTCAACCGTACCCTGGAGGGGCTGATGTTCCGCTTTGGACTGTCCCTCTTCGAGGCCATGGAAATGGTCTTTCCCCCCATTTTCAGCGAAATGGAGAGGATGCCAGCCGAGCTTTCATCCATGTATTCCTGGTTCCGGCGATTCCTCACTGCCTCCGCCCAAGGCCCCGCAGCAATCATTGCCCGGCACGGCAGCCAGTGTGTTTTCAGTGTCGATGCCATGGGGCTGCGTCCGCTCTGGTTCGGCGAAACGGAGAAGGAGCTTTTTATTTCCTCGGAGCTGGGAGTGGTGCCCCACGAGGAGATCATGTCCGACCCTAAACCCCTGGCTCCGGGGGAAAAGGTTGGCCTTGAGGTGATGCCCGGCAAGGGTGTGCGGGTGCTCTTCCATCCCGAACTGCGGCGGCACATCCATGAGCGATTCCGCAAAAGGACCAATCTTTCTGCCCACAGCAGGTCATGTGTCAGGGGTGGTGCCCTGCCGGAACCTAGTGGTGCCGGGGATAAGAGGTGGAGCCGAAACCCGAGGCTGGTGCTGGAAAACCTCATGTCGGCGCTGGCCTGGAAAAGCAGCGATGTGCAGAATTTGCGGGAGATGGCACGGTCAGGCAACGATCCCATTGCTTCCCTCGGCTATGATGGGCCCCTGGCGGCCCTCTCCCTGTCACGGCAGAACCTGTCCGACTATTTCAAGGAACAGGTGGCGGTTGTTACCAACCCGGCCATCGACCGGGAGCGGGAGTCCGAGCATTTTTCCATTCGCGTTTACCTGGGGGCAAGACCACGTTTCAAGGGACCGGCGCAGCAGGGAATAGAGCTTACCGTTCCCCTTCTCACCGGGGGAAGGCGTAGCGGGGTGGCGGCATCGGACGCTGCTGTCGCACGGCACTTCGGCACCTGCACATTGGAATCTCTACTGGGGGTGTTCGGGGGGCGGGGAAACCGCCTGCTCTCCTGCGTCATGCAGCAGAACGAGTCGATCCAGCAGGCCCTGAACCGGTTGAAAAGCGAGGCCATAGCTGCTGCCGGCAACGGCACCCGCCTGTTGGTGCTGGATGACAGTGCCGCCTTCGGCCCCGGCAGGAGTTTTCTCGATCCATATCTTGTGGTGGCCGTGCTGCACAAGGCGCTCAAGGAGGAAACGGCCGCAGGGGGCGAATCCCTGCGCCGCGGCGTGTCGCTGGTGGTCCGGTCCGGTGCCCTGCGTAACCTCCACGACTTGATTTTCGCCCTCGGCATGGGGGCCGACGCCCTTTGCCCGTACCTGCTCTGGGAACAGGCCGATGCCGAGGAGCTGGGGCTTAAGAACCTTCTTTCGGTCCTGGGCAAGGGGCTGGAGAAGGTCATCTCCACCATGGGAACCCACGAAATAGGCGGCTACGGCAAATATTTTGCCTCGATCGGCCTCTGCCATCACCTGGCCGAGATTTTCGAGACTCCCAACTTTTGCGGCTCAGGCCATGGGGGCCTGACGCTTGTGCGACTAGAGGAGGAAAACCGCAGCCGGACAGCTGTAGCGCGAAGCCGGGAAAAGCAGCCGGTCCCTGTCCAGTTTCGCCTCTATCCCCGGATCTGGAAGATGGTCGGCGCCGTGGCCAAGATGGATGAGACCTATGCCGACCTTTCGCGCCTGATCCGCCAACTGGAGGGGGAAAATCCCCTGGCCATCCGCCATCTCATCGACTTCCGCTTTCAGGAAGAGCTGAGCGTCGACCCCGACGAAGTTGATACCACCGTCGGCTGCCACGACTTGCCGATCCTCTTTTCCGCCATGAGCTTCGGTTCCCAGGGGGAGACCCCATTTCGCATCTATGCCGAAGCGGCACGCCGCCTCAACATCGTCTGCATGAACGGTGAGGGGGGCGAAATCGCAGACATGCTGGGGCGCTACCGGGAAAACCGCGGCCAGCAGATCGCCTCCGGACGGTTTGGCGTCAATATGGATTTTCTCAATTCCGCCGATTTTCTGGAGATCAAGGTGGGGCAGGGGGCCAAGCCGGGCGAGGGGGGGCACCTGCCGGGATTCAAGGTGACGGCAAAGATCGCCGCCGCGCGCAATGCCACACCTGGGGTGAGCCTCATCTCCCCCTCCAACAACCACGATATATATTCCATCGAGGATCTGGCCCAGATCGTCGAGGAACTGCGGACTGCCAACCCGCGGGCTCGCATCTCCGTCAAGGTGCCGGCGGTGGCCGGTATTGCCACCATCGCCCTCGGCATCGCCAAAGCCGGTGCCGACATCATCACCATCAGCGGTTATGACGGCGGTACCGGCGCTGCCCGCCGCCATGCCATCAAGTTCGTCGGCTTGCCGGCAGATATCGGCGTCAGCGAGGCACACAGGGCACTGGTGGAAGCAGGCATGCGGCACAAGGTGGAGATCTGGGCCGACGGCGGAGCACGCACCGGCCGGGATGTGTTGAAACTGATGCTGCTGGGGGCCAACCGGGTCGGCTTCGGCACCATGGCTATGGTCATCATCGGCTGTACCACTTGCCGTGGCTGCCATCTTGGCACCTGTCATGTTGGCATCGCCTCCCAGATCGAGACCACGGCAGAGGCCGAGGCCAAAGGGCTGAAACGTTTCGTCCCACGGGTGCTGGAAAACGGGGTCATCTACGAGACCACCTTTTTCCGCGGCATGGCCAGGGAGATCCGCATCCTTACCGCAAAACTGGGCGCCAGGAAGACCCAGGACCTGGTGGGGCGGGCAGACCTGCTTTTCCAGGAGCGGGGGCTGGAAAACCTGGATCTGTCCGATCTGCTGACCCCGGCAAAGCTTCCTGCCGCGACGGAGGTGGAGGACAATGTACGCATCATCCGCAAGCCCCTCAACTACCTGACCTCCCTTATCTCCAATCTGGTCCATAATGCCTTCCTCAGCGGTGAGACCCGGGTCCGGTACGACGACACCGATGCTTCCAGCTCTGATCGGGCCATCGGCACCCATCTGGCCGGAGCCATGGTCCGCGATATTCAACAGAGTCGGCTGTCCGGCCAGGAGCAGGCGCTGCTCCATTTCCAGCGCGACTCCATTCCCGGCAATGGTCTGGGTGCTTTCAACATTCCCCGCCTCACCATGCGCGTGGAAGGGGGAGCACAGGATGGGGTCGGCAAGTCGGCCCGTGGCGGAAAGATCGTCATCCTCAAGGGGGAAAACCGCAATGGGGTCCGAGTCGGCGGCTCAGTGGGTAAGGGGTTGGCCTATGGAGCCCAAGGGGGCACTTTCATCATTCAGGGCGATGCCGACAGCCGGGCCTGTATCCGCCTCTCTGGCGCCGATGTGGTCCTTGGCGGAAGGATCCGCACGCCACTGGATGATGCAGCCGGCAATTCCGCCGGCAGGGCCAATCTGAAGGGCTTTGCTTTCGAGTACATGACTGCCGGCAGGGTTGTCGTCCTGGGCGATCCGGGTCCCTGGATCTGCTCCGGCATGACCGGCGGCATCGTTTACTGCCATCTCGATCCGGAAACGGGCATGACCAGGGATGCCCTTCGCCGCCGTATTGCCGCCGGAGCAGGGGTGGAAATCCGCGACCTGGAAGAGGATGACATTGCCAATGTGGAGGAACTGCTGCTCCAGTACCATCGGGAACTGATCCGCTCCCAGCAGGAAGTGGAGGCGGACTGGGTGGAGGGTGTCGTTGCTTCCTGCCGCAGCCGCTTCGTCAAAATCATTCCGGAGAAGGTTACCGTTACGCCGCGCAGCACTGAGTAATGCTTTTTGTTGCCGGATAGCATGGCACCAACCCCGCCTGTCCTCTTTAGGCCCTGTGGGTCCCCTTACCTAAGGGGAGGGACGCGCAGATGTGACTATGGTGGAACTACCACCGGCACTTCCCTAACACGTCCCCCCTCTTAAACATATAAGAGGGGGACGGGGGAGTTATGAATTGATTGATCTTATGCTAAAGGGAGGAACCCACCCGGTAATGACTATCGTTGGAGAATCCTGGCGCTTTATTGACACTGGCCCATTGGACGGCCCGGCCAACATGGCCGTTGACGAGGCGCTGCTGGAGCATTTCCACCCGGAGACCTCGCAACCGGTGCTGCGCCTCTACGGCTGGCATCCGCCGGCTTTTTCCCTGGGCCGCTATCAGCAGGCTGCAGAGGTGCTCGATCTTGAGCTCTGTGCCGAGCGGGGGGTACCGGTGGTGCGTCGCATCACCGGCGGGGGCCTCATTTACCATGCCGAGGAGCTCACCTACAGCATCGTCTGCGCACCGAAACATATTGCCGAAGCCGGCACCGTCAAGGAATCCTTTGCCCGGCTCTGCGGCTTCCTCATTCGCACCTATGGGAGGCTTGGGCTTAAGGCCGGATTTGCCGTGGATAACACCCCGGCCGGTACCAGGCTCGGCGGAAGGACCGCTTTCTGCTTTGCCGGCAAAGAGGAATACGATGTCGTAGTTGCCGGTCGCAAGTTGGGAGGCAACGCCCAGCGACGGACCAAAAGGCTGATCTTCCAGCACGGTTCCATGCCACTGCGACCGGCCCTATCGTCGGCGATCCCATTCCTGCGGGAGAAGATGTCCGCCCTGGACAAAAGCACCGCCAGTCTGGCCGAACTTGGCGTGGCAGTGGACGAGGAGGCTCTGAAGCAGACGGTGGCAGAGTGTTTTGCCGAAACCATGGGCGTCATCCTGCAAACGGACGCCTTGACGGCCGGGGAACTGGAGACTGGGCGCCAGCTGGAAGAGAAGAAATATGGCAGTTTCTCCTGGAATGCCCACGGAATCACTGGGTGAGCGAAATCACCGGAAGTTCCCTCTACCCTTGATTTATCGTTCCTGGCCCATTAAAGTGTCAGTGTGTTGTCGCCTGTTTTTCTACGGAAAGAAACCGGAATAATTATGAAAATCACCCGTCGCCCCGAATGGCTGCAGAAAAAGGTCTCCCCCGCTGCCCATGCCGACATGGAACGTCTGCTGGGGGGGCTGCAACTGCATACCGTCTGCCAGGAGGCCCACTGCCCCAATATTTCGGAATGCTTCCGCCAGCGCCAGGCGACCTTTCTTATCCTGGGCAAGCTCTGTACTCGTCTCTGTTCCTTCTGCAATGTGACAAAGCAGACACCTCTGGCAGTGGACCAGGCCGAGCCGGAGCGGGTCGCTGCGGCGGTGGAGCTGTTGAAGCTGACCCACGTGGTTGTCACCAGTCCCACCAGGGATGACCTTGCCGACGGTGGGGCCGCTCTCTATGCCGCAACGGTGGCGGCAATCCGTAATGCTTCGCCCCAGACGAAGATCGAGCTCCTTGTTCCGGATTTTGCCGGCAATCAGGAAAGCATAGCCGCAGTCGTCTCGGCCTGTCCCCATATTCTCGGGCACAACCTGGAGACGGTGCCGCGACTTTATTCAATCCGCTCCGGTGCCGATTATCGGCGTTCGCTGCTGATGCTGGAAATGATTCGTCGGCTTAACCCGGCAATGAAGACCAAGACCGGCCTCATGCTCGGCCTGGGGGAGACGGAGGAGGAGCTTTTCCAGGCTCTCCGGGACCTGCGCCGGGTGGACTGTTCATACTTGAGTCTTGGCCAGTACCTGGCGCCGAGCCGCAGCCACTATCCGGTACAGGATTACCCGTCGCCGGAAACCTTCGACCGCTATCGGGAGCAGGCCCTGTCCATGGGGTTCGAACACGTGGAGAGCGGGCCTTACGTGCGCAGTTCCTACCATGCCGAGCATTACGGGACTGGCACGGGGCATGCAAAACTTTCCCCTGCCCCTGCCGATTGATTTGGGGAAATCAGCTGAATAAGGGTTTTAGGACAAAGATGGACAGAACAGGTATGAAAAAAATTCCTATTTCAGTGAAAATTTTGCTCTTTTTGGCCGTGGTCATCCTTGGCCAAGCGCCGGCATCATCCTTTGCCGCAGCAAGAAAGTCGCCGGTCGACGGCGGGTTCATCACTTCCGGCGTCGGTTACCGCCCGGACCCGTTCGGCAGCGGCCGCATGGTCTATCACAACGGCTATGACATCGCCGTGCCCCTCGGTACCCCGGTCTATCCCACCCAGGCGGGCACCGTCTATTTTGCCGGCTCATACAAGGGCTATGGCAACCTGGTGGCGGTGGACCACCAAAACGGCTATGTAACCTTTTATGGCCACAATTCAGAGGTAAAGGTAACGGTGGGGCAGAAGGTGGATACGACCACGGTGATTGCCCTGGCCGGGAGCACCGGCAGGTCCACCGGCCCCCACGTCCATTATGAGGTGAGGCAGTTGCCGGAATATGGAAAGCAGCGGCGAGAGCAGCTGGAAGCGGGCTTAAAGCAGGTATTGCAAGATAAGATAGATGGTTGGGTTGAGGACTATGTTGCCGGCAAGGGGGGACCCGAACCGGAGAAGATCATGCCTGAGGATAGCGGGGAGTAAGTTGAAGCCGGATCAAGGGGATCAGTGACCGATCCAGCTTACCCATGCGATCAGGGCCGAGCAGTTTCATTTCAGTGCGCAAGCGTTCGCATTTTGCAATCATTTCTGTCACATCTACCCCCCGGCAGACAGGCTCCACATGCCGCAACAGTTTAACGGCCTGCCCCAGCAGAAATACTGCCCCTGCATAATTTTCTTCCTGCCAGTGGTGCAGCGCCACAGCCACCTGTAGAATTCCTTGGTACAGATCACGCGCCGATCCACTTTCCCCTGCCCACAGCTCTTCCAGTGTCTCATGGCAGATAAACCATTCGCCGCGATTGAACTGATCGACGGCGAGGATGAATTCCTCCGGAGGCTGTGCCCGGTCATCCTTTCGGAGGCCTATCATGACCGCAGCAGCTCCTCTTTCAGCCGCTCATCGATCATGCTGTCCTCGATGGCTTCCCGGGCCCAGCTGTCCCGGCTCTGGGCAATAACCCGCGCCGCCCCCTCGCTTACCGCCGGGATCGGGCTCCACAAGGCATTGCGGATAATCCTCAGCTCATGATCTTCGGCTTTCCTGCCCTCGGCCATCCCCCGGCAGTTGCCGCAAAGCAGGGCCACAGTCTCCTCTGTCGGCTCCCGATTATTCCCATTCTCCCATGGCCGCAGGTCTTCCTTTCCTTCGCACCATTCGCAGACGAATTTGGCCCGCTTCGCCAAGGCTTTGCCCATGCCGGCGATTATTTCCTGCCGTTCCCTGTTCGACTGATAACCCTTAGCCATGATGTCTCCTTTTTCTCCCCTCTCCCTCAGGGAGAGGGGAGATCAGCCTTCCACTTTCGAATTATTAGCCGCCTGACTCAAGTTTACCATCATGCCACTTAAAGCTATGGTGCTCTGCCCGTGGCTTGTCAGTCAGCTCAGGCCTGCTGTCTGTTCAAAAAAGCAAGGATCAGGCGGTTTACAACATCCGGTTGCTCCTGATGCACGAAATGGCCGGCTGACGGGATAATATGTTTTTCAAAATGCTTGATAAAAGCGCTTTCCATCCCCGTGGTAGTTTCCTCGCCAATGCAGCCATCATCAGCACCATGCAGGTGCATTGCCGGAACCGGGATGGGATCGCCCAGACGTTTCCGGATGTCTGCCAGTTCCGGCCGCTGGAGCGCAGGATTGAACTGGGAACGATAATAGCCCAAGGCAGCCTTCAGCACGGCAGGCTGTCGGAATGCCGCCTTTATTTCATCCATGATCGCTTGCGGGCATTGCCAACCCGGAGACCAATCCTGCCATAACTGCTCGATGAACGTGCAATCGTCCTGAGCCACCGCCATTTCAGCGAACGGTAGCTGGAAAAAATACATGTACCAGGAGCGCCGCTGCTGAACCGGGTTGATCAAGAGCGCCCGACTGAAATTACCTGCTGTGGGAACCGACATGCTGACGATCCGGGCAACTTTCGCAGGTGCCATGATCGCCGCACCACGCACCACCGAGGTGCCCCAATCATGGCCAATGAGCGTTACCGGCTGATCCGTCAGCCGGTCTATCAGCGCCAGCAAATCCTGAATGAGAATGGCGACCTCGAAAGGACCGTTGGATTCGGGCTCTGATTCGGAGTAGCCCCGCAGGCAAGGGGCGACTACCCGGTAACCATTTGCCGCCAGCACCGGGATCTGGTGGCGGAAGGAGATTGGCAGGTCGGGAAAGCCGTGAACGGCTATGACTAACGGCCCATCACCAGCTCCGAGGGCGTGGACGTAACGGCCATTTGCCTGTAGGGTGAGCCTGCTGAGGTTAAAGAAATTTTCCAGTTCCCGTTTTGTACCTTCTGTTGTCATGTTTGCTGCCTCCTCTGATGGTTTGTCTATTAGACGCTACCGGAAGCAAAAGGTTACAAACAAATCAGGAAAAAATGGCCCATTCCTTATTTCTTATCCCGTCCCTGATTCTATTCACATAAGAGGCGTCGGCAGTTTCCCGGCACAGGCAATGGTAGACAGTGCGCAGAGCCTTCAGCTGGCTGATTTCCTCCCTGACCTGCATGGTGTCGGGAGGAGGTGAGGCGTCTGCTGTCCGGGGTTTGAACCATCCCTGGGACAGGCCGAAGCGAACCCATTGGTTGCACGAGCAGCTGCCGGACTTGTTAATCAGCTGACATCGGTCATCCATGTAACCAAACCATCGTTCCTTTGCCCGATGCAGGGCTGTTTTTACCGAACCCACCGAACATTCCAGGATTTCAGCCACCAGCTTGTGGGGTAGGCCCAAGGTGATCGCCAGGCAAAAAACCTTGCGCTGCTCCAGGGGCAGACATTCGGTCAAGCTGTGCAGGCACTTGATCCGCACCTGATTGGCCAGCAGTTCGGTTTCAGGATTGTTGGCGGGATTGGGGTCGAGGATATCTTCGAGCACATAACCGAAATCCTCGGTAAGTGCATGAACAGGGAACTTGGTTCGCTGCCTCAGGTAATCATTGGCAACATTCAGGGCAATGCGGTAGATCCAGGTAGAAAATGCGCATCCGTCGCGAAACTCGCCGTAGGAACGGAATGCCCTGAGAAAAGCCTCCTGGGTCACTTCTTCAGCGTCGTGGCTATTCCCGGTGAGCCCCAAGGCCAGTTTGTACAACATATCCCTGTTGTCGCGGTACAACTGGTCGAAAAGCTCAGCCAGATCATCTGACATGGGGACTAGCTCCTCCATTATTTACAGCTGCAGTCGAAGTCCCATGTGCATGAGGAATAAGTCTTTATGCACTTTCCATTTTGGTCGTAGGCGATGCATTCAGGCGTGCAGCACATGCATCCCTGCAATTTCAGATTCGTTCCCCCAGTCTGCTTCATCTGAATACCGTTGGCAAATCTGGCGACCTCACGTCCGTTCTGGTCTACGATGGCGTTTCCGTCATCAGAGATGCGCAGTTCCTTTTTTTCAACTTGAATCAGCTGCTTTGCAGCCTCGGGTTCTGCAGCATTGGCCAATGTGGTCCCCAGGTTAAGAAGCAAAAAGGTTGCAGTCGTTACCGTGGTGATTTGCAGAATTTTGTTGAGCATGTCTTTCTCCTTTTTTGATGTGGGTAGCAGAGTCGATCTGGTAATGCATCAGTTCAACGGAATTTTTTTACATGTGGCAATGTGTCTATGGATGAACCTGACATCAAGTGCTAATTTTGTGCAGCATTGTACCTGCAAAAGCCTTAAGAAAAAATAAAAATTAAGAGGAAGAAATGGATATGGGCAAATCTTTTGTCATCTGCGTGGTTTTTATTTGAGTCTGCTCGGATCAAGTGCATTCGCAGTAACAGATACTATGGCTGCCGTCTGATCCTGTCTTTCAGCTGGTTGTATTGGGCGTCATTGGGGAAAAGGATGTTAGACTTGTGGTAGGAGAATCAAACGGGCGGGTAGAGAGGAGGAGCAATGGCCAAGGTACAGATCGGCTGCAGCGGCTTCAATTACAACCACTGGCGCGGCACCTTCTATCCAGAGAAGCTGCCGCAACGGCTCTGGTTCGCCCATTATTTCTCCGTCTTTTCCACCGTGGAGCTGAACGTCACCTTTTATCGGCTGCCCCAGCTCTCGGTTTTCCAGCACTGGCGGGAACAAACGCCGGAAAATTTCCAGTTCGTCATTAAGGGGAGCCGCTTCATTACCCATATCAAAAAACTGAAAGAGGTTGAGGAGCCCCTGCAGCGTTTTTTTGACGCGGCATCAGGGCTGGGTGACAAGCTGCGGGTTGTGCTCTGGCAGCTGGCGCCCTCCTTTTTCCTGGATCTGGAACGACTTAGCCGATTCCTTGAGCTGCTGGACCGTTACCCGGTGCGCAATGCCTTCGAGTTCCGCAATGAAAGCTGGTTCTGTGAACAGGGTGTGGAGTTGTGCCGCGGGCACAATGCCGCCATCTGTCTGGCCGACTGGCCCCAATACCTCTATGAATGGGCTCCGACCGCCGACTTTATCTATCTGCGCCGCCACGGCCACGGGGGAGATTACGCCGCCTGCTACAGCGAGGAGGAACTGAGCCGGGATGCGGAACGTATCCGCTCCTATCTGAAAGACGGGCGGGATGTGTATATTTACTACAACAACGATGCCCTTGGTTTTGCCCCCCAAAATGCCCTGCGGCTCGCAGAATTGCTGCAACTTCGATAGGTTATTGTCTCTGTCCCCTGTTGTGCCGGCCAATTTCCAATGGAAAATCCTGCCAGTTTGTGTCTAAATGGAATGCGTGTTTGAAACAAAAGCAAGGATAACAAAGGAACAATCAGGTCATGAACGTTGAGCAGATGAAAACGGTTCTCAAGGAAATCCTCACCAAGACCGATCTCACTCCCTGTGTGGTCGGCCATCGCGGCGTCGGCAAGACCGCCGGCGTTATCCAGCTGTGCCGGGAGCTGGGGCGCAGCTACGTGCCACTTCGCCTGGGGCAGATGGAGGTTGGGGACCTGGTGGGGATTCCCTACCGGGAGGGGACGGTGATGCACTGGTCCCGGCCATCATGGTGGCCGGAGGACGAGGGAGCGGAGACGGTCATCCATTGCGACGAGCTGAACCGGGCCCAGCAGGAGGACACCCTGCAGGCCATCTTCCAGTTCGTCGAACCGCCTGCGGAGGGGCAGCAACGCGCCCTGCATACCCATAAACTGGGACTGCGCCACAAGGTGGTGGTGACCATCAATCCCCCCGACGGCACTTACCAGGTGGCGACCCTGGACCGGGCGCTCATCGACCGCATGGTCATGCTTTATGTGGAGAGCGATTACCAGTGCTGGGCCCGCTATGCCGCGGCTCGGGAACTGGACGGCAGTGTTCGCGGTTTTCTTGCCGGCAATCCCGCCTTCCTGGCCCGTCAGGGAAGCCCGCTGGATATGGATGTGGAGCCCACGGAACGTGGCTGGGAAATGGTCAGCGCCCTGCGCCGGCGTTGTCGTCTCCCTCGTGAACTGGAGATGGAGGTCTATGCCGGGATCATTGGCAAGGAGGCAGCCGTTTCCTTCTTACGCTGGTGTGTCGATCAGGCATGGCGGCCGGTACCGGCAACGGAGGTGCTCGATAACTGGCCGGCAGTGGTAGATGCCATCCGCAAGCAGCGGGACGATGCCCAGGCGGCGACCATGAACGAGCTCTTGGGCCTGCTCCAGGTATCACCCTCCCTGACGCTTCCCCAGGAAGAAAATCTCGTCGCCTATCTGGAATGCCTCCCCCGCGACATGCGCTTTGCTACCATAAAATCTCTGCTCAAGATCCCCCCTGTGGCTCTGGTCATCAGCCAGGACAAGTACGATACGGTGGTGCTGGACGCCATCCGTGCCATGAGCGCGGAAGCATAGACGGTGACCGATCGGGTCCTGGAAAATGCCATCATTCGCCTGCTGAAGCAGTATCCGTTCTATGGGCAGTTCCTCCTCAATTTCCGCCGGGAAAACATGGCCTGCAATGAGCCGCTGGGGGTGACCATCCGTTCGGGTCTGCCGGTCCTGACGGTGGACGGCGGGAGATTTGCCGCACTGCCGCCCATGGAGCAGGAGGGGCTGTTGCGGCATGCGGTCATGCATGTCCTCCATCTGCACATGTTGCGGCGCAAGGGGCGCAACAGCCATGACTGGGACATGGCCTGCGATCTGGCGGTCAATCCGGGGATCGAAGGTCTGCCGCCGGAGGCAGCCATGCCGGCGAGCTATGGGCAGCCTGATGGTCTTGCCGCCGAAGAATACTATGCCCGGCTCACCTCCCCCTTTGATATGGGGAATCTGGCGGGCGGCGGCATCGGTAATGCCGCACAGGATACGGGGGGACATGCGGGGGCGGATGCGAGGAAGGACTCGGCCTTTCACAGGGGAGCTACCATCGACAGTCATGACTCCTGGCATGAAGCGGACAGCACGCCTTTGAAATTGGGGGAGGAAGTGGTGCAGGGGATGGTCAAAGAGGCGCTGAGGGCTACCGACGGGGCGGTGCCGCCGGAATTGCGCCAGGTTGTCGAAGGATACCTGACACCTGCTCCCATTCCCTGGAAACAGGTGCTGCGGCAATTCCTTGCCACCGCCGGGCGGACTGGCCGGCAGACGACCTGGAGCCGCGAGCATCGCCGCTTCGAACACACGACGCCGGGAATCAGGAAGCATCGCAAGCTCAACCTGCTCGTGGGGGTGGATGTGAGCGATTCCACTAATGCGCCCGTGTTGCGGGAAGCCTTCGCCTGGGAGCTGCAGCAGATAGCCCGCGGTCGGGAAACAACCCTCACTGTGGTCTATGCCAACAGCCGCATCCAGAAGATCGAGCACTTGAGCGGCAGAGGAGTGGTGCAGAGCTACCACGGCGGCGGCTTCACCGATCTGCGGCCCCTCTTCGATCATGCCCGCACCATGCAGCCGCGGCCGACGGCGGTCATCTACCTTACGGATGGATTCGGCGAAGCGCCCGATACCATGGTGATCCCGACCCTGTGGGTTTTAACCAGGGAGGGGGATAGGCCGGTGCCGTGGGGAGTGGAACTGCGGCTGGATGTTTAGCCGGTTGTTGAAAAACAGCCATCTCGCCGCCGTCCTCGAAATTCTCCTTGTGCGGCGTAGCGCTGCTACGCCTCCGCGGTCCCCTTAAGCTAAGGGGACCCACAGGGCCTAAAGAGGACAGGAGGGGTTATGAAAGGAAAGGATAAACCATGGAAGAATATCAACCAATGTCCGCAGAATCGGTGGAAACTCTGCTGAGGGAAGCAGGTGCAGAGACCATGATCAGGGCCGGCCGCTCGGAAAGCTATGGTGCCCCGCGGGACTTTTCATTCGAGGTGAAGGGGGTCTTCGGCAATGGCATGGGACTGCACGTGGTTGCCCGCCAGTTCAATTATCGTGACCCATGGGAAGCGGAAGGGCGAGTCAACGACATGGTGGATGTGTCCCTGTTGCGGGACGGAAGCTATTCCCCTCTGCCCAAGGGGTACCCCTTTTTCCAGGAGACCGATCTGGAGGAGGGGGTGGACGAGGAACGGTTGCGGGAGATCATCCTTGCGGTGCGGGACCTGAACCCGAAGATCTATCTGCTGCAGGAACTGACCGGCGGCTGACTCTCTATGGGAATATGCCGCCGTGGTGATACACTAAAAGAAAAATCCGAGGTGTGCCGCCATGGTGAAATTTTACGATCCGAAAAACGAGGAAGAACTGGCGCGGGTGGAAAAGGTGCTGAAGGCGGAAGGGATAGAATATTTTCTGTCCCGGGAACCGGAGAAGGGGTTGTCACTCCAGGTGCAGGTGGCCGAGGAGGATCTGCCCAGGGCCAATGAGCTGATCAAGGAGCTCAGGAAAGATTGAAGACGGAATCTTTGCTCCCTCTCCCTGATGGGGAGGGCTGGGGAGAGGGAGAGATCTGCTGCTTCGAAGGAGTCCAATCCACCCTCCCCATCGCCCCCTCCCATCAAGGGATGGGATAACATCCAGACCCATCCTTCACCCTTTTCCCATCATTTTGTATCCCTGATAAACCGCTCCACGAGAAAATCGGCCACGGCAACGTAATCATTCAGATCCAGCACCGGCACGTCCAGAGTCAAAGGCTGATCGCTGGCAACGGCCACCAGGGTCGGGTCGTTGTTCTCCCCCCGGCAGATGAGGGTCTCGCTCCGCTCTTTCCTGTTCAGCTCGATCTTCGGCATCCCACCCATCTTATATCCTTCGGTGATAACAATATCTGCGTCGGCAAAATAGGTTGCTACCAGTTCTTCCACGGTGGGGGCTGTCTCGTGCTGCTTGACCATGGCCAGTTTCTGGGGGGAGCAGATGAGCATGGTGTCTGCGCCGGCGGCAGTTAGCCGGTAGCTGTCCTTTCCCGGATGATCGATGTCGAAGCGGTGGGCATCGTGTTTGATCACCCCTACTTTGTAGCCGCGACGTTTCAGCTCGGCAATGACCTTTTCCAGCAGGGTAGTCTTGCCGGTACCCGATTTTGCCACGAAAGAAACCGCTCTTTTTTCCATATGGACCTCGCTTACTGTTTTATCTGTAACTGTTGCACGTCTTCCGGGGTGTTGAGGTTGCAGAAACATCGATCTGCTCCTGCTATGGAGGCCAGCTCCGCCGGGGTTACGGTGCGGGTGGTGATTCGGGGAAAGAGGTCGAGTATGCAGGGATTACCATCTTCCAGTTGCAGGCGCATTGCCTCCAGACAACCCTTGCCATAGACGGCGAACAGCGGCTGGAGCGCATTGCCGCTCTCGGCAATTACCGCATCGAACCCATGGCGCAGGGAGAGGAGATGGTCCATGACCATGCCTGAAGGGTAGGGGATATCGCAGGCCGAGACGAAGATGTAAGGGGTCTCGGCAAAGGAAAGGCCGGTGTAGAGCCCTCCCAGGGCGTAACCGGGGTAGATATCCTGGTGATGGCGGACGTTGTACCCGGCAAAACGTTCCGCTTCCCCACCGATGACGAGGACAGCGGCGAATTTGCAGGCAAAGAGCCTGATGATCCGTTCCACAATGGGGAGCCCGTCGATGGGGATGAACGCTTTGTCCCGCCCCATGCGGCGGCTTTTCCCGCCGGCAAGAACGACGCCGGTCACTGAGTGATGAAAGGTGTTTTCCACAATGGCAGCCTGCGATCTATGAGACAGTGAGATGATCCGTGGCAAGTGATTCGGGTGGGTCGACATCCAGTGCCCGATAAATACCGAGGATGAAGTCGAGCAGGATGGGATCGATCTTGTGCTGCTCGTTCAACACCAGGTTGCGGGCCCTGGCTGATGCGAAACCGGTGGCGTGGTGGGCCACCAGAGAGCCCTCTTCCAGATATTTAGCCACCATGCTCCGGGAGATGAAGGTTATTCCTTGCCCAGCCACGACCTCGTTGATGATGAACGGAATGTCGTCGAAAAAGACCGTATTAGCAAAGTCGCTGCTGTTTTTCCCCAAGCCCAGCATGCTTTTGTCCAGAAATCGCCTGGCGCAGCATCCGGCCTTCTTGCAGTAAAGACGTTCCCCGAGCAGCAATTCGATATCGATAGAGGGAGTGGATAGTCCCAGTTTTGGTGAACTGACGAAGATCATCTCATCCTCTGGCAAGGAATATGCCTTGAATGCTCCCAGATTCAGATCCTCACAGTATTCGATCAGCGCCAGGTCGAATATCCCCTCCTTAAGTCCCTGCAGGGCAGTTTCGGGCATCTCGAAGACGAATTTCAGGTCGCTGGTTTCGGAATGGTTGGCCATGAAATCTTTGAGAATTCCCGGCAAATAGCTCGTGCCAAAGGGGAACGTGCAGCAAAAGCTGATCTTGCGACGTCCCTTTTGCGCCTGAAACTCCTCCAGTATCTCCCGTTCTATGTTCAGCACCTGTTGAGCTTTTTCCAGAAGGATCAATCCGGCCGGCGTCGGTTTCAGGACCGGTCCCGACCGTTCCAGCAGCAGTTGGCCGTAGTGCTCCTCCAAAGCCTGAATCCTTCTGGATACAGCCGATTGGGTGACGCACAGGTTCAAGGCGGCTTTGGAAAAACTGCCCACCTTGGCCAGGACAAGAAGTGTTTTGAGGTAGGTAAAATCCACGGTTTTTGCCTGTAGAATGCGGTGTATGCGCAAAGCGCATGGAGCCGATGAGAATGTTTCGTTTGAATATATTGCAGATATTCCGGTAGATTACAAGTCTAAAGTTGCTTGTTCACTGGACGAAGACAACGCCCGCCTTTCTTTGGCGAAAAGATTTAAATTGTACAAATAGAAATGGAGGTTGTATGTGGGGGCGTATTGATAAAAAGAGGTTCGTTGCTCTGGCTGCCTTGCTTGGCATAGGGGGGGCGGCAATGCCATCGGCAGCAGTTGTTTCAGCGGAAATCCCTGCTTCACCGGCAAGGCCGGTCATGGGCAAGATCTGCATGAATTGCCATAAGCCCGAAGGGAATAATGTCATTCGAGGCTATCTGGATGGTGTCTCGTTCAAGGCGAAAATGCTTCAGGTGAAGTTGGATGATCGGGTAGAGATCTTCAATTTCGACAAGAACACTATTCAGGTGGTCAATGAGCAGCGCAAAACCGGCTCTGGGGAGCTGCTCCAGAACAATCTGATCAGAAAAGGACATGAGATCAGGGTAGAATTCAGTCAAACTAATGGCGCAAAGACTGCCGTAAAATTGACTGCCAAGCCACCGGTGGAACTGCCCGCGGAGATGCTCATTTCGACATCTGAGCTTGAGAAACTGGTCAAGCTCGGGCCGGAAAAGGGGGGCTATTTTCTCTATGACTCCCGGCCTGCCCAGCGTTTCCAGGAGGGGGCAATACCCGGCGCCGTGAATCTGCCGTTCCCCGCCTTTGACAAAATAGCGGAAAAACTGCTGCCTGCGGATAAAAAGGCCCTGCTCATCTTTTATTGCTCCGGTCCCGCTTGCAACATGAGCCCCGGCTCGGCGGCAAAGGCTAAAAAGCTGGGCTACGGCAACATCAAGGTTTACAAGGACGGCATGCCGGCGTGGTCGGAGAAGCATTACGCCGTTCTGACTCCACAGTCGCTGAAGGAGGCCTGGTTGGACAAGGATATGAGCCACGTGCTGCTGGATGTGCGTTCAACCGGCACCAACAGGTTCATCGATGGGGCGATCAGCTTTCCGGCCGGCCAGGCGAAGCGTCTGGTAAAGGGGCTTGATCTGAAACCGAAGAAAGCGCCGATCATCCTCTATGATGCCGGTAAGGACAGGGAGGCGGTAACCGTTGCCAGGGCGCTGGTCAAGGCCGGTTACAGCAACGTGAAAGTGTTGGCCGGCGGCTTCAAAGGCTGGGAGTCTGCGGGTTTTCCCACTGAAACCGGAAAACGGTCAGCCAAGATCGCCTATGTACCGAAGCTGAAGCCGGGCGAGGTGGCCCTGGACCTATTCAAGCAGTATGCGGCGGTTTTGCCTGACGGCTTTGCCATTGTCGATGTGAGGCTTCCGGCGGAAGTTAGTGCCGGCAAACTGAAAAACGCCATTGCCGTTCCTCTTATGGAACTTCGTGATCGCCAGGCGGAACTGCCCAGGGACAAGACGATCATCCTCCATTGCAATACCGGGACCCAGGCGGAAATAGCCTATAACATGCTGAAAGACCAGGGGTACATGAACGTCAGATATTTCAACGGTAAGGTGACCTTCGAGAAAGGCGGGAGCTATTCCATTACCAAGGATTGAGGTAGTTAAAGCTAAGGATGTCCCTTGTGGACTGGCTATGCGTATAAAGCATGGGGTAATGAAAATTAATCATTGTAATAAAATTAATGGTTTCCGATACAGGTAGGGTCGACTGGCGTTTGAATTGCAACGTTGAAGTTGTAGAAGCCATCAAAGATGTAAAGGAGGGTGATGTTTTTTTTGATGACAGGAAAGCTAAATTGATTTCACAAAAGGAGGTTGTATGTCGGAAAAGGTGATGAACAAGAGCAGATTGATGCTGGTTTCGCTGTTGAGCGTTTTTGCAATAGCAGCACTTGCCATCTGGGGCTGCGGGACGAGCGGATACGAAAATCCGTCCACCGATGCGGTGACGACGAAAACCGCTACCGCCCTGATTCAGGCTTCCGATCTGAAGCAGTGGATTGACGCCGGGCTGGTGAATAAGGCGGGAGGGTATGACCGGGTGGTCGTCCTGGAAGTAAGTACGGAAACTAATTACAACGGAGCCCACATAGCCGGTGCCCAGTACGTCAACCTTACTAACGACCTGATGGAAAATCGCTACGAAGGGCCAATGCTGGCTGGACAGATGGTGCTCTCCGGTACCAAGATGGACGCCCTGATCCAGAAACTGGGCATTGACGCCAACACAACCATCGTCTTTACTTCCTCAGAGGCGGAAGTCGGCTCACCCTGGAATTTGACCCGTGGCTACGCCACATTCCGTTATTGGGGTTTTCCTAAAAACCGGCTGAAGGTGCTGGATGGCGGCAACAAAGCCTGGAAGGCTGCAGGCTATGCCATGACCACCGCTATTCCGACAATCACCAAATCCACCTACGTTGCGACCCCCAACAACATCAACCGGGTACGTACTGACCTGCGGGCCTCATTGCCTGAGATGATAGCTGCTGCCACTGCCGGCACTGCAACCAATGACTTTATCGATGGCCGCGCTACTTCCCCGACCGTTCCGGGGCCGACAACCGACCTGATCGACGGAACCAAATATGTTGTCTTCGAAGGTCTGATCAAGGGGGGCCGGGCATACAGTTATAACAACCTGCTCGACGCTACTACAAAACAATTCAAATCCATTGCCGACATCAGAACAGGCCTGAACATCCCTGCTACAGCCAAATCGGTCTACGCCCTCTGCCGGGCCGGCAATATCGCCTCGGCGCTTTTCTTCGCCATTGACGGCTACGCCTATTACAACGAGGTCGAAACCGGCGCTTTGAAAGCTGTATGGTACGACGGTTCTTGGGGACAGTGGGGCCTCATGTCGTCGAGCACGGCCAATGGGGGCAAGCTCGTCGCCGGTTCAGTGTGGGATACAAGTGCCTTGACAGATTCTCTTACCTACAATGTGGGCAGAACTCTTCCTGTTTCCGGAACACCCACCCTACTGACAACAACCCACATAATCAACTACGGCAGCCGTCTCAACAATCCCGAACCGTCTCTAGCCGATGGCAATCAGCTTGAAGCAGCCGATGCAGCCTATCACAGTCCTGTCACGACCAGTACCGGTGGTGGGGCCGCAGGCGGAAGTGGCGGCGGCTGCTGATCGGGCGGCACGGCTTGACACCTCCTGCACAGGCAGGGGTACACCTGATAAAAAAGGAGTGCATGCATGATAAAGATTACCAAGGCAGGAAAAATATCGACAGTGGCTGCCGGATTGCTTCTTGTTGCCGGCACCGCCTTTGCCGGGCCGCGGATGACTTTCGGCCCCAACGAGGAAGGCGCTCTCCAGATCGATTACAAAGGACAATTCCAGATGACGGTCCGGGATACCGGATCGGGTGAGAACAACGACGATACCACCACCAACTTCAACTTCCGGCGCAACCGGCTGGCACTGATGGGCAAATACGGCGACATGCTGAGCCTCTATGTCCAGACCGAATTCACCGAGGACCAGAACATAACGACCCTCGGTGTCGCCAATGCCAATCAGGGAACCGAATTTCAGCTCCTTGACGCGGTGATGCGCTTCAAACTCCATGACAGTTTCCGGCTGAATGCCGGTAAATTCAAGTACAACCTCTCCCGAGAGAACCTGGAAGCTTGCGAAATGCCACTGACTCTAGACCGGTCGCTCTTTATTCGTACCGCCTATACCACCACCCGTGACACCGGTGTAGCCGTGTGGGGGAACCTGTTCGACGACATTTTCCAGTACCGCATTGATGCCATGGAGGGGCGTAAGGCCGTGTCCGGCGAGACCTCGCCCAGTTCCAACTTCCGCTACTCCTTCCGCGGCCACGTATCCCTGCTCGATCCCGAGAATGATTACGGCTACAAGGGTACCTATCTTGGGAAAAAGAAGGTCCTGACCGTCGGCGGAGCCTATCAGTTCGAACCGGAGATCGCCTATGGCGATACGGTAGCCAGGACCGACAAGAAGGATTACCAGGCCTGGACTGTTGACGGCTTCTTCGAGTATCCCCTCGAAGGACTCGGCACCGTCACCGCATCGGCTGCCTATGAAGATGTGGATCTGGATGACGCCTATAAAGGCGCCAGCCCCGACGCAGGGGTCATCGGTATCAATGGGCAGAAGAACGGTTGGTACGCCAAGGCCGGTTACATGCTCCCCAACCTGCCGCTGCAGTTCTTCGGCCGGTATGAGAAGTGGCGGTTCGCCAGCCTCAACAACATCTTCGATCAGAAAGTCGACTGGTACGGTGGTGGCGCCAATTACTACTTCCGTGGCCAGAACCTGAAGCTGACCATGGAATTGTCCCGCACCGACTTTAACAACGAAGGGACCGTTAATGGACTGACGAGCAAAGACTTCACCAGCTTCGTCACCCAGCTGCAGTTGATCTTCTGATAATTCCGGACAAGGCGGCGGTCTCCGGACCGCCGCTTTAGATTCGCTTCCTCGGGAAGCATGGAAAGGAAAGCGATGAAAATGAAAATCCGGGCACTATTTTTTGCCTGCACGACTCTGGCAGGAGGTGGCGCCTACGCCGACCAGATGGTCATAGAATACCGGTCCGGCAATGTGCAGGCACTGCGCCTGGACGAACCGAGCAGCACGATCGTGGGCATCAGCTATCAGGAAGACAACTCATCGGCAGCCGAGCCCGTGTCATCCAGCCCTGCAAGGGCCGGCACCGATACAGCCGGGGATACTGCGGCACCAGGACAAGAAGGTACATCCCAATCAAAAAACAAGACGCAAGTTCGCATTGAATGGGCACAGCCCCTGGAATGAGGATTCCGGCATTGGGTTGTGCAACTACTAACTCTAAAGGAGATTTTGTAATGAAAAGAATGATTACGAAACTGGCCACCATCTTCGTTTTGGCCGCCTTTGCGACGGCCGCCTTTGCGACGGCCGCCTTTGCTGCCGGATCCGTTACCGGAAAAGTAACCGCCATCGACGGGGAAAAGGTATCGGTGACGGTAGAAAAAGAACTCCCCGCCTGGCTGAAGAAGGGTGACTCTGTTCAGGCCATGGGTGGGTCTCCCACCGTTGTCGACGTCAAGGGAAACGTGGTCGTACTGAAATTCGGCAAGGCCAAGGCAGCAAAGATCAAGGCCGACAGCAAAATGACCATCAGTGAATCGGCCGGCGACGAGCTCCAGGGATGCTGAAACCGGCAGAAAAAGCTTTGCACCCAGCATATGATCTATTTATGGGGAGAATATGATGAATCAATGCTTAATTGGCACCCTGGTCCTTCTTTCGGCTGCTGCCCTTCTGGCCGGCCCGGCATCTGCCGGCGGCAAGGCGGGAATCGGCTTGCAGGAGACCATTGCTGCAAAATCGGGCAAGGCGAAAACCCTTGCCGAACTGGCAAAGATGTACGATTCCAGCTCCTGCATCGAATGCCACCAGGATAAACATGACGAAGCGCAGAAATCCATACATTCGCGCTCCATTTATGGAACGGGAAGAACGGCGTCGACCATAATGTCCGCCATCGAGAATGGCCTTATGGAACAGCCCTATTCTGGGGTCAAGAGCCCGAAGGATGTCAAGGTGGAACACCTGATGGGGTGTGCCAAGTGTCACCTGCCGCAGCTGTCCGATGCCGAGGACTCGGTGGCCCAGGAGCTCGTCAGCACCCTCTACAGCTGGAAGGATGCCCTGAAGAAGAAGGACAAGGCAGTGGCCAAGCGCGAGGAAGACAAACTCAAGAGCGTCAACATCAACTGTCTGGTCTGCCACAATCGCAATGCCATCACCCACAAGTGGCAGGACGGCTATCCCAAGGCGGGAGTGGTCTACGGATCGAAGGACGGTGATCATCCTTCAGACAAGTTCCCCAAGATGGCAATCAGCCCCATCATGAGCGAATCGATCCAGTGCGGTCAATGCCATGGTATGGGTCCGAATATGGAGCTC
This sequence comes from Geotalea daltonii FRC-32, assembly GCF_000022265.1. Classification (NCBI taxonomy): domain Bacteria; kingdom Pseudomonadati; phylum Thermodesulfobacteriota; class Desulfuromonadia; order Geobacterales; family Geobacteraceae; genus Geotalea; species Geotalea daltonii. Next base: position 1,471,256 of record NC_011979.1, read on the forward strand.
GATGAGCCGACCCAATGCTGTACCTCCTACGGTAGTTATCTCTGGTCCTACAAATCGGAAGGTGGCCAGGAGAGCTGCCAGGAATGCCACATGAAGAAGAGCAAGCTCGGCCACAACATCCAGTCCTACCGTGATCCGGCCATGGCCAAGGCAGCGGTGGATTTCAAGATGGAATCCTACGGCTATCACTGGCGCGACGGCGCCGAAATAAAGCCTAAGGCGGTGGTCAAGGTAGAAATGACCAACCGGGCCGGACACTCCATCCCCGATGGCTGACCGACCCCCAACCGACTGGTTCTGTCGGTCATAGCAAAAACGAAGGATGGCAAGGAAGTTTTCAACCAGGAAAAGATTTACATGCCGGTTCCGCAGCAGTTGGGCCGGGGTGACCGGATGGGGCGCGGCCCCTACGAGAAGAGCGGCATCATTGAGGATACCGGCTTACCGCCGGGAAAAACGGTCCATGAAAGATTCGACATCATGTTCCCCCTTGAGGAGATGGAGGTTGACGGCAAATTTGTCAACAAACCGACCTCCTACGATCTGGATGTGACCGTTCAGCTCTGGTATCTCCCCTTCGGCACGAAGAAAACCGATCCATTCCTCTGGCACGAAGCGAGCAAGACAATCAGCATCAGCAAGAGCGGCAAATAGCAACAATCGTTGTACCTCCTTCCTCGTAATGGCCGGCGAACCGTTCGCCGGCCTTTTTTTGGGGTCGATGGGCAGAATGCGCATGGTGAATCCAGGGGACACGTGCAAAGCGAAAGGTGACGGAGACAGGGGGAATTGCAGCGCGGCCAGGACTGCAGCCCACTCCCGGAAACGTGGAAACAAAAAGGCCGCCCCAGAGGGTGGCCTCGTAATAGTGCCGGTGGTTTTATGATGCCAGATGAAACTGGCCGATGAGATGCTGAAGCTCGCTGGAGAGGTTGGAGAGTTGGCGGGCCGCAGCCGCCGTTTCCTGGGCGCCCCGCGCCGTACTCACGTCGGTGATCTGCTGGATGTTGCCGCTGATTTCGGATGTGGTGGCGGTTTGCTGCTCGGCGGCAGTGGCCATCTGATTGACCTGCATGGTAACGCTCCCTACCTGCGTGATTATGTGGCAGGGAGGCATTTTTTTTCGTATGCCGGGCAAGCAGCTGGATATTTCTGCATGGTTGAATTATAGTGACCTATCACGAAAGCATCTATCCATAGGCCATGTCAATCAAACCCAACAATACCGGCAAACTGATTCTGCTGATCTCTCTCATGCTGCTTCTTCTGCTTACCGGATGCGGCCGTGGGAGGTCAACTTGCGAATCATGTCACCGGGGAATCGAAAAGACTTCCGCCAGCCACACATCCTGCATGTCCTGCCACGGTGGCGATGACAAGGCACGAAACAAAAATATCAGCCACAGGACCATGTTCGGTCCGAAAAACCCTGCCGATCCCGAACACTGGGAGAAGAGCTGCGGGGCCTGCCACGCTCACCAGCTGGGGCGGATGCGCTCCAACCTCATGTATACCAATACCGGCATGATCAAGAATATTCAGTTGACCTGGGAAGGGGAGAACGGGCGTCTCTACGGGGGGCGTGGTGACAAGGTTTTTGACGCCGGGGGGCAGGAGCTCCACCTGGATGAGGTTGCCAAGCTCGACCACCTGTCGGGGGAACTCTACCGTAAATTCTGCTCCCAGTGCCATGTGGGAAGCGAAACCGGCAATGTGTACAGCGCCAGTCACGGCGCCGGCTGTACAGCCTGCCATTTTCCCTATAACGATACGGCAACCTACGAGGGGAAGGACCCCTCGATGAAAGGCAAGACCCCCTATTCCGCCAGCCATGCCATGGAGAAGCTGCCCGATAATCGGGTCTGTTTCCGCTGCCACAATCGCAGCGGTCGCATTGCCCTTTCCTACGAAGGGTTGTACGATGGCAATAACGGCCTTGTGCCGACCAGAAAGGGGTTGCCGGGACCGGTGATGGCCAGCGGCAGACGCAACCTGGTTCATATTGCTCCCGATGTCCACTTCGCCGCCGGCATGGACTGTATCGACTGTCACACTTCACGGGACGTGATGGGAGATGGCTATGCCTACGAAAACATGTACCAGCAGACTGAAATAAGCTGCGAAGACTGCCATGGGGGGGCTAGCAGGCCACGTTGGCAGACGATCAGCCGGGAAAGCGATGCGGCCATAAGGGAATCGAAAAGCTACCGGATGCAGATGCGCCATGGCATGCACATGGTGCTGACTGCCAAGGGGCGACCCTACTCCAATGTTTTTTACCAGGACGGGGCGGTTTACGTCCTTGGGAAGCGGAGCGGCAAATTGTTCAAGAGCAAGGTGATAACCGGTACTCCGGAACATGCTGTAATCGGCCACCAGCGCATGGAATGCTATGCTTGCCATTCCCGGACCGTGGTCCAGTGCTATGGCTGCCATACCACCTACGATAAGGGGGAGATGGGCACCGATTTCATCCGCCAGGAAGAAACTCCGGGGCGGTTCAGTGAAAAGGAAGACTACCGCATGCTCTATCCCTTTCCCCTTGCCATCAACCAGCGGGGGAAGATCTCCCCGGTTACGCCGGGTTGTCAGACCTTCGTCACGGTGGTCGAGGAAACAAAGCTGAAGTCGAAGGATGAGTATGTTGCCCGCTATAAGGGAAAGAAACAATTGCGCTTTGCCCCGTTCTATTCCCACAATACTGGTAAAAAGGCCATCGGCTGCACGGAATGCCACGGTAATCCGGCCTTCCTCGGCTTCGGTCAGCACGTTGTTGAGGGCAGCAGCATCGACGGCACCCAGATCTGTGAGAAATCCGCAGATAAGCCATTGGACGGATTCCTGGCACTGCGACAGGGAAAGGTAAAGGCGTACTCTGCAATCACCCGGGAGCGTTCCAGGCCCATGAACGGCAGGGAGGTGAAGAGAACCCTTGCCGTCAACCTTTGCCTTGTATGCCATGGTAGCGCCAAGGACCCCATTTACCGAAAGGAGTTGGATTATCGTGCGCTGGATGATGCCCTTCATCGCCGCTTGCTTTCTGATCGCAGCCGCTAGTACGGCGATGGCGGAAGAAAATTGCCGGGTCTGCCACCGGGTCGCTACCAGCGGTATCCATGCCGCCCTTGCCTGCAAGGACTGTCATGGCAATGATGGGACAACGACTCCCGATCCGGCCTCTGCTGCACATAAAGCCAAAGGCTGTACCAGTTGCCACAACGGCTACGGCCGGCTGTTCGACCATGCCATGGCTACCCGGACCAGGGAAAAGCAGTTTGTAAAGAAGACGTTCGCCAAGGCCGACCCGCATTTTTTTGACAGAAACTGTCAATCCTGCCACCTGCGGGGGTGCACCGACTGTCATGGCGGCAGCGGCCATTCCTTGGCCCAGGCACGGGACAGGAATTGCTTTGCCTGCCATCGGGGCTACTTTGTCGGCAGCGAATATTACGGCATGGCGCCCAGGGAGGACAGTCTCCGCTATCAGCGGGGGGAGACCGCCTATGGTGAGACTTTCCTCAAGATGCTGCCCGATGTCCACGCCGAGGCGGGCATTGCCTGCAGCAGCTGCCATACCATGCAGAGCCTGATCGCGGGGGCCAGGACGGCAAAGGGTTGTCTGGATTGTCACAAGCCAAGTAAAAAAGTGTTGGAACACCGGATAAAAGGACACCTGGAGCGAATGGAATGTTATGCATGCCACTCGGCGTGGGGGGCGCAGGAATACGGCACCTTCTATCTGCGTTTTACCGACAGCCCATCCCAGCAGGATTATCGCCTGAAAACTGTTAATGGCAATTATGTGAAGAGCGCCTACCTGAAAAAACAGGATGCGCCGCCGCTGGGGGTCAACGCCAGGGGCATGGTCACTCCGATCCGTCCCCAGTTCATCGCCTACTTCAGCGATATCCGCAACGATATGGTGGTGGGAGAGGAAAACCGGCTACTGACAGCGTCATGGAAGGCGTTTTTTCCCCATACGGTGCGTCGGGGAACTGTCATGTGCGATGGCTGCCATGACGCACCGCGGCGCTTTATCATGGAAGGAAAAGAGGACCGTATCTATCGGCTGCAGGATGATGGCATGAAACTTCCATCCTTCTGGGACAGGACCGGTCAAAAGGTCATGAACGGGGATTTTCTCAGCCCCGCCCGCTACCGGGCCATGACGGAGAAAAACGCAGCTTATCAAAGGGCATATGTGGAAAAATGGAAAAAACTGACCGATCGCGTCGAAAATTCATCATTGCCCTGATCGCCCTTTTAGCGGGCTTTTTCATCCTGCGGAAATACCTGGTGACTGGTCTGGCGCGAAAAAAAGTACTGCTTTCCATTGCCAAGGCCGATATTCCCCCACACGGAGCCCTGGTCTACAAGCAGTCGAGGGTTGCCGTCACCAGGGGGAATGACCGCATTACCGCCATAAGCTTGGTCTGCACACACCTGGGGTGCACTGTGACGGTGACCCCCAGGGAATTTGCCTGCCCCTGTCACGGCAGCACCTTCGACCGGCAGGGCAGGGTAATCAAGGGTCCGGCTGATCGCCCCCTGGCCCATTTGCCGGTTGAGGACCGGGGCGACCATATCGTAGTTCTGGCTGGGAGTTAGCGTGGTCAAGGAATTTCTCAAGCATCTCTTCCCACGGGTCGTGCTGAAGGACAACCTTCGCCTGACCTACACCTTCTGTCTCGGCGGCATGGCTTTCACCGCCTTCTCCTTACTCCTTGCCTCCGGAATGCTGCTTCTTTTTTACTACCAGCCATCCCCGGACAAGGCCTTCGGTTCCATTCTCTTTCTCGAATCATCGGTCTATGGCGGCCGCTATCTGCGTAGTCTGCACCGTCTTGCTTCCCATTTCTTTCTCGTGCTCATCTTTCTCCATACCCTGCGCGTCATTCTCACCGGCGCCTATCAAAAGCCACGGCACCTGAACTGGATCGTCGGCTTCATTCTGCTCTGTCTGTCCGTTTTTGCAGCTTACACCGGCTACCTTCTGCCCATGGACCAGCTTGCCCTCTGGGCAACCCAGACCGGCATGGAACTGCTTAATACGGCATATTTCGGCGGAATGATCAGGGATATCCTCGTTCCTGATGGGGTCGGCCAGTCCCTGTCGCTGCTTCGCTTCTATGTGCTGCATATTGTGCTGGTGCCGCTGGCCATTCTGCTCCTCTCGTTTCTCCATTTTTACCGTATCAGGAAAAACAAGGGAATTCTGCCTTACCTGTAAACCGTCACTATCGGGGGAAGTATGAAGGAATACGTGAAGAGTTCGCCGCAGTTCTTTCGCCTCATTAAAATATCGACCGTCGTTGTCGTCGCGGTGATTTCGCTCCTGGCAATCCTTATCACTGCCCCCCTTCAGGAACCAGCTGACTTGGCCAAAGTGCCCAACCCTGTCAAGTCGGCCTGGTTTCTCCTCTGGATCCAGGAACTGGTCAGCTATTCCAAATACCTGATCTATGCAGTGGCCCTGACAGCCGCCTTTTTCTTCATCCTTCCCTGGTTTCCTTCCGCCAGCACGACGGAAAAAGCCCGTTGGTTCGCCACGGGGCAGCCGGCGGTGAACGTCATAACTATCATTGTCTTCATAGCCATAACCGCTCTCACCATTATCGCCATGTTCTTCAGAGGTGCCAACTGGTCGCTGGTCGTCTTTTCATAATCCTTGCCCTGATGCTGCTCTTCCCTGCCATGGTATCGGCGGGCCGGAAAAGTGCCTGTCTAACCTGTCATCCATCCCACCATACCGGCCGCGGCAGCTGCACCGGCTGTCATCGTGGGAACGATCGTAGCGAGAGGAAAAATATTGCCCATCACGGCTTGATCGGCGGCCGCTATGCCCACTTCACCATCCCGGGCAGCAAGGTTGTAGAAGAAGGCAAAAAGCTGATCGGTGCTGGAGGCTGCCGGCGCTGTCACACGACGGGAGACCGTGGTAATCGGCTGGCTGCCGATCTGGACAAGCTTTTTCCGGGCGCATCACCCGAGGACGTCTTCAAGGCGATCAAAAACCCGGTGCTCTATATGCCTGATTTCCATTTTGTCGATACCGAAATCGTCTCCCTGGTCAATGCCATTGCCAGCGGCGCCAGGCAGGAAACGGACCGCCAGAGAGAAATTGTGCAGGTGGTTCATTTTATAGATGATGGCTTGGCCAGGGAAAACAGCTTCGTCAGACTGTGCGGCTCCTGTCATAAGCTGTTGAGCCACCGCTACGGCGGCCTGGGCAGCGGCCATATGGGGCCTAGCCTCTCGGGGCTTTTTAGTGAGTTTTATCCCGCCACCTTTGCCGGCAAGACCAGGTGGCGGGAGGATAACCTGAAAAGGTGGCTGAAAAACCCCCGCAAGGTTCGGCCAAATGCCTTGATGCCACCTGTTGCAGTCACGGCAGCCGAGTTGGAACAACTGACAGACGCCATGGTTGTCCCCTACCAGGAAAAGAATTCACGCTAAAATCAAGCAGAATGAAGACCTGTTCCCGACTTGACAGCAAGTTGTCAATTATTAAACACATGCTAATCTTTCTGTAGCAGGCTGACTAACAACAAATAATTTTGGGGCGGAGGTTGAGCTATGGCAAAAATAGCGTGGGTCGATGAGGACGTCTGTATCAGCTGCGGTTTGTGCGTTAACAACCTTTCGGGGGTGTTTCGCTTCAATGATGATGGCAAGGCCGAGTGTTACAATCCGGAAGGGGCAGCGGAAGATGAGATCCAGCGGGAGGCCATCGATGCCTGCCCGGTTTCATGCATCCATTGGAAAGAGTAACCCGGGTGGCGGAAGACCGGCAACCAAGCTGTCAAGGAGACGACGTTTATGGAGACGGCGAGGATCAATGAAGTCCTGGCGCAGCAGATAGCAGTAGTAAGGGGACAGGCGGACCGTCTCGATAACAGGGACGTGCCGCGGTTGCGGATTGAGGTTGCGGAGATGGAGAAGTCGGTGGGTAGATTGAAAGAACTTGTCGACGCCCTGCCATGAGTTGTTGCGAAGCTTTGCAAAACAAAAGTAGATCAGGAAGCCTGACCGGGAAAGGCGGGGCAGAAATGCTCCGCTCTTTAATTACCAACCCCGACTCCATACGGCAGAATGAGGATGATTGAGCAGACCCTGGAAAGGTCCAGGGCGTTGACCTGAGATGCGTCGCCTAACGCTGGCCGGTTTTTTTGACAGATGCCTCGGTATAATTCCCCGCAGAGACCACCATTAGACCTCAGAACCTCGTCAGTACCGAATTTTTATCAACTTTATTTTCATAAAATCCTTATAACTCAAGCAGATGCAAACTGTCAATTGCACTCTGCAGCGGATCGTGCTATTTATCGGCTGCCAGGATTAGAAACGATTATTCGAAAGTGAGTCGATTGCCACCTTTGTGTGGCCGAGGGGGCGGTAATCCGTTGTTTCTTAATGGCCTAAATTACAGGAGGGGTAGATGGAAAAGGACATTTTAATAGTCATGCAGGAAGACCTTGAGCGTGCCCTGAAAAAACCTGCGGAAGAGCGCCGTTGGGCCATGCTCCTTGACCTGCGCAAGTGTGTTGGCTGTCATGCCTGCACCATTGCCTGCGTCTCGGAAAACAAGCTCCCACCGAAACTTACCTATCGCCCTGTGTTCGAGTACGAGCAGGGAAAATACCCGAAGGTAAACCGCAGCTATTTGCCCAAGCCGTGCATGCAGTGCGACAAGCCGCCTTGCGTTGCCGCTTGTCCGGTTAAAGGCCCGGATGGTGCCACCTGGAAGGAAACCAAGGGGATCGGCAACGGCATCGTTCCGGTCAATTACGCCAAATGCATCGGTTGCGGCAATTGTGTTCCCGCCTGCCCCTATCAGGCCAGAACCATGGATGACGGTTCCTTTCACACGGCAGGCACTCCCCAGCTGCAGGTCTACGAAACACTTCCCGCATTCGAGTATGGCAAAAAGTGGCCGCGCAAGGAGAATACTCTTCCCATCGGCAAGGCGCGTAAGTGTCACTTCTGTATCCATCGCCTTGCCAATGGCATGCTGCCCCAATGCATCACCACCTGCATCGGCAGGGTCGGCTACTTCGGCGATGAGAGTGATCCAAAAAGCCTTATCGCCCAGGTGAAGAAGGGGAACAAGATTCAGATCCTGAAGAAAAAGCTCGGCACGGCGCCTCGTGTTTATTACATCGCCAATGAGAAGCTGGAGGTAATCTATGGATAGGCATGAAGATAAAGAACTTCTTGAAAATGAAGAACTTCTTGAAAATAAAGGTATGAGCCGCAGAAAATTTCTCAAGACCAGTGCCATGGTCGGTTGTGGCGCGCTGGTGGCTGCCCAGCTGGACTTTGCCAAAGGGTTGATAGCCCGTGTCGAAGCAGGCGAAATTACCGAAGCCGAGGCGTACGAGCTGATGAAGGCGGAAAACACTCTCTACACGGTTTGTCTCAATTGCAACACCGGTTGTGGCATCAAGGTGAAGATTTTTGAGGGAGTGGCGGTCAAGGTGGACGGCAACCCGTACAACCCTTTTACTCTCCATCCGCATTTGGAGATGAAAGAAGACATCGCCAGGGGAGCCAAGATTGATGGCGCCATCTGTCCTAAGGGGCAGTCAGGCCACCAGGGGGCATACGATCCCTACCGAATCCGCCAGGTCTTGAAGAGGGCCGGCAGGAGGGGAGAGGGAAAATGGCAGTCGGTTCCCTTCGATCAGGCGGTCAGCGAGATCGTCAATGGCGGTCTCCTCTTCAGCCATGTTCCCGGAGAAGAAAACCGCCACGTGGATGGTTTGAAATCCCTTTATGTCCTCACCGACCACAAGGTCTATGAGGAAATGGGGAACGATGTTGCCAAAATCCGCAAGAAAAAGATGACGGTTGCCGAATTCAAGACCAAGCATGCCGCCAATCTGGATAAGCTCATCGACCCCGACCACCCGGACTTCGGCCCGAAGAACAACCAGTTCGTCTACTGGTGGGGACGGAAGAAAGGGGGGAGAAGCGATTTTGCCAAGCGCTTTACCGAGCAATTCGGCACAGTCAACACCCACGGCCATACCACGGTCTGCCAGGGCTCCCTCTACTTTGCCTGCAAGGCCATGAGCGAGCAGTACGTGGGGGACACCTTCAAGGACGGTCAGAAATTCTACTGGCAGCCCGACCAGGAGAACTCCGAGTACATCCTTTTTGTCGGCTCCAACCTCTTCGACGGCAATTACGGACCTCCCAACCGGACACCTCGAATGACCCAGCGTATGGTGGAGGGAAAACTGAAGACCACGGCCGTCGACCCGCGCTTCACCAAGCTGGCTGCCAAGGCCAACCGCTGGCTGCCGATCCAGCCGGGCACCGATGCCGCCCTTGCCATGGGAATGACCCGCTGGATTCTGGAAAACAAGCGTTTCGATGCCAAATATCTGGCCAATGCCAACAAAGCAGCTGCCGCAGCCGACAAGGAGACCACTTGGAGCAACGGCGCCTGGCTGGTCAAGCTTGACAAGGATGGAAAGCCGGGGGTTTTCCTCCGGGCCTCGGAAATAGGCCTGAAGGCCAAAGAGGTACGCAAGGACAAGGATGGCAAGGATTTCGATTTCGAGTACCTGGTGGCCATGAAGGACGGCAAACCGGTTGCCTTCGATCCCAATGACGAGAAAGAGGCCGTGGAAGGGGAGCTGTTTGTTGCCGCCGAACTGACGGACAAGGACGGCAAGCCGGTCAAGGTGAAGAGCGGCCTGCAGGTAATGCTGGAAACTGCCAAGGAGAAAACCCTCGCCGAATACGCCAAGATTTGCGGCCTTGAAGCCAAGGTCATCGAGGAGGTGGCGAGGGAACTGACCAGCTATGGCAAAAAGGCTGCCGTCGATGTTCACCGCGGCCCGGCCCAGCATACCAACGGCTTCTATAACATTGCTTCTCTGATGAACCTGAACCTGCTTCTGGGCAACTTCGACTGGAAGGGGGGCATGATCGTCGCTTCCACCTATAACACCGACGGCACCAAGAGCGAAAAGCAGCCTTTCAACCTGAAGAAGATCAGCCCGAAAGGGGCAAAACCCTTCGGACTGTCCATTATCCGTCACGATGCCAAATACGAGGAATCGACCCTTTTCGAGACGGCCAAATATCCGGCCAAACGCAACTGGTGGCCGCTCTCTTCCGACGTTTATGAGGAAATCCTCCCTTCCATGGCCGATGCCTATCCCTATCCGGCCAAGGTAGTCTTCTCCTATATGGGTGCGCCATCCTACTCGCTACCTGCAGGCCACACCATGATCGAGGCGCTGGTCAACACCGACCGCATTCCTCTCTACTTCGCCAGCGATATAACCATCGGCACTACAACCATGTATGCCGACTATATCTTCCCCGACCTTCACTACCTGGAGCGTTGGGAGATGCAGGGATCGCACCCCAACATGCCGGTCAAGGTGCAGCCGATCCGCCAGCCGGTCATTCCTTCCCCCAATGAGGTGGTCAAGGTTTTCGGCGAGGAGCAGCCCATATCCTATGAGACTCTGTGGCTGGCCCTGGCCGAGAAACTGGGACTGAAGGGATTCGGTCCCAACGGCTTCGGTGAAGGGAAGCCCCTTACCCGTCCCGATGATTTCTACATCCGAATGGTCGCCAACGTGGCTGGAGACGGCAAGGAGCCGGTGCCCGATGCCGGTGCGGCGGAGATTGAGACCTTCCTCAAGGCCCGAAGGCACCTGCCGAAGAATGTTTTCGATGTGGATCGTTGGCAGAAGATCGCCGGACCCGCCTTTGCCAAGGTGGTGTATGTGCTGAACCGTGGCGGGCGCTTTGACAGCCAGGCCAATACCTACAAGGGAGATCATGTGGCCAACAAGTACGGCAAGCAGATCAACCTCTATCAGGAAAAGACCTACAAGTGCAAGGATGCTTTCACCGGCAAACATTACTACGGCATGGCCCGCTACATGCCGGTTGTGGATACCCTTGACCGGCCGCCCGTGGAGCAGTCGAAGGGGTACGACCTGCACCTGATCACCCAGCGGGACATTCGCATGACCAAGTCCCGCACTATCACCAATCAGTACTTGACCGACTCCATCCCGGAAAACAGCATCATCATCCATACCAGGGACGCCAAGCGGCTGGGCCTGAAGGCCGGGCAGAAGGTGAAGGTGGTTTCGTCCACCAATCCGGCAGGGGAGTGGGATCTGAAGAACGGGACGAAAGTGCCTATGATCGGCAAGGTGCAGATTACCGAGACTATCCGCCCGGGTGTTGTAACCTTTACCCTTGGCCACGGCCATTGGGCTACCGGCGCCGGCGACGTGACCATCGACGGCAAGGTGATCAAGGGGGATCCCAGGAGGGCTGCCGGCATCCATGCCAATGCAGCCATGTGGATCGACCCGCACCTGAAGAACACCTGCATGATCGACAAGGTGGGGGGAAGCGTGTCGTTCTATGATACAAAAGTGAAGTTGGTGAAAGTGTAAAGATCATCTGAAAATTCTTTTTTAACCCTCAGCGGGCTGCCGGAAACGGTAGCCCGCTTTTTTTGGGACCGGACTCATGAAATCAACTAAAGGGTATACCTCACATGCCGATACGTTGGAACATATGCTATCTAAAGGAGGATACTGATGAAGAAGACATGTGCTGTGCTATGCGGAATTGCTCTGCTAACCATGGGAGGGGCACTTGCCCAGGCTGAGGTCGTCAAGCTCCACGGTTCGACTACCTGCCAAAAGCGGATCTTCGAACCGGGCAAGGATGCTCTGAAAAAAGCCACCGGTATCGACCTCGAACTGGTGGGTAACGGTACCGGCAACGGCCTTGAAGACCTGGTAGCCGGCAAGGCTGATGCCTCCATGGCCTCTGAAGAATTGGTCGATGCCGTAGCCAGCATGAAGGCTGCCACCGGCAAGGATGCATCGGCTGACCTGAAACCGAATGTCATCACAACGGATGTCATCAAGGTAATAGTCAACCCGGCCAACCCGGTGAGCAAGCTCTCAAAGGACCAGCTAAAGGGGCTTCATACCGGCGCTATCGACAATTGGAAGTCGGTTGGCGGACCTGACCAGCCGGTTATTGTCGTTACTTCCCACTCGGGATCTGCAACCCGGAAAGTATTCTCAAAACTGATGATGGACAACGCCAAGTATGTTGATGGCGCCATTGAGGTGAAGACCACGAGGGAGGAAATAGACAACGTCGGCCAGCTCTCCGAGGCGATCGGCGCGGTCAGCATGGGGTTCATCAACCTGCCGGGCAACAAGGAAAAAGTAAAAATTGTCGAGACGTCGGAAATCAGCCGTCCTTTGATGCTGATAACCCGGGGCGAGCCGTCGGCCAAGGTGAAGAAGGTGCTTGATTTTTTCACCGGCGAGGGAAAGAAGTATATCAAGGACTAGGTAAAGCTTTTACTCAACAAAAGGGGGGCGCAGGCCCCCTTTTTTACCCTGTTGAAGTGAGGACATATCCCGCATGACCATCAAGACCAAACTCTTTGCCAATATGTTTCTGACCATTGCCGGTATTTTAATTATTGCCGGTTTCAGCCTGGGGGGCATGCGGTTCGTGCAGAGCAAACTGGCTGTTCTCACGGAGAAGTCCACCCCCTATCAGTTGAAGACCATTGAGCTCCAACGGGCAGTGCAGGAGCACACTTCGAACCTGCTCAAGCTGGCTACCGCAACAACGGCCCAGGAACTGACAGCAGCACGCGGGGAGCTGGAAAAAACATTGGCGGATGTGAAGAGCCTGTCAACGGAACTTTCATCGTTCAAAGGGAGCAATACTGCCGATGGAGCAGAAAAGCAGCACCTTGACGAACTTGCCTCCATCACTGCCGAATTGGTCCGAACTGTAGATGAGAAGCTGAAAGCCCGGGATGAGGCAAAAAAAGCCGACACCGAGACGAAAGGGAAGTTGCAGCAGATCGGCCAGAAGCTGAAGGAGATGGACGGGGCGATGAAGAAGCTGCAGAAGGGCTCCATGGGCCAACTCTCCACCTCCAACGAGAGCGTCAAGCAGATCAGCCAACGGGTCAAGATTGTGCAGGCGACGATGAATTCCATCAATGATGTGAAGATTTCGCTCCTCGAGATTGCCGCCGCTGAGAACAAGGCCGGCGTAACCGTCGCCCGTAGCCACTTTACGGTAGCTTCACGCTGGATAACGACCGGCGCCCTGGCCAAAGCCGAAAAAGACAGCGCTGCGGTGAAAAGCCTCATTGATGGTATTGGTGAAATAACCAAGCAGGTCACCGGCGCCGGCGGGCTGATCGAGACCAAAAATGCATTGCTTGCCACCCCGACCGATGATCTGAGAAAGCAGTTCAGCGAGACGAATGCTTCTGCCATGCAGAAACTTGCCCAGATGACGGTCCTGATGGGTGATCTGGTGGAAAAGGCTGCCGAGACCAATACCTCGGAAAACAAACGGTTTGAAGAATCATTGAAGGGCTCGGAATCAGCCAGTACCGTCATGGGGATGAACTCGGACCTGGTGGGCATAGGTGGTGACATTCGCAGTCTTACCAAAGAACTGTTCGATGCCGACAATCCCCAGGAACTGGATACCATACGGAGCGAACTGGAGCAGGAGTTTGCTCAGGCGGACGGGGTGCGAAACCGGATGCGCTCGGGCAAGAAAGGACAGGAACTGCGCCAGCTCGGCCAGGTGACGGCTGCACTGCAGGATATCCGCGGGCTGCTCCTGGCCAAAGACGGTGTGGTGGCGAAGCTGAAGCACTCCCTGGAGGTTACGCGACAGGCGCAAGCCCTCAACGAAAAGTTGAAAGGTGTCGTTGCTGCCCAGCGCGAGGAGGGTAAAAAAGGGATGAGTAGTGCTCAGCAGGAACAGAGCAAGGCGGTCAAATCTGTGAACAGGGTCTTCAAGACCAGCATAACCTCTGTTACCATCATAGCTCTGGCTGTTCTCGTGCTGGGTATCGTTTTCAGCACCGGCCTGGTCAGATCGATCACTGCCCCTATCAAGGAGCTGACAAGCATTTCCGAGAAATTCGGCAACGGCGATTTCAGCAGCAGACTGGACGAAAAACGCAAAGATGAATTCGGTACTCTTGCCGTACATTTCAACCAGGCCACGGTCAAACTGAAGGAAATAACTTCCCAGATACGGGGCGCCATCGGCAACCTTGCCCATAGCGCTAATGCGCTGACGACAACGGCCGAGGAACTCAGCGCCGGTGCCCGCCAGCAGGCTACCCAGACAGATCAATCGGCTTCAGCCATGATCGAGATGAGCCAGACCATTCAGGATGTGGCACGTAATGCCCATGAGGCGGCCGCCGAAACGAAAAACACCCTTCTGTTGGCGGCGAACGGGCAAAAAACAGTGGGTGAAACGGTGCGCGGCATGGAGGAAATAGCAAGCTCCGTGAAGGAAACAGCTGATACGATACGGCAGCTTGGGGAAAATTCAGCGAGAATCGGTTCGGTTGTGGATGTCATTAACGAAATTGCCGACCAGACCAACCTGCTGGCTTTAAATGCGGCCATAGAAGCGGCACGTGCCGGTGACGCCGGTATGGGGTTTGCCGTTGTTGCCGACGAAGTAAGAAAGCTTGCCGAAAAAACGGCCGAGTCCACCAAGGAAATAGCCCAGATGGTAGCCCAGATACAGGCAAACACCAGCAAATCAGTGGTGGCGATGGAAAAGGGCACGGTGAAGGTTGAGGAGGGGATGCAGCGGGCGACTGAGGCGAATCGATCACTGGATGAAATCGTCAATGCTTCAGATAAAGGTGTTGCCATGGTTCAGACTATTGCCACAGCCTCTGAAGAGCAATCGGCAGTCGCCGCAGAGGTCTCCACCAGCATGGAACACATTGCATCCATAACCCGCGCAGCGGAGACGTCAACCAACGATATTACCCGCTCCGCCGAAGAACTGAACCGCCTTGCTGAAGATTTGAATAACATGGCTGCATGGTTCAAGGTTTAAGGTGAAAATGCCGGAAAGGCAGGAAAAAGGGCTGCGGACAACGCAGCCCTTTTTTTGATCAGGCCGTTTCGGTGAGCACCACCGTTTCGCCGTCAATGTCCTCTATATTTTCTGCAATGCCAGTTTCATCTTCCATTTTAAAGACATTCATCTCTTTTTGCAGGATATCGGTCTGGTCTGAGAGGCTGGAGACGGCGGTGTTGAGGATCTGGGTCGCTTCCAGATTTTTCCCGGTCGACTTTTCTATTTTTGCCACAGCCTGAACTATTTTGGCACTGGACTCGGTCTGGACGTCGCAGGCAGATTTGATGCTGCTGATCATCTCCGTCATGCTTTCAGTGGATTTGGCGATGCTGCTGCTGGCTCTTGCCTGCTCCCTGGTGGACGAACGGACCTGGTTGGCGAAACCGGTCATGCGTTCCACCGTTGCGACGATGAAATCGCTGACCTTGGCCTGTTCCTTGGTTGCGCTGCCGATCTGCTGGACCATGGAAGAAACATTTTCCATTGCTTCATTGATGATACGGCTGCCCCCGGCCTGTTCCACTGCTGTGCGTGCGATGGCACGCATGCGGTCGGTGGACTGTTTGACGCCGCTGACAATCTTTTCCAGGGCCTCGCCGGATAGTCTGGAGAGATGTGCACCTTCCTGGATGTACTTTTCTGCAGAGCCTATTGCACTTACCGCCTTTTCGGTCTCCAGTTGCACACCCTTGATCAACGTGGTTATCTCTCCTGTTGAGCTCTTGGTTCTTTCGGCAAGCTCCTTTATCTCATCGGCGACAACGGCGAAACCCTTGCCGTGTTCACCGGCCTGGGCGGCAATGATGGCGGCATTCAGGGCCAGCAGGTTGGTCTGTTCAGTCACATCATCGATAACCCTGATAATGGCCCCGATATTCTCTGTTTTTTCTGAAAGGGCTGTTATGACTTCTGCCGTAATAAGCGATGCGGAGCGGATCTGATCCATGCCGGCGATGGTTGCCCCCACGGAATCTTTGCCGATTTCCGCGTCCTTCAAGACTTCTGCGGCGATGGAAGCTGTTTCTTGTGAATTCCTCTCGATCTCCTTTATGGAGGAGTCCATCTGGGAAACGGAGGAGGCCGTTGCCGCGGATGTATCCATCAAGGCCGATGCACTTTCACTGATCTGTTTTATGGCAGCGGCAATTTCGGTAATGGAGGAGCTGACTTCCACCACCGATTCGACCAGCGATTCCATGTTTCCTGCCACTTCTTCAACGCTGGCGGCCATTTCCAGAATGGAAGAAGAGGTCTCGGAAGCCGAAATGGACAGGCTGTCCACGCCATGGGCTACGTCCTTCACCGAGGTATTGATGGCCTGTACTGCCAGGGAAGTTTCTCCGATGTCGTTTGCCTGCAGGTCTGCAGATTCCGATACGGAACTGGATGCCTGGTAGATCTGCCCGGACACTGTGGCCAGATCCCGAGCCGAGGCGCTGATACGCTTAACCATATGGCTCAGGCTTGCCACCATCCTGTTGAGCGCTGCGGAAAGTTCACCGATCTCATCACTTGAACTGACGGCAACTGTCTCGGAAAGGTTGCCTTCTGCCACAGATTGGGCAAAGTTGACCCCCTTGACCAGGGGACTGGTAATGGAACGGGCAACCCAAGTGATCGCCAGGAGTACTACCAGGAACAGCCCGGCGCTGACACTGCCGGCAATGATGATCTTTTGTCTGATCAGCTTGGCCGTAACAGCCTCACGTTCCTCGATCTCCATGCGCAGCGTATCCACAGTGCTGCCAACCTGCTCGATAAAGCGGTCATAGCGCATTTTCTGCACATTCTGGGCAAGCTCAAGGGCCACGGCTCTGTTACCCTGCCGGGCGGCAGGAATCTGTTCATTCTGCATGGTATCCAGGAATTCCTGCCATGTTATTTGCGCATCCTGAACGGCTAGCTTTTTTTCTTCCGAATCAAGCTTGTTGATGATGGCAGTGAACTGGTCGTTGATCTCTGTGGTGATCTGCTGGATATCCCCGACAATAACTTCCTGTTCATCGCCATTTTCCTCGCTGATCAAGGTGATGACCTCGGCCCTCACCCGGTTAAGGTCGGATTTGAGAAAGGCGATCTGCTCAATGGTGTCTCTGGAATTCTTGATGTCCGTATAAATTCTGCTGCCAACCTTTACCTGGTTGATGGTGTAGTAACTCATGCCGAGGGAGACGGCAAAACCGAAAAAGACAACTGCCATGATAAGCAGCATCTTGGTTTTTATTTTCATGTGGCCGATGAAATTCAACCTCTGTCCCAGTTTCAAGGTTTGACTCCTTATGCAGTATTAAAGCGCCGCACAGATAGCATGCGGCGCTTTGGGCAAAAATTGAGTTATTTTACCTTCCGGACCGGGACGAAATTTTTGCCGACAATCGCCTGACCTTCGCTGGAGAGCATAAAGGAAATAAACTCTTTGACTTCCCCTTTTGCAACACCCTTGGTTATCAGGTTAAGGGGCCTGGAGATGAGATAGGCGCCGGAACGGACATTCTTGTCATCGGGGGCGGTGTTGTTGACGGAGATAGGTTTCACCTTTCCCTTGATGTCCCCTGGAAGGGTCGCGTAGAGGCCGAGGCTGACGCTGCAGATGCCATTTTCATCCTTTGCCACTTCAATGATCTGATCGCGGGGAAGGTCGATCTGCTTGAACTTGGCGTGGGGGGCGCCATCCAGGACGTGCTCCTGGAACATTTCGATAGTGGCCCGCTTGCCATCGAGAATTTCCGTATTGGGAACGATGGGTGCATTTTTCCCACCGACTTCCTTCCAGTTTTTGATCTTGCCGGTAAAAATACCCTTGAGCTGTTCCTTGCTGAGGTTTTTGATGGGGTTGTTCTTATGGACGAAGACGGTAACGGCATCATAGCCTATGGTGGTGGAAGAGAGCCTTTCCTTCTTCTCCTCAGGCTTCAGGGGCCTGGATGCTCCGGCCACCATGACCTTGCCCTCGATCAGGGCCTTTACCCCCTTACCCGAACCTGGAATTTCGATGGAGGACAATTTTTTGCCTGTTTTGTTCGCAAAGGCGTCGGCTGCACCGGCATTCAGTATACCGGTGCCGATTGTGGATGAGCCGCTGTAGGTGATATCTGCCAAGGCAAAGGTGGGAAGAATGAAGAGGGCGGAAAGGACCATACAAAACTTTTTCAACATGAAAACCTCCTGAGCATAAAATGGTGCAGATAGTGAAATATATCTATTTCACAGTTGATTCTAATCGTGTTTTCTGCTCGAACAATACTGCTGATGAGCAATAATTGCACCATTTTTATTAAAGTTCACGTTTGCGGATAAATAGCCTATGCTGCAGCTATTTGCGTATTTCCATGGCCGCCAGGGTTACTGCCGGATCACGTAGTTGCAGTGTGGAAATGGGGCAATAACGTATTTTGCTTATCCTGGGCGCAGGCAAAAGTCTTTGGTTGTCTTTATCGGCTTTTTTGCTATCTTAAATCCGGTCCAGGTTGCCATGGGCATCATTAAATCCCAGCCGGAGTACATGCATGAGTGAAGGGAGCAGGAGACATAAAGGGGGCGGCATCACCCGTCGCGAGTTTCTCAGAAACAGCGCCCTGGCCGGTTGCACTGCGCTGGTAGCATCGCAGCTGGAATTTATCCATGGCCTTATTGCCCTGGTCGAGGCGCAGGAACTGACAGAGATGGAGGCCTACGAGCTGATGCGATCCGATCGCACCTTGTTTACCGCCTGCCTTAACTGCAATACCGGATGCGGCCTCAAGGTGAAGATGATCGACGGGGTCATTGTCAAGATCGACGGCAACCCTTACAACCCATTTGCCCTCCATCCCCATCTTCCCATGTCGATGTCGCCATATAAAACCTCTAAGACCGATGGCGCCATCTGCCCCAAAGGTCAGTCTGCCCACCAGGGGGCATATGACCCTTACCGGATTCGCAAGGTTCTGAAACGGGCCGGCAGGCGGGGCGAAGGGAAATGGATTTCCATTCCCTTTGACCAGGCTGTCACTGAGATTGTCAACGGCGGGGTTATCTTCAGCCATGTGCCGGGGGAAGAAAAGCGGCAGATTACCGGTCTCAAGGAACTGCATGCCATGCATGACCCTGCGACATTTGCGGCGATGGCCGGGGATGTGGAGATGATCTGCAAGAAAAGGATGACCGTTGCCGAGTTTAAAGCCAGGCACGCCGAAAACCTGCATCTGCTCATCGATCCCGACCATCCCGATTTCGGGCCGAAGAACAACCAGTTCGTCTATTTCTGGGGGAGGATCAAGGGGGGACGGAGCGATTTCGCCAGGCGCTTTACCGATGCCTTCGGGACGATCAATACCCATGGCCATACCACCGTCTGCCAGGGATCTCTCTACTTTGCCTGCAAAGCCATGAGCGAACAGTACGCCGGCAACGGCTTCAGGGGGGGGCAGAAATTTTATTGGCAGGCGGACCAGGAGCATGCGGAATATATACTCTTTGTGGGCGCTAACCTGTTCGACGCCAACTACGGCCCTCCCAACCGCACGCCACGGATGACGGAACGGCTGGTGACGGGAAAGCTGAAGATGACGGTCATCGACCCGCGCTTCACAAAGCTTGCGGCCAAGGCCCAGCGCTGGGTGCCCATCAGGCCGGGGACAGATGCCGCCTTTGCCATGGGGATGACCCGCTGGATTCTGGAAAACAGACGCTTCGATGCCACCTATCTGGCCAATGCAAACCGGGCGGGGGCGACCAAGGATCAGGAACCGACCTGGAGCAACGCCACCTGGCTGGTGAAAATTGACGATAATGGTGAGCCCGGCGCCTTTCTCCGTGCCTCGGAGATAGGATTGAGGCCGAAAGAGGTGCGTAAGGACAAGGAAGGCAGAAGCTTCGAATTTGAATTCCTGGTGGCGATACGGGACGGGGAGCCGGTTGCCTTCGATCCCAATGATACCCGATTGCGGGTTCGGGGAGAATTATTCGTCGATACCGTGCTCAAAGGGGAGCATGGCCCGGTAAGGGTGAAAAGTTCCCTGCAACTCATGCTTGAGGCGTCACGGGAGCGGACGCTGGCGGAATACGCGGCCGTCTGTGGCATCGAGCCGGGAATAATAGAGGCCGTGGCAAGGGAGTTCACCTCCCACGGCAAGAAAGCCTGTGTAGAGGTTCACCGCGGCGCCGCCCAGCATACCAATGGCTTCTACGCCGTTTCGGCCCTGATGAACTTGAATCTGCTCATGGGCAATTTCGACTGGAAAGGGGGCATGATTGCTCCTGCCACCTTCAACTATGATGGCAGCAGTAATGACAGGCAGCCCTATAATTTGAAAAAGATGTCGCCCAAAACCGGCAAGCCCTTCGGCCTGTCCGTCATCCGCCACGGTACGGCCTATGAAGATTCGACCATCTTTGCCGGCTATCCGGCCAGACGCAACTGGTGGCCCCTTTCTTCCGACATTTACCAGGAAATTCTTCCCTCCATCGCCGACGCCTATCCATACCCGATCAAGGCCCTGTTCTCCTACATGGGGAGCCCATCCTATGCCCTTCCCGCCGGAGATGCGGGCATTGCCGCCCTGACCGATCTGGAGCGGGTGCCACTCTATTTTGCCAGCGACATTACCATCGGCAGCACCAGCATGTATGCCGACTATGTTTTTCCAGACCTTCACTTTCTGGAACGATGGGAATTCCAGGGCTCTCACCCCAATATGCCGGTAAAGGTGCAGCCGGTCCGGCATCCCGTGATCGTCTCCCCCAATGAGGTGGTCAAGGTATTCGGTGAAGACCAGCCCATCTCCTTTGAGACCCTCTGGCTGGCCCTGGCGGAAAAACTCGAACTCCCCGGCTTCGGCAAGGACGGCTTTGCCACCGGACTTGACTTGAAAACGCCGGAGCAGTTCTATTGGCGCATGGTGGCGAATTTGGCCTATGACGGCAGTGTCCCGGTCGCCGATGCCGGTTCTGAAGAGGTGGGGCTTTTCTATGAGAGCCACAGGCACCTTCCCACCAGCGTTTTGAGGATCGATCAGACCGGAGACCTGGATACGGTGCAGTTGAGCAAGGCAATCCATATCCTCAACCGGGGTGGCCGCTTCGATACCCAGGAATCTGCCTATGACGGCGATTATGCAGCGAACAGGTACGGTCGTCTCATCAACCTTTACCAGGAAAAGACGGCGCTGGTTAAGGATGCCTTTACCGGCAGGCATTTCCATGGCCTGCCAGGGTACCAGCCGGTGGCCGACACCCTGGACAGGGCGCCGGTGGCCATTTCAAAGGGCCATGACCTCCACCTTATCACCCAGAAGGACATCAGGATGACCAAGAGCAGGACGGTCAGTAACCAGTATCTGACCGGACTCTTTCCGGAAAATGCCATTATGGTCAATGCCGCCGACGGCAAAAGACTGGGACTGAAACAGGGCCAGAAGGTCAAGGTGGTCTCTGCCACCAACCCGAGCGGGGAGTGGGTTCTGGGCAACGGCGTGAAAAAACCGATAATCGGGCGGGTGCAGCTGACCGAGACCATCCGCCCAGGCGTCATAACCTTTACCCACGGCCACGGTCTCTGGGCAAGCGGTGCCACCGACATGGTAATTGACGGCATATTCATCAAGGGGGATCCCCGCCGGGCCGGGGGTGTCAATGCCAACGCCGCCATGTGGCTTGATCCCCATCTGAAGAACACCTGCATGATCGACAAGGTTGGGGGGAGCGTGTCATTCTATGATACGAAGGTCAGATTGGTAATGGTTTAGCAGGGTTCGCAACAGGAGGCATAATTAATGCCGGTCAGGCAGGATCGACTTTCATGCGGGGTGCGGCAAATTTACGGCCGACGATGGCAGAATGGCGCAGGCGCAGTTCGTCCATGCCCCCTTCCAGAAATGCCAGAAGTGATTTTTCTTCCAGCCCATGGATATGGGTATCGACCAATTTTCCCATCAGGGCGTTGTACTTCTTCGTTGAACTGCCGTGGGCGAAATTCCTGCCGGGGAAGCGGCGGAGGTCGCCATTGAAAAGCGGCGAGACGTGGTAGAGCTCGTGGAAGACGGTGATCAGCTTTTCCCGCAGGGGCAGGTTGAGAAAGCGCGGGACGAGAAAATAGATGAGGTAGAGAATCTGGGTGCCGCCATACTCCACCTCAGGCATGGTGCAGGTGAAGGTGCGCCGGCCGCGCCTGGCGGTGGTGGTCCTGGCTCCCCCTTCGAAGCGTAAGGGGTGGATCTTGGCATAGGTGCCGTGGATGCCGCCATTGCGGGTGGTCGAGATGCAGACGAGGAGCTGTTGCGGGTCGATGTGGCTGAATTCAGGCACCAGCCGGACGATGCCCCCGATCAGTCGCTCCAGCTCCCCGGTCAGGTTGAGGGTGGTCATTTTCCGGCTTTTTGCAGCTTGTGGCAAAACAGGCAGCGCATGGGGCCATCCTTCGGCTTCACTGGATGCTTTGGCGGAAAGGAGATTCCTCCCTGCTCGTTGTGGCAGGCCGGGCAACCCTTGTCGGCCTCCATCTTGCTGCCGGTCTTGGCTACGATCTCATAGAACGGCTTGTGTGTGTCATCCAGGGGAACCTTCTTTGTTTTCTCTTCGCCGGAAATGGCGATGAAGATGATGGCGACGATACCGATCAGGCCGATGAACAACCAGTCTTTTTTGCCTATTTTCATATGGGTCTCCGTTTTTTCATTTTTCTATGGCGGCACAGCCGATGGCGCCGTTATGCTGGGGATGGGGTGGGACGATGACGGTACTTCCCATCTCCTTCTCCAGTAGTTTCACAAGAGCCGTGTTCAGGGCGACGCCCCCCGTCAGGACCAGGTTTTCGGCCGGAAATCTTTTCAGCATGGGGATGACCCTCTTCACCAGGGTCTGGTTGACCCCGGCGCAGAGCTGTTCCACGGGAAAGCCGCGCAGGATCTGGCCAATCAGTTCCGACTCGCCGAATATGCCGCAGGTTGCATCCAGCGGTACCGGCTCTTCCCAGTGGGAGGAAAGCTCTTCGAGGCTCACCTCCAGAATGGCGGCCATATTTTCCAGATAACGGCCGCTGCTGGCGGCACACTTGTCGTTCATGACGAAATCGGCCAGTTTGCCTCCGGTGACCAGGGCAACCTTGGTGTCCTGCCCTCCCATGTCGAGCATGGTGAAGTTCTTCAGCCCGGTCTGCTTCAGGGCGCCGGCAACATGGGCACGGATCTCCGAAATGACCTTGGCGCCCCGCATGGACAAGGTGTTGCGGCCATAACCGGTAACGGTCACCGCTGCCGTCGCCAGTTCTTCTGGCGAGAAAAGTTCACTGGCTTTCAGGTCGAGCAGGAGCTCTTCTCCTTCGAGCCTGCCGAAGCGTTTGTAGAAGGTGACCGTATCCCGGTCCGCCAGCCTGGATACAATGCCGTCGACGAGCAGGGCGAATTTGGCCTTTCTGCTTCCCAGGTCGATGCCGATTCTGCTGCTACGGACAGCCATCAATCCTCCGCCATTGCCTGTTTGTCGGCAAGCATCTCGACGAAGCCTTCCAGCCTGATCCTGGTCCGGGCATCCAGCCGCGCCGGCTTGTCCCCTTCCAGGGTGAGGATGGGCAAGGACAGCTTCTTGCGTATGACCATGTCTTCTATCTGGCGGAAACAGAAGGACTGGACATAATGGATGACGCCGTCCACCTGCCGTTGGGCGATTTCCAGCTGGATGTCGGCAATGCGGTGAAAAATGTCGTAGGGATAGGTATAGCGGCAATACTGGTCCACGAGGTCTTCGACGTCGTAGGGCATGGCGTACTGCCGTTGCGTTTCATTGAAGACGACCCGCGCCCCGAGCGTTTCCATGAATGGGTAAAGCTCGCTGAGGATCGGCGGCACCCCCAGGTAGGCGAGTCTTATCTGTCTGCCGAAACTTCGTCGGGCTGCTGCCTCCCCAAGAAAGGCGTCCACTTCCCTCTCGAAGGCTTCAGGGGCACTGTTGAAATCGGAAGTACAGACCTGGAAGTAGTGATTCTCCTCGCCGGTAACCTTGTTTTCCTGCCAAGTGAGACGGTCTATCTCCCTGACCTTCCGCCGGATGGCATCGAGACGCTCTTTTGCCGAATTGACCTCAGTCCATCCCACACCGAAGTGGTCCATCAGCTTTTCCATCTCTGCCTTTAGGGTTTGCGGGTTACGGTCGATTGGATAGGCAAAGGGGACGACCCGGATGCCGGCCATGGAGAGGACCTCCATAAGGGCTTTTGTATAACTGCAGTCTCCCTCGGTGACGGCAATCATTTCGTCAATGCCGCTTTCCAGGACGGTGGCGTAAATTCCCTTGATCCAGCCGCAGACATTGCGCGGGAAACCGGCAACTTCGGCCTCTTCAATGAGCTGGCCGCTCCTGTCGCTGGTAATGAAGATATTGTTGAGGTCTACCGGGATTTTTCCTGCAGCTACCAGGATTTCTACGGGTATGGTTGTGGTAAAACCGACTCGGGACAAGGACAGGCTACTCCGTCTTGATGAAAATGAAGTAAATGAGTGCTCCACCGATGGCCAGTCCGCCGAAGGCGAAGGGGAGAGTGGAGCTGAGGGTGAGCTCGTTGCCGCTGTCGGCAGGGAGCGTGAAGCGGACCAGGAGCATGATGGAGATGGCGGCAAAGAGGGAGGCGAGGACGAATTTGGAACGCTTGATCACTGCATAAAAGGCGAGTACCAGGAAGAAGCCGATGATCCAGGGATTCTCCATGGCATTTTTCATGGTCAAGTTCTGAATGAAATGAACGATATTGCCGGTTTCGAAGGGAGAGAGGGTTTCCACCGTCTTGTTGAGCAGTTCCTGTTTTTCCATAGGGTCTCCAATGGTGACAGATTACCCGGAATACATAACAGATTTTCTTGGAAAATTAAAGATTTATTGTATTCATAAAGTAAAGCAAATGCCTTGACAATGGGGGTATGGCTAAAATACTATTAAACGTTTTCATTCATGATAACGGCGGTTTCGGGAGAAAAAGTGGCTTGGAAAGCTATCGGCGTATTTGATTCGGGTGTAGGAGGACTGACGGTCCTCAAAGAAATCATGAAGGTCCTTCCCCAGGAAGACACAATTTACCTCGGTGATACGGCCCGCGTTCCCTATGGGACCAAATCCCCGGAGACCGTTGTCCGTTACTCGCGCCAGATCACCTCTTTTCTCGTCAGCCGCGACATCAAAATGCTGGTCGTTGCCTGCAATACTGCTTCTGCCGTATCCCTGACCGCATTGAAAAAAGAGTTTTCCATTCCCATTGTCGGGGTGATCGAGCCTGGCGCCCGGCGTGCCGCCGCCGTTACCCGCAGCGGCAAGGTAGGGGTTATCGGTACGGCAGGAACTATCAAAAGCAGCGCCTATGCCAAGGCGATCAAGCGCATCAATCCCGGGATAGAGGTGGTGACCAGGGCCTGTCCGCTGTTCGTACCGCTGGCCGAAGAGGGGTGGATCGATAACGAAATTGCCCGGCTAACCGCACAAACCTATCTCAAGGGGCTTAAAGAAGAGTCTGTCGACACCCTGGTCCTTGGCTGCACCCATTATCCCATTCTCAAGGGGATCATTGCCGAGGTCATGGGCGATGGGGTCACGCTTGTGGACTCTGCCGAGGAAACCGCCTTTACCGTGGCTGAGATACTGGGCAAAAAGTCGCTGCTGCGTCCTACCTCTGAAAAGGGCAACCACCATTTCTTTGTTACCGATGTTCCGGCCGGATTCATCCGCGTTGGCAGCCGCTTTCTCGGCGAACGCCTTGGCGATGTATATCAAGTGAACCTGGACGATGAAGCCCATGAAGAGGAGCAGGCCGGTGAAGACAAACAGACAGCCCCGTAAAGGGATGAGGTTCATTATCATCGCCTTCCTGGTTTTCGCCGCAATTGTCGGCGCTCTGGTGGCGAAAAAATATCACATCAGCACAAGACCTCAGGTGCCCCCTCCGGCGGAACAAGCCGGGACTATCCTGGTAACGCTGTTCTTTGCCGATGAAAGTGGGGACGGCTTGGTGCGGGAAGGGCGCGAAATAGAGGCAGGCTCCGATCCTGCCGAGTCCATAGAGGCTGTTGTCGGTGAGCTGATCAGTGGCCCTGTGGGAGACCATGGACCGGTTTTGCCGGACAGTACCCAGGTGCGCAAGGTTGAAGTACGGGGAGACCAGGTGACCGTGGATTTCGGCAGGGAATTTTACGACGATCTGCCTGCCGGAAGCTCAGCCGAGATGACGGCCATTTATGCCGTCATCGACACCATTGCCGTCAATTTCCCCCAGGTGAAAAAAGTGCTCTTTCTCAAGGAAGGCCAGCAGGTGGAAACCGCAAAGGGGCACCTGGACCTGCGCCAATCCCTTTCCCCCGACTTCAGCCTGGAAAAAAAACAGTGATGGGGCCGGACCGGTACCATGATCGCTGACGGTTTATGCAAATACATTACATTCGAGAGGGTATATCAATGAAACAGCCTTTCTTGCAGTCCATAAAAGACCGGGTGCTGGTGCTGGACGGAGCCATGGGGACCATGCTTCAGCAGCGGGGGCTCAAGGCTGGGCAATCGCCTGAAGAGCTGAATCTTACCCTGCCGGAGGTGGTGGCAGGGGTTCACCAGGAATATCTTGATGCCGGTGCCGACATCATCGTCACCAATACTTTCGGCGGCAGCAGGGAAAAGCTCTCCCATTACGGGCTTGAGGGCAAACTGGCAGAAATCAATGCCAGGGGGGTGGAAATTGCCCGCCAGGTTGCCGGGGCCCGGGCGTACGTAGCTGCCTCCATGGGGCCTACCGGCAAGTTTGTGGAACCGGTAGGTGATATGACCTTCGACCGGATGGCCGCCCAGTTTCGCGAGCAGGCTGAGGCCCTGGTGGGAGCCGGCGCCGATCTCATCACCCTGGAGACTTTCCTGGACATCAAGGAGATTCGTGCTGCGATCATCGCCATCCGGGAGGTTTCGGCCGAAATACCCATCATTGCCATGCTTACCTTCGATGATAAGGGCCGCACCGTCCTGGGTACGCCCCCCGAGGCTGCCGCCATAACCCTGGAGGCGGTGGGTGCCGACATCATCGGCTCCAATTGCGGCCTGGGTGTTGAGGGCATCTATGAAATCCTCTCTGCCATGCGCCGTGTTACCAGCCTCCCCCTGATCTCGCAGGCCAATGCAGGGCTGCCGGTGCTGAAGGAAGGAAAGACCATTTTCCCGGCCACGCCTGACGAAATGACAGCCTACCATGACCGGATGCTCCAACTGGGGGTGCGGATCATCGGTGGCTGCTGCGGTACAACTCCCGCCCACATCGGTGCCATGAAGGATGCTCTGGCGGGAAAGAATCAGTCTCTGCCGGACATTGCTTCCTCAGGGGGAACTACCTGGCTTTCCAGCCGCGGCGGCCATGCTGCCCTCGGCAACGGCCGGCCAGTCGCCATCATCGGCGAGCGGATCAATCCAACCGGCAAGAAAGCGTTTGCTGCCGAGTTGCGGGAGGGGAAGGTTTCTTACATCCGCCGCGAAGCCATGGAGCAGGTGGTTGCCGGGGCGACACTGCTTGATGTCAATGTTGGCGCGCCCGGTATCGACGAACCGGCGGCTATGGAACAGGCCGTTTTCTGCGCCGCGGGGGCTGCCTCCGTTCCGCTGGTCCTTGACTCCTCCAACCCGGAAGCGCTGGAGCGGGGCCTCAAGTCCGCCGACGGCAAGGTGCTGATAAATTCCGTCAATGGCGAAGAGAAGAGCCTGGGGCGCATCCTGCCGTTGGCGAAAAAATATGGTGCGGCTGTTATCGGTCTCACCCTCGATGAGAACGGTATTCCCGAAACTGCCGAAGCCCGGACCGCCATTGCGGCAAAGATAGCCAACAGAGCAGTTTCACTGGGGATCAGGAGAAACGATGTGATCATCGACTGTCTGACGCTGGCTGTCAGCGCCGAGCAGAAACGGGCCTTGGAGACCCTTGAAGCCATCCGCCGGGTCAAGGGACAACTCGGGCTCAGTACGGTGCTCGGCGTGAGCAATATCTCCTTTGGCCTGCCGTGCCGGCCCCTGATATCCTCGGCCTTTTTCGCCATGGCCATGGAGGCCGGTCTCGATGCCGCTATTATCAACCCGAAGGAACAGGCAATGATGGACGTCTGGCGTTCAGTAATGGTGCTTCTCAACAGGGATGCCAATGCTGCCACCTATATCGATGCCTATAAAGGAGCAGTTGCGGCAAGCGCCGGGCAGGTTGAGGCCGCCCCCCAGGACATTCGAGGTATTCTGGCCAGGGCGGTCATTGACGGCGATGTGGAAAATATCGTCGTCCACGTGGAGGCTGCCCTTGCCCAGGGTTTAAGCCCGCTGGAGATCAGCAACAATGGCTTATTGCCGGGGTTGGAGGAGGTAGGGCGCCGTTTTGAGAAGAACATTGTCTTTCTTCCCCAGGTAATGCTCTCTGCGGAGACCATGAAGACCGCTTTTTCCCGGCTGAAGCAGGAAATGCAGGGGATGAAGCTCGAGAGCTCGGGCAGGATACTCATGGCTACCGTGGAAGGGGATATCCATGACATCGGCAAGAATATTGTCTGCACCCTCCTTGAAAACCACGGTTTTGAAGTCATCGACCTGGGCAAGAATGTTCCTGCGGCACGCATCGTCGCCGAAGCCAAGGCCCATGATGTGGATGCGGTCGGCCTTTCCGCCCTGATGACCACGACCATGTCCGAAATGGAGACCGTTGTGCAGCAATTGCGGACGGCGGGAGTGAAAACCTTCACCATGGTGGGAGGGGCTGTCCTGACCCAGGATTACGCCATTGAAATCGGTGCGGATATTTATGCCAAGGATGCCATGGAGGCCGTGTCAAAGATCAAGGCGATAATTGGGAAAATCAAGCGGAGCTGAAAGGCTTTTCTGAACGATAAACCATTGAGATAAACGCTGTTTTTTACTTGTTGCAACTCTCTGTTGCGTGTGGTAGTTTGACAACTTGTACGTCATTTGGCGGAGAGCGAAAAAATGGTAGGCGGCTTCAACCATAACATCAAATACAAAGGGGAGATTTTCCATGTCCAGACCGAGGACAGCGGCATAGCCAACCCCCACATCATTACCCTCCTTTACCGGGGCGGCACTATTCTCGCCTCAATCAAGACCAGCTACGCAGATATCATCAAGGTGGACAACCTGGAACAGGTGGTTGAAGACCTGATGAAGGAGCAGCACAAGGACATGATGCGCCGGCTGAAGTCGGCCGAGTTCGACCAGCGCATCTTCAATAAATCTCCGGATAATGCCGCTCCTGCCCCAGTGCCTGAAAAAAAACCGGCTGCCAATGGGGCTGGCACACAAAGTCTTGATGAAATCATCCTTGATTATCTCATTACCGACGATGACTAGCCAATTACCTGAAAGGAAGAGCTTTACGTGAACGATCGCAAAACACAACTGGAAGAACAGGCCAGGCAACTCCGCATTTCCATTGTCAGGGCACTGCACAGATCCCAATCCGGCCACACCGGCGGATCCCTGTCAGCCATCGACATGGTCACAGCCCTTTATTTTTACAAGATGCGCCACAATCCCGCCGAGCCGACCTGGCAGGGGAGGGACCGTTTCGTCCTCAGCAAGGGGCATGCTGCTCCTGCCCTCTATGCGGCGCTTTCCGAAGCGGGGTATTTCCCGAAAGAGGATATGATGACGCTGCGCCGCCTTGGCAGCCACCTGCAGGGGCACCCGGACAGCAAGGGGACTCCCGGAGTGGACGTGTGCACCGGTTCCCTGGGACAGGGCTTGTCAATGGCTAACGGTATGGCCCTTGGCCTTAAAGCCGATGGCAAGGACAACAGGGTCTATGCCATCCTCGGCGACGGTGAATTGCAGGAGGGGCAGGTATGGGAAGCGGCAATGGCTGCGGCCCATTACAAGCTGGACAACCTCTGTGCCATGGTCGACGCCAATAACCTGCAGATCGACGGCGAGGTGAGCCGGGTGATGAACGTTGCCCCGATCACCGACAAATTTCGGGCTTTCGGCTGGCATGTGCTCGATATCGACGGCCATGACATGGGGGCAATCATGGAGGCCCTCGATGCTGCCGAAACGGTCAAGGGACAGCCGACGGTAATTGTTGCCCGCACGGTAAAAGGAAAAGGGGTGTCCTTTTTCGAAAACAAGGCTTCCTATCATGGCGTTCCTCCCAGTGACGAAGAACTGCCGCGGGCGCTGGAATGTCTTGGCAGCTTCTGCGAATAAAGCTTGGATCATAAAAATAGATGAGGGGATTTTGCATATGAGTAAGATGATTGCCACCAGGGATGCATACGGTGAGGTTCTTGCGGAACTGGGCGAGGAAAATAAAGATATAGTTGCCCTGGATGCTGATCTTTCCGGTTCGACAAAAACCGGGGTGTTTGCCAAGAAGTTTCCGGAGCGATTCTTCAATATGGGCATTGCCGAAGCGAACATGGTCGGAACGGCAGCAGGCCTGGCTGCGGTGGGAAAAATTCCATTTCTTTCCACCTTTGCCATCTTTGCTGCCGGTCGTGGCTGGGAGCAGATTCGCCAGTCAGCCGCTTATCCGAAGGCCAATGTCAAGGTCGTTGCCACCCACGGCGGCGTTACGGTTGGTGAGGACGGCGGATCCCATCAGTCCATCGAGGACATCGCCATCATGCGTGCCATTCCCAATATGACAGTGGTAGTCCCTGCCGACGGAGTTGAGACCAAAGGGGCAATCCGGGCGGCAGCCGCTGCCAAAGGGCCTTTCTACATCAGGCTCGGCCGCAACAAGGTTCAGACCATTTTCCCTGAAGACCATGTTTTCCAGATCGGCAAAGGGAGTGAACTTGCCTCGGGCAGCGACATGACCTTCATCACGACCGGCCTCATGACCGCCCAGGCGCTGGCCGCTGCTGAACAGCTGAAGAAAGAGGGAGTCTCCGCCCGTGTCGTCCACATTGGCACCGTAAAGCCACTTGACCGGGAGATCGTTATCAAGGCTGCCCGGGAAACCGGTGCCATTGTCACCGCCGAAGAGCACTCCATCATCGGCGGACTGGGGGGAGCCGTTGCCGAACTGCTGGCGGAGACCTGCCCGACACCGGTGAAGCGGGTAGGCATCAATGACCGTTTCGGCACCTCCGGCAAGGCGGAAGAACTGCTCAAATACTTCGGCCTTATGCCCGAAGATCTTGTGGAAGCAGCAAAGGAAGTACTCGCGAGGAAATAATGTTCCTGCACCCGCTCAAATCTTCTGCCGGATTCACCTACCTTGCCGCCCT
Organism: Geotalea daltonii FRC-32; assembly: GCF_000022265.1. Taxonomy (NCBI): domain Bacteria; kingdom Pseudomonadati; phylum Thermodesulfobacteriota; class Desulfuromonadia; order Geobacterales; family Geobacteraceae; genus Geotalea; species Geotalea daltonii. Next base: position 1,502,407 of record NC_011979.1, read on the forward strand.
GATGATCGTCATCATCATGGGCATCATGCTGGGGGTGGCGGGGCAGTCGTGGAAGATGATCATGGACCGGGAGCGGGAAGCGGAGCTTTTGTGGGTGGGGACGCAATATCGGGAAGCCATGCTGCACTGGCGCAATTTTCGTCACGGCGAGGGGGCAATGCCCTTGGGTGATATCAAGCATCTAGCACAAGATCCTCGATCTCTACAGAATGTTAAGCATCTGCGCAAACTTTACCCTGATCCTATTACCGGAAAAGAGTGGAAAATAATAAAGGATCCCCAAAAGGGTATTCTTGGGATCGCCAGTTCCAGTGATAAGGAACCCATTAAGCAGGCTAATTTCCCTGCAGATTACACCCAGTTCGAAGGGAAAAAGAAATACAGTGAATGGGAGTTCCGGTGGGATGTCATCCCGCCTAAAAAGGCTGCAACAACGACTATCAGCGGCTTACAGACCTCCACATCACCGGTAAAAACATCACCAGGACCTTGATAAACTTTCCTGCCATTGCTTCACAGGAGTCTGATTGATCTTTAAGAGCCTCACCACACGGGTAATAGTCATCTCCATCCTGCTGCTCGTCTTCGGCATCAGCACCTTTGCCTTCGTCACCCTGCGCCGTGAGCAGATGCAGCTGATCAATGCCGCCCGGGAAAGCAGCGAGCTTCTGCTCAACACCATAGAGCGCAGTACCTACAATTCCATGCGCATCGGCAACACGGAAGATGTGCAGACCATCCTAGAGCTTGTAGGGCAGAACCAGAAACTGCTCTCCGTCCGCATATTTCATCCCCACGGCGTTGTCCTCAAATCCTCCCGGCCCAGCGAGGTCGGCAAGCCTGTTGACGACCGGGACTACCAGCTGTTCATCAACAACAGGAAAGACGGCGTTTTTTATCTGGAGGGTCACGGGGAAGTCCTGGGCATGTTGAAGCCCATCTATAACGATGAACCGTGCCACGTCTGCCATGGCCACAAGAGCCGGATCATCGGCCTGCTGAATGTCAATTATTCGCTTGTCGAGACCAGAAAGCGGATCATGGATGCCTCCAAGCTCTTTGTTTTTTCCACCATTGCCATCATATCCTTCCTCTCCCTTGCAATCTCCATGGTTATGGTGAAATTCGTCAAGAAGCCCCTCCATCTCCTGGCGGAAAACATGGCCAGGGTTGAGCAGGGTGATTTGTCGGTGCGGATGAAGCCCGATGGCAAGGATGAGATCGGCCGTCTCATAGTCAGTTTCGATTCCATGGTGGACCGACTCGATACTGCCAAGCAGGAGCTGGATCAATATCATTTCCAGCAGATGGAGAGGGCAGACCGACTGGCTTCCGTCGGCGAAATGGCTGCAGGCATTGCCCACGAGATAAAAAACCCACTGACCGGCATTGCAGCAGCCATAACCATAATAAAAGAGGACTTCGCTCCCTCCGACTCACGCACCACCATTGTCGATGAGGTACTGGAGCAGATCAAGAGGCTCGACAAGACGGTTAACGACCTGTTGTTTTTCGGCAAGCCGGCGCAACCGGAGCCCGCCTTTACCGATATAAATTCAACCATACGGAAAACCCTCAAGTTCGCTTCCCAGCATCGGGGAAGCAAAAATATCGAGAAAAAGCTGGAACTTCAGGAAGATCTGCCACCGGTGTATGTGGACCCGAAACAGATCCAGCAGGTTTTGCTCAACCTGATTCTCAATGCCATGCAGGCAATGCATGACGGCGGAACACTGACCATAAGAAGTGCATTCGAGAAAAAAGAGCAGGACTGGGTTCTTATCATGGTCAAGGATACCGGACAGGGGATTCCTGCCCAGATCCTGGAGAAGATCTTTACGCCGTTTTTTACGACAAAGGCACAGGGGACCGGCCTTGGTCTGGCCATCTGCCATAAGCTCGTGTCGCAGCACAATGGAACCTTGACTGTTTCCAGCGAGGATGGCAAAGGAACCGAATTCATCGTAAGTTTACCGGCCCTCAGTCTGCAGTTTCCTGAAAATCAGGCTTTGGAGACCGCTGCAGCAATATAGCCATACAATTAGATCCAGTCGCTGCTTTTTTACTACTTCTGGAAAAGGGGAATTGCCTTGAGAAAGACAAGAATACTGGTGGTTGATGATGAGCACTTGATCCGTTGGTCACTGGAACAGAATCTGAAAAAGCAGGGTTATGAAGTCTTTACCGCCGGCAATGGTGAAGATGCTCTTCGTCTGGTGCGTGAGGAGCAACCTGAGCTGGTACTGCTTGATATTCAACTGCCCGGCATTGGCGGACTTGAGGTTCTGGAAAAGGTCAAGGAATTCGATGACGAGATAGTAGTCATCATGCTCACGGCCCATGGCGGTCTGGAAACAGCCGTAAACACCATGCGTATGGGCGCCTACGATTATATCAACAAGCCCTTTAACCTGGATGAGCTCTCCATTGTCATAAAGAAGGCGCTGGAAACTTCCGATCTGCGTCGCGAAGTAGTTCAGTTGAGAAGTGAGCACAAAAAGCTGGGTCCCCCAAAGATTATCGGTACCAGCAAGCATATGAAAAATGTTTTGGACATGATGGGCAAGGTTGCCAAGAGTGAAGCATCCACCGTCCTCATTCAGGGTGAATCGGGTACCGGCAAGGAGCTGGTCGCAAAATGGATCCATTATCAGTCCAGCCGTGCAGAAAAACCCTTTGTCGCTATAAATTGTGCGGCCGTCCCGGCAACCCTTCTGGAGAGTGAGCTTTTCGGCCATGAAAAGGGGGCCTTTACCGATGCCAAAACCGCAAAAAAAGGGCTGTTTGAACTTGCCGATGGAGGGACCGTATTTCTCGATGAGATCGGCGATATGGAGATGGGGATGCAGGCAAAGCTCCTCAGATTCCTTGAGGACAGAACCTTCAGGCGCATCGGTGGCGCCAAGGTTATATCTGTCGATGTGCGGATTATTTCAGCGACCAACAAGGAGCTACTCAAGGCCATCGAAGAGAAGTCTTTCCGCAACGACCTCTACTACCGGTTGCAAGTGATCCCTATTTTCCTTCCTGCTTTGAGGGAGAGGAGGGACGATATCATCCAACTTGCCAATTTCTTCATGGAATCCTTCGGCAGGGAATTCAACAAGTCGGTAAAATCCATCTCAAGCATGGCTGAAAAGATGCTCATTGATTATAGCTGGCCAGGCAATATCAGAGAACTTAAAAATGTTATTGAACGGGCTATCATCCTTGGGACCGAGGACACCCTGCTCATCGAAAATCTGCCGCTTGAGATAATTGCGAAAAGTTCCGCATCCACAGTGCCAGTTTCTACGTTCAAACTGCCACCAGAAGGGGTTGATATCGAAGAGGTAGAAAAAGAACTCATAAGGCAATCGCTGGAGATAACCGATTGGAATCAATCAAAGGCCGCCAAAAAACTTAACCTGGGCATAGATGCTTTCAGGTACCGCATGAAGAAATTTGGTTTTTTAAAATAAAATTTTCAACTCTGCCTATTTCCGTGAATTGTGACAAACATAATAATAATGCCTCTTTACATTGAATTTCAGTTTTTGTTCCCTCCCCAATGGGGCTTTGCTTCACAAAGAAAAGCCCCACACATAACTATCTAAATCCTCAAGATATTTTTCTTTAAGTCTCTCAAGGGTCATGTCTGCACCACCGACTATTTAATCGGAAGATAAAATAATCATTGATGCGGGCATCGAAGTTGCATTAATAGCAGCCTAGTAACCCTGCAATCAGACTAGATTCTTAATTTATATTAGAATATCTCCAATAATTACGGAGGCTTTCAGATGATTCACGCAAAGCGCAACCTTACAACATTGCTTGTCGTCTCGCTGCTTGTCGCAGTCATTTCACTGCCGGGAACAATTTCTTTGGCGGCAGCGGTGGCCCCTGTGGCCAAGGCCATGCCTCCTGTCAGGGATGGGATGATGACGCCTGCGAGGATCGTTGTCGAATCTTCCGGCAACAATTACTATGTCACTGACCCTAGGGCCGGGGCTGTTTTGAAGTACAATCTTTATGGCCATCTGGTGCAGACCATAAAAACAACTGGTATTCCTCTTGGTATTGCCTTCGCGGGTAGTGATCTGCTGGTTACCTGCGGTAACTATGTTTCCGTTGTCAATCCCGGTACCGGCGCCGAGATCAGGCGTATTGGCGAACCAGGGGTTATCGCTAAAGCGACTGGTGTCGCTGTCGATAGCCTTGGCTCCACATACGTTGCTGATGCTGCAAAGCATCAGGTTCACGTCTTTGCTGCTTCCGGTGTGTATGTGCGCTCGTTTGGCGGCCTGGGCAAGGCGGCCGGCTTTTTTCAGTATCCAGCTGGCCTTGCATACGACAAAGACCTCAACCGACTTGCTGTTGCAGACTCTATGAACGGCAGGGTTCAGCTTTTCGATGTGAATCCTTCTAGCCCCACTTATCTAACCAATGTGAAAACTATTGGCCTTGGTACCTTGCGTGATCAGCCTTTGGATTTTGTTGCTCCCCAAGGCGTCAGCTTTGAATATGATAAAGCTGGAAAGTTGAAAAGGATGTATGTGGTTGATACCTGGAAAAGCGGAATTCAGGTCATCGATCCACTGGACGGGGTGAATGGTAGATATCTGTCTCTCGTTGGAGCTGGCGCAATCTCTGCTGGCTCCTATATCTACGGTATGCTGAATGGGGTTCAGGATTGGCAATTCCTGCTTCCCTCGGATGCTGCATTTGATCCAGTCTATAGCAGGCTTCTGGTA